>JBFHWF010000025.1:0-30866 GCA_041589175.1 Gammaproteobacteria bacterium
GACAACGAGTCATGCAGCAGCAACAGGCGATGCAAGATGAGTTCCGCGCATATAAACAGCAGATCGCACGGGAATTTATCGAGTATAGAAAAAGCTTCGATATACATGCTAATCAGGTGATTAGCTTCGATAATCGAAAGGTTAGTCAGAGTACGCTGGATACTAACTGGCAAAAGGATTTTGATCGCTTTAACCGCATCTCAAGCCGTTACAGCCGTGCTTATCGAGATCTCGAAGAGGCAGTTGAATCACTGGATGAAGACGTAGAATAATTACCAGTATTACTCGGTATACGCCTGTGTCCAGAAAGCTGATCGCATGACAATTAATAGAAAAAAGCACAAATCCAGTTATAAGCAGCTGTTGCTGTATTTCAGCTTTCGCATATTACAGTTTTTTTCTTCACGCATGGCTTCATGGTTGGCATATCACTGGTGGTTACATCCTGGCCGGCAGGTTTTTTCCAGTCATGACAGCTTTGCGCCGCCAGGAATATCCGCTTTACAAGTGCGAGTTAATAGCAAACGGGTAAGTTACTGGGTCGTGGGTCAGACAGCATGCAAATCGGTTTTTCTGTTACATGGCTGGGCAGGTTGTGGCAGACAGATGTCAGTGCTGGCTCAGGGTTTGATTGATGCTGGTTATCGTGTGATCTGGATGGATGCGCCAGCGCATTGTGAGTCAGAGGGCTGGCAGACCAGTCTGTTTGAATTTGCAGAATCGATTCGACAGATACAGCAGCAGGAAGGAAATTTCGAGGCGATAATTGCCCATTCTTTTGGAGTGCCATGCAGTCTGTATGCCATTCGTAATTATGGTGTCATGGTCAGGTGTATTGTCGCGATCGCAGCACCACCTTCAACTGAAAAGTTAATGGAAATTTATACCACCATGATCAAGGCGAATGCACAAACACGAAGAAAGTTACTCGAGCGCTTTGAAAAATTTCTGGGCCATATTTCAATACAGGAGACCTCTGCTGAATACAATGCGCGCTGGATACCACAACCAGTACTGCTGATCCATGATAAAAAAGACCGTATTACTTCACTGGAAGTCAGTAAACATCTTAAGAATTGTTTTCAACATGCACAACTGTTGCAGACACAGGGCCTGGGTCATAACCGGATTCTGAAAGATGCAGCCGTCGTCGATGCCTGTGTTGCCTTTATTCAGAAGTCTACACTTTCTCAGTTTTCAGGTTAATTCTGATAGTCATTGTGTTTATGCAGAGATTCTACCTTGACCTCTCTGGTCATGTGTGGATCTCAAGTGTTGAGATCACTATATAGTGAAATTTAAATGAAATAAAAAAGGCGACTATAGAAGTCGCCTTACTGTGATTGAATTTATTTCAGGTTTTATGCGCTCTTAGATCTCGCGAACCCAACCAAACTAATCAGCCCCATACTAAATAACCATGCTGCAGCAGGGACAGGGACCGGGGAAATACTGGTTAATTGCACTTGAGCGAATAATTGCGATTGATTGTTATTTGAATCAAAAGCCCAGTTGTCGACAAGTACAGTAGTGCCTATAACCCAATCAGATACATTGAGTCCGATGTTTTTTAACTGAAGCTGGTCATCGTCTGAATTAGTGTGGAGAAATCCTCCCGCTTGTCCAACTAAGGTTTCGTATCCCCAGTTCTTCTCTGATGCATTCATAGAGCCCGTACCATCAGCTGGCCCAACAGTGTTATAAAAACCCCCATCTACCTCAGTGAGTGCATCACCGCCAATGTAATCAACATAGAAATAATCCAATGAAGTTGTATCTACATAAGTGTCATAATCAATATAACCACCAAAGTGTGTTTCAGAGGCAGCAGCATCGAAATCTATAATGAGAGTATATGTAACGGAAGATCCCTCTGATAAACCTGCATTGGAAATTGCTCCAGCATTATCATGTGTAATAGAGGTAATGTTGCCTTCAAAAGTGTAATACATTGGGGCTGCGATTGAATTTGAGAAAATCAATGACGAGAATAAGACTAAAATTATTCTGATATTTATCATATCTGCGTACCACCCTGATAATCATATATGTAAGTTTCACAAAAATAGATGCAATATTTATACGAATTTATAGAAGTCATAAATAAACAGAGGCTTAGCTGTTTGATGAGTACTTTTGTAAGCTAATAAGTGCAAAGATTACAAGACATAAGTCGAGTATATTTACACATATAATACCCCCCCGCTTTGTTGTCTCAGGAGCCATCCGCATTTCGACAGTTCAACGACCGCTTATGCCAGGAAGCGTAATTTTTTCATATGACCTGGTGGCCATACATTGGGCTCTTGTAAACATTGTTGTTTAGAGCTGGCTTGCCTGCTGCATCAGGTTTCTCATATTACAGATGACCCAGTCCAGCGATACCACTATTTTTTTGGGTCATAAGTCATTGAAATAATTTGAAATTAATCTAATCAAGCCCCCGAACGAGGCATCATTGTCAGTTTGTCGATTTCTCCACAGAAACGGACAGGGTGCATAGACAGGCTCATATCTATTAGTAAATAATAATATTATTAAATACGGATATTTAAGCATCAGGCGTATATCACGCCCCGATCCACATGTTACTCGAGTAGTAGCCATTTAGCAGTATTCAAAGTCTTAATTGTTGTATCGAGGTATCCCCCCATGTTGTTATCCCTGTCCCGACACCTGCGTCAGCTGGTGACACTGACATTTTTTATTTTCACATTATCCACTGGTAACGCTTTTGCGTCGGCCCTGTCTAATGATCTTGCTGCCCTGGTTAGTCAGGGGCAGGCCGTCGATGCTCAGGTCGCTGGTATCACATTGACCCCGCAAAATAGCTGTACCGAACTCAAGCTGGCAAGTACTTCTGTTGCTGACTGGCTGGCAGCGACGGAAACGGTTTATGCGAGCATGAATACGGCATTTAGTGTCGATGCTAGTTCGCTGACGTCTCTGGATGACCTGTCGAATCTTGCAGTTAGCCTTGCGGCGCGTATTCAGGGCTTGTCGATGGATATTAATAGTATCGATGATGTCGCAGAGCTGGTTGAGTTTGATGCGAGTCTGGCGGCAATGCTGCGCCTGTCTGATGATATAGGCACAATGGCGGGTCGCATCGGTGAAATGGCGGATCGAATTCTAGTGATGGCCGATAACATCGGAGCCATGGCGGATCGTATCCTTATCACTCAGCAATTGCAGAGCGCCAATGTTGTAACCACACAAAACAGTATTCTTGCAACGCAACAGAATATGATTGCCTTGAGTGACACGGTGGCAACTCTTACCTATGAACCGGCTTTAATCGGTTTGTTAACTCAGGCTAATGCATTAGGGTTTTCAATGGACCTGGTGTCACTGAATACGCTGAATATGGCCGTTGAGCTAATGCGTATCGAAGGCGAAGTTTCTGTTTACCTGGCTCAGGTTAATACTTTGTATAGCCTGGTGATGGCAGACAGTCAGGTGGCGAGCCATTACATCAATGGCGATACGCTGACCCTGCTGGCAGATCTTTCTAGTGTGAACCGGACACTAGCCGCTATTCTGGATTCTTATGGCAGTGATATCGAGCGACTGGATCGCTGGACATCTTCCAGTATCCTTTCCAGTGCAACGGCAAGTATGTTACAGCTTGGTGCCGATATCGGTGTAATGTCTGACCGTATTATCGAAATGAGTGATCGCATCGTAGTGATGGCTGACAACATTGGTGACATGTCTAACAGCATTGTCGAAACACAGAATATTCAACAGACCAATATCGAATTCACCCAGGCATCTTTGCTTGCTGCAAGCAATGCGACCATTGGTGTTATAGCGGCGAATGAGCTTTAAGCCCGCCGAGTTTGATAGAGTTTCTGGAGTATAAATTATGAACCTGTTTACACAAAATTTACTGAAAACAATTATGCTGTTAGTGGCACTGGTTATGTTTAACCAGAAAGCCATGGCAGTTTCTCCGCTGGCGTCTGATTTGCAGGGGCTGGTTTCTGAAGCAAATGCATTCAACACTCAGCTCGTGAATATAAGCATGGGCGCAGACGCGTTTTGTGGAGAGCTATTAAGCGCAAATCAGTCTGCCAATACTTATGTTACGAATGTCGAAAATGTAAATGCATCGCTGGCTTCGCCAATCTCTCTCGATGCCGACATCCTGCAAGCCCTGCAGGACTTGAGTGCGGTTAATGTTAGCCTGGCAACACAAGCAATTCGCCTGTCAACCGATCTGAATGCACTTAGTGCCAGCGTTGATCAGCTAAGTATTGCTCAGGGTATTTCTGCTATGCTGAGACTGTCTGATGATATCGGTGCCATGGCGGATCGTATTGGTGAAATGTCTGATCGTATTCTTGTTATGTCAGATAATATTGGTTTGATGGCAGATAATATCCTGATCACACAGCAGATCCAGAATGATAATGTGACATTGACTCAGCAAAATATGCTGACGGCACAAACCAATGTGATTAATCTGGTTGCACAGATTGATACGTCTGTATATAACACCGAGCTACTGAGTCAGATGAGCGTGGCAAGCCTGCTTCAGCTGGATATGGAAGCCGTTGTTCTGAATGCCCTGAATGCAGCCACCGAACTGGCAACAGTTGCGTTAGATGTGGATTCGCTGAAATTGCAAATCCAGAATCTGGATTCTGTGATGAGTGCAGATGCTGTAAATAATACCATGACAATCAACCAGCAATCATTGCTTACGCTGATGGATCTGAGTGGTAAGTTAGCGGCGATGGCTATTGCTGTTGATGGTTATGCTATTGCGGTAGATGGATTGAATGCGGTCAGTGCAACACCTACACTGGAAGATTCCGTTGGAAGTATCCTGAGCTTATCTGCCGATATTGGTGTGATGGCAAACCGTATCGGCGAAGAAGCTGATCTGATACTGGCAATGGCAGATAGTATTGGTGTACAGGCTGAGCAGATTTTACTTGTGCAACAGCAACAGAGCCTGAATGTTGCAACCACTCAGGCGGCATTGTTAAATGCACAGGAATTGATGATTGGCCTGATTGTTAATTACGGCCTGTGATTGTCATAAAAGCCCGGGCATCCCGGGCTTTTTTTATAAGCTGCGTGCAGCTTGCCAGAAGTTGTCTTTTGACTGGTGCAGTTTCCATGCTTTGAAGCGGTTTCGCATTGTTATGAAATTCTCTGAGAGTGGTCTTGGGTCGTCACTAACGGCATAGGTCATACCCTCTCTAAACCATTGTGGGCTCATCAGCCAGTTGTATAGACCCATGCGTTCCACCTGCAGGTGGTGAATCAGTTCGTGGCGTACTATGTAATCTTTCCATCCTTCTGGTCCAATCACGATTCCCATCGTTGCAAAGGTTTTTCCCTTGGCGGGGGAATGAAAGCCAAACTGATTGAAACAGGACTCACTACTGCAAAAGATTATACGGGGTTTGTGCTGGATGGAATCTATATGTGATTCAATATAATCAATGGAGGCGTTATAAAGATGCGTGGCCGTTTCTGCTTGATGTAATGTGTCGATGCATAGCGTCTTGTTTAGACAGTGAATGTCAGTGAATTCTGGCATTAGTATTCGTATTGGTTTGTAGCAGGCCAGAGCGGTGAGTGGCAGGATAAGCAGGAAGATGATATACAGGCGTTTCATGTTAGACTCCATGTCACAGGTGTGTATTACATATCGTTAGCGCTTGACAGATAAAGCAGGGTAGCCGCGTAAGCCCTGTAGCCCCCCGCCGTGTATAGCAAGTATTCGCGTGCCGGGTTTGAAATGTCCCTGCTGAATCAGCTCCATAATGCCGTACAGCATTTTACCGCTATATACAGGTTCGAGCTGTATTTTATGCTGATGATAAAAATCAGTAATAAACTGATTTAATGCCGTTGTGGTTCTGGCAAAGCCATTAAATGAATAGTCATGGTTAATACTCCATCGTGTTGAATGGTTAGTGTTCACCAGACTATGACTTATAGTGTCATCAAGTTGTCGGTTTTTTAATACAGCGAAGCCGAGGAACTGTGTATCGGGATTACGGTTATACTCAATTAGTGCACTCAGCATCGTGCCACTACCAACTTCACAGCAGATAGTGTCGTAGCAAGTGTCAAGTTCATCGAGCAATTCGCCACATCCTTTGCGAGCGAGGCTATTATCACCACCTTCCGGTATCATATAAAAGTCGCCAAATTTTCGATGTAACGCCTCGATAAACTCGTCGGTGTTTTTGTGCCGATAGTCAATGCGACTGATATATTCCAGCTGCATTCCCCAGTTAGTAATATCCATCAATGTGGGACTGGGTGTTGCAGGTTTTTCACCTCTGACAATGCCGATGGAGTCGAGTTCACAGATCTGGCATGCACGAGCAAGTGCATGAAGATGATTTGAATAGGCACCACCAAAACTCAGGATTTTTGTGTATCCCTGTTCTATGGCATGCAACAGATTATATTTTAGTTTCCGCCATTTATTGCCCTGTACTACAGGGTGGATAAGCTCATCACGCTTTATAAATAACTGTACGCCACGCAGCTCAAGCAAAGGCGTGTGTATTTCAGTAACTGGCGAGGGGAGTTGTAACTGAAGTTGCTGCTGGAGAGCTTGAATATCAGCCATGGCGAAGGCCGACAGCTTGTTTGATAAATGTAGTGGCCTTTACCTGGCCACCACGTGAATTACGGATGAATATTCGAAATAAACAATGCGGTCGTCATACACCCAGCGTGAAATTGGTGGTTTGCCAATAGCGGGTATGATTTCGGTAGGGCGGCCCAGTTCGTTTTCGACTTTGGATGTGTTCATTCCGCGACGAGGAAAATCCAGCAGGCGAACACCAATGGCCCTGGTTTCCTCAGAGGGCATTTGCAACACGTCGCCATGATGTTCTTCCACTACCACAGCTGTGGTTTCAGCGGGTGTCGCTTCTGGTTCAGCAATCGGTGCTGATTCTGTCATGGCTTGCGGTTCTGATGGTGTATCTGTTTGTGGTGTATCCTGCATGGCAGGGCTAGTACCAAAGTCCACAGGTGCTTCTGTGATAGACGGGGTTGTCTCATCAGTAGCATTTTCCTCTGCCCATGGAGGCGCTGCAAAACTGGTGCTTGTGAGCAGGCTGAGACTAAGAGATGCGGCTAATGTCTTCATCAATGTATTCATTGCACGATGCCATTCTGTTGTTTTTTCTGATTCTAGCCTTTTTTTATAAAAAATACAGGTGCTTAGCTGCAAAATTTAAAAAATTACTAAAGGTGGAGGCTCTGGCCGTGCTGTAACAGGGCCAGTTGTTCGCGTAATTCGAGGATATGCTGCTCCCAGTAGCTGGGTGTATTAAACCAGGGGAAGTTCATGGGAAAGGCCGGGTCGTGCCAGCGCCTTGCTAGCCAGGCAGCGTAATGAATCAGTCGCATACAGCGTAGCGGTTCTATCAGTTGCAGTTCCTGATGATCCAGTTCGGCGAACTCGAAGTAACCGTCGAGGACATGGTTGAGCTGTTGTTGCTGTTCATCTGGCTGGCCAGAGAGCAGCATCCACAGATCCTGTATGGCTGGACCGCTGCGGCAGTCATCGAAGTCTACGAAATGGGGACCTTCGTCGGTCCACAGAATATTGCCACTATGGCAGTCACCGTGCAGGCGAATCTCGTTGTAAGGGCAGTTGTTAATGCGTTGCTGGAGTAATGGCAGAATATCCTGCAGCAGGCTCTGATAGGCCTCCTGGAGGTAATCTGGTATGAAGCCAGATGTACTGAGGAAATCTGCGCTGTCGATGACCATATTCTGCAGGTTGATTGAGGGACGGTGCTCAAATTTCCGGCTGGAACCGGCGAGGTGTATACGCCCCATAAATCGGCCGATCCATTCCAGGTGTTCCCGGTTGTCCAGCTCGGCACAGCGTCCACCGCGTTGTGGACTGAGGCTAAAGCGATGATTCTGGTAGTGATGTAAAGTTTCGGACTCCAGCTTCAGTGGTGGGACAACGGGAATTTCCAGCGCCGCCAGCTCCAGTGTGAAGTCATGTTCTTCCTGGATTTGTGCGTCAGTCCAGCGTGCGGGCCGATAGTACTTTCCTATCAGTCGGGAGTGGCCATTCCAGGGGCTATCCAGGCCGATCTGATAGACCCGATTCTCATAGGAATTGAGCGCAAAAATACGTGCGTCGCAGAGAGGGCCAAGGGATTCAACCGAGTCGATAATGAACTCGGGATCGAGGTTGCTAAAGGGGGTGTCTGTGTCTGGCTGGGTCATAGCCGCAGGCCTGCGTGTTTCCCGTCCGTGGGAAGCTTGCCCTAGTCCCTGAGCTTGCTGAGTACCAGGCTGGCATTGGTGCCGCCAAAGCCGAAGTTATTGGTGAGCACTGTATTCAGTTCAACACCATCGCGTCGTTCGGTGACCAGAGGCATACCCTCTACGGCTTCATCCAGTTTGTTGACGTTAGCAGAACCCTGTATGAAATTATTTTCCATCATCAGCAGGCAGTAAATGGCTTCCTGAACGCCCGCTGCGCCCAGCGAATGACCAGATAGTGACTTGCTTGAGCTGAAAGGCGGGATGCTGTCGCCGAAGACTTCACGAATGGCGCCTGTCTCAGCGGTATCACCCACGGGTGTACTGGTGCCATGGGTATTGATGTAGTCAACACCTGTATCGACAGTTGCCAGAGCCTGCTGCATGCAGCGAATGGCACCTTCTCCGGATGGCGCGACCATGTCGTGACCGTCTGACGTTGCACCATAGCCGGTGACTTCAGCATAAATTTTTGCGCCTCGCGCTTTCGCGTGCTCCAGCTCTTCCAGTACCACGATACCGCCACCACCAGCAATAACGAAGCCATCGCGGTCAGCGTCATAGGGGCGAGATGCAGTGTCCGGCGACTCATTGTACTTGGTCGACAGGGCACCCATGCCGTCAAACAGCATACTGAGGGTCCAGTCCTCTTCCTCACCACCGCCGGCAAAGACGATGTCCTGCTTACCCATCTGGATCTGCTCAACACCATTGCCAATGCAATGGGTGCCTGTGGCACAGGCGGAGCTGATAGAGTAGTTAATGCCCTTGATCTTGAACGGCGTTGCCAGGCAGGCGGAAACCGTGCTCGACATGGTTCTTGGAACCATATATGGGCCAACACGGCGTATGCCTTTTTCACGGAGTGTATCCGTGGCAAGAATCTGGTTGCTCGGTGAGCCGCCACCTGAGCCAACAATCAGGCCAGTGCGCGGGCTGGAAACCATGTTTTCTGGCAGACCAGCGTCTTCTATCGCCTGCTGCATGGATATATAGGCATAGGCTGCCGCATCGCCCATAAAGCGTTTAACCTTGCGGTCGATATGTGCATCTATATCAATATCAACGGAACCTGCGACATGGCTACGCATCCCAGCATCTTTGTATGCCTGCTGGAACTTGATGCCGGAGCGACCTTCTCTCAGGGACTCGGTGACTGCCTGTTTGTCGTTGCCCAGGCAGGAGACGATGCCAATGCCGGTGATTACAACTCGTTTCATTTATCTGCTTACCTAAAATTCGTCTGTTTTGCTAAACAGGCCTACTCTCAGGCCCTTCGCCGTGTAGATTTCTCGCCCATCCACTTCTACGGTTCCGTCAGCAATACCCATGACCAGGCCACGGGCAATCACACGTTTGATATTGATGTGATAGCTGACGGTCTTTGCCGTGGGTAATACCTGGCCGGTGAACTTGACTTCACCAACCCCAAGGGCACGACCGCGCCCCGGGTGGCCTTTCCAGCCCAGATAGAAGCCAACCAGCTGCCACATGGCATCCAGACCCAGGCAGCCTGGCATGACCGGGTCACCGGGGAAGTGGCATTCAAAAAACCACAGATCGGGATTGATATCCAGTTCTGCCCTGATTTCACCCTTACCGTATTCACCACCTTCTTCGGAAATCAGGTTAATGCGGTCCAGCATCAACATATTAGGGACAGGAAGTTGGGCATTGCCCGGGCCGAAAAGTTCGCCATGACCGCATTTCAGCAGCTCATCATAGCTATAGGAGCTTTGTTTTGTCATTCGTAAGACTAGCCTTGGAAGGTTGTAGAATATTATTGGGTGGGGATTGTAACGGAAATAGCCGTCCGATGGTATGGTCAGAGGGCCACAGCACGCCAGGCCCGCAGAAGGCGGGCCTGAGTATGGATGATTTTTCGGTGCTAACAGGTCAGTCAGTGAAGAACTGCTGTTTAAAATTGACCTTGGCTACCAGGGTTTCACCTGCTGGGGTTGCGTTGATTGTAAATCGCAGGGTTTCACGATGTGCTACCTGGGACTGGGCCAGATAGTAAATGGCTTCACCATCGTAGATTTCCTTGAATTTGAGTTCCTTAACCTGACCGGTCAGGTTGCTGGCAAAACCGGTGACGGTTGCCTTCACAGGCTTACTGGCATCGCCATTCTTTTTCTGCACCGTGATATTGACCACCATGCGATTGTTACGTCGTGTCAGGCCATAGGCCTTGGCGATCTCCGGGGTGAGGGTATCACTGCGGAAGGCGTTGAAGTGCACTACGTAATCCCCAAAAGCTTTTGAATTTTCAGCAATTACACTATTGCTAAAGAAGCCCAGAAGAAACGCAAATACAACAAACATCGTTTTTTGTATTGTTGCCATATTTTTAATCTCTCTGTAGTTAAAACAGGATCTTATGGGTGGACTATAGCCCAAAAAGGTGAAGATTGCTGCCGCGTAAACCGATATGATTAAAGGGCCAGAGCGCCGCTGTCTGGGGCGGTGTGCTATTTTCAACTATAACGGCATAAATGAATAAACTTAAATTCTCAAATGGATGATGCGGTGCAAATAGATAATAACCGGCTGAAACAGCTGGTACCAATTAACCAGTTACATCGGGAAAACCGGCTGAAAATAGCTAATCAGTCGAACCTGAAACAGCTGTCTGCGGGTGATGAATTAACTGCCAATCAGGAGCAGCGATGGTTCACTTACCTCCTCAAGGGTAAGCTCGACCTGTGTGATGTGGAAAACCATACGCATCTGGTACAGGAAGATGATGAGCGTGCACTGCATCCTTTATTTGCCGAAGGTGAAGATAAGACCAGTCTGGTTGCACAGAGTCAGTGTGTTGTATTGCAACTGGATAAGCAGCTCTTCCATAACTTTATCGACCAGGAAATGCTTGGTGGTGATGATCAGTTACCGTCTCTGAGTGAAGTTGAGGGTTTGCTCTATAACGAAATACTCGAGGCCTTTAATGCAGGTGATCTGGCATTGCCGTGTCTGTCTGATGTCGCACAGAAGGTCAGGGCTTCTCTGAAAAGTCCGGGAGTCAGTCTGGATCAGCTGGCGAATATAATTTCAGCGGAGCCCACCCTGGCGATCCGCTTAATACAGGTTGCAAATAACCATCACAGTGAACAGTCTAGCGGCACTGTAACAAGCCTGCAGGGCGCCATCCAGAAACTGGGCCTGGAAACGTCCCGTGAGCTTGCGGGTTCACTGGCCTTGCGCAATACCTTTAATACCCGTTCTGAGCTTCTGAATGCACGGATGCACCAGGTGTATGATCGTGCCCTTGATGTCGCCTGCCTGAGTCATGCGCTATCCGAGCAGACACGCCATTACTCACCTGATCATCTGTTTCTGGCTGGCATGGTACATGAGATTGGGGTCATTCCGATTCTGCACTACATTGAGACGACAGGGCTGCTAGTGTCTGATGAAGCTGAGCTGGAAGGAATTATTTCGAACCTCAGGAAAATTGTGGGTGGGATGGTTGTGCGCCAGTGGAATCTGCCAGATGATATTTTTCAGGTGATAGAAGCGTACGAGGGGTGGAGCTGTCAGAGCGGTGCAGATGTTGAGGTGAGTGACATTGTGATTGTTGCGCAGATTTATCATCATCTTAAGCATCACAAGCTCGAAGGTCTGCGCAAGATTAACCAGGTGCCGGCATTTCGAAAATTACTTGGCGACCGGGTAGACAAGGACTTTGCCGGAAATATTTTTGCGCTATCCCATATCAAGATGGCCTCCATTCTCAAGCTGCTAAAGCTCTGAGCTCATCATGCCCAGCCCTGAAGACGTTTTAGCGACACGAATACATCAGTTAAAACCCTTCAGGGATCTGGACAGCGGCGATCGCATTCGCCTTGCATCCACTGTAGCGGTGCGGCATTTAAAACCTCACGACACTATTTTTGCACGTGATGTAAACAATCAGGTGTTCTACCTCTGCTCAGGGCAACTGGAATTACGTTACCAGTATCTACCCGAACAGATACTGAGTGAAACATCCAGTGAAGCATTATGGCCACTGTTCAATGAAGGTGAAGAGCCAGAAAGCTGTCTGCAGGCAGTAACAGAAAGTACGTTATGGGTCTTTGACCGTAAGCTGTTTAATCGTGTGATTGAAAAGGAGGCGCTGGTCGATGAGCGCCTGCTCAGTCAGCATATGGGGCATGTGGAATTAAATATCTACAATGCCATGCTGGAGGCTGTGGAATCGGGGAAGTTAAAATTACCCAGCCTGCCTGAAGTAGCTGTACGTATCCGAAAGGCGATTGAGCAGGAGGATGTGAAAATCGCGGAGGTCAGTAAAATCGTCGAGCTGGATCCCGCGTTATCTGCACGACTGATCAAGGTGGCAAACAGTGCGCTTAACCGTGGTGTTAACCCGATTCGTTCCATGCGTGATGTTATTGTCAGGCTCGGTTTAAAAGTCACTCGAAACCTGGTCATCAGCTTTTGCATGGCGCAGTTATTTAAGTCACGTCATGGCCTGCTCAAACGAAAAATGCAGGGGTTTTATGAGCACAGTGTAGAAATAGCGGCGATTGCGTTTGCACTGGGGGAGCATATTAAACATCTCGATACAGATCAGTTACTACTGGCTGGACTGATACACGATATCGGTGTGATACCCGTGATTACCTATATCGATAAAACCGGACTGGAGTTTTCCAGTGAAGATGAAATCGATCAGTTAATACGTGCGCTACGCGTGGCTGCCGGTGTGCTGGTAGTGAAGTCCTGGAATCTGCCCGCTGAAATGTTGCAGGTGGTGAGTCATGCGGAACACTGGCATCGGGATAATGGTGACAGGCTGCAGCTGGTGGATGGCGTCGTTATTGCACAGATCTACAGCATGCTGCAGCATAAGGATACACGTCATCTACCGGACCTTGAGCGCGTGCCCGCATTAAAAAAACTGTCGAAGGGCAGGCATGACCCGGTGCTTGCTATGGGGGTTCTCGACCAGGCGCGGGATGAAATTGAACAGATCCGGCAGTTGCTCAGCGATGATTGAGCGGCTTGCCGGTTGGGTTTAAAAGTTTCGAATAACTCCCGCAACGATTCCCAGTACCTGTACGTCTTCGTTTTTCAGAATAATCGGTTCCATATCCGGGTTGGCGGGTTGCAGGCGAATACCATCGGCTTCGATATAGAATTTTTTCAGGGTGACCTGCTCGTTATTGATCAGGGCAACCACGGACTGACCATTGCTGGCGCTGATCTGTTTTTCTACAACGATAATGTCACCATCGAGAATATTGTCATCGATCATCGACTGGCCCCTGACCTTCAGCGCATAGGTGTTACGGCGCACCATGTTTGCCGGTACCTGTACCAGGTCATGGGTCTCGATGCGCTCAATGGGGCTGCCAGCCGTAATTTCACCCAGTAATGGAATTTCCACCAGGGCTTCGGCCTCGCTTTCGACTGCGTCGAGTGAAGGCGTCCATACAGGGTGATGCTGTTTGGGAAGAAGTATGCTCAAGTTATTCATTTTACTGGCTTTCTTATCGGTGTTTTATCCGATAATAGGAGTAATTGCCTGTGATATCAAGTAAAGCTCTTGAAAAGTTCACCGATCGCGGTCGACAGCTTTTCGGAGCGATCGGTAGCCCGTACCGCCTGATGGATGCTGTCCTGCATGCCCGGAATATTAATCAGGTCGACGATCACCAGGTTAAAAAACGCCTGTCCTTCGCTACAGTTGGCCAGTGCCTCGAGAAACAGCCCGATAATTTCGGTTTGCTGTAGCATGAGCCAGCAGCGTCCCGAGATGGATGCCAGAACTTCCGGATGGCTGGCCTGGGGGCTCTTCAGGATGTCAGTCAGTATCGTTTTCAGCTGTTCATGATCAGTGCTGCTGGACATGGCTCGAATACACATGGAGAGTAAGTTTGGGGACGGAGTACTCTGTTCCAGTAGCTGTTGTACACGCTCGCCAATGGCAGCGGTTACTGCCTGATCGATAGCCTCGTGTTCCAGGCACTGGGCCAGTGCTTCGAAGGGTTGGTCTGGCATCTGGCGAATGGCTTCAGGTAAGTGGGCTGCATTATCGTCGATATCCAGCCGTGCGCAGACATCGGCCAGGCCCTGGAAGCCGACAAAGGCCCACTGGTCGAATCCGGGTTTGCCTGAAAGGTAGTCACGGGCGTGTTCGTAGTAACTGGAGGCTGGCTGGTTGAGAATGCGTGCAGCCTTGGCATGGAAGCAGGCCATATATTCCTGTTTGGGCTTGTAACCGTAGGGGTTTGATTCTTCTTCGCTATCCTGCTCCTTCTGTTCAATCAGGCGTAGCAGGAAGTCATCACGGATCCCCTGGGTTAACTTGCCAGCGGCATCTAGCGGGAAACGCAGGAACCAGATAATCAGGTCCTGCTTGCGCTCTTCATGCCAGACGACAAAGCCCAGCCAGGCCTGTTGTTGCAATGGTAAAGGATAGGGGCTCTGGCCCTGTTCGAATTCGATAAACTGACGACGTTCGATTTCAACGATGCGCCGCCCCATATCGAATACGCGGAATTGTGTGCCCGCCTGTTCTAGAAAATCTGTGATTCCGGCAACTTCTGCCATACAAACCTCGTACTAACTGGTGGTGAGCTTGCCAGACTTAACGCCAAGCTGGCCGTCACCTTTGAAAAACTGCTCGATTGCCTGACCAGCATGGCTATAGCGCCAGCCATGTAAAAGCGGGATATCGCGTTCGCCCTGAATGAGCTTTTCCAGGTCCTTACGACTGGCCAGGTTGAGTGGTGTGATGTCGTGTTCATCGGCTTTTAATCTAAGAAGGGCGTGGAGTGCGTCAACCAGCGCTTCTTCAGCTGCGCTCAGGCGAACACGCTTCGGATGTTTAGGCCAGGCGTCTCTGGGTAATTCTAACCCATCCTTCATGGCTTCCAGCAGAGACTCGGCATCAGCTCGATCGAGCCTTGTCTTGGACAGGCTGCGTAATTTGAGAAGCTTGTCGATACTGGCGGGCTGAAGCCGTGCAATATCGATGAGTGCTTCATCAGGCAGGATGCGGCGGCGTGGTCGATTACGCTTCTCCGCCGCGGTTTCTCGCCAGCCGGAGATGGCCTGTAAGACGGCTAGCTGTTGCCCCTTAAGTTTCTGATTGCCTTTGGTTTTTTTCCAGATGAGCTGGCGGTCAACCGAGTAGTTCTCGGGCTTCTCCAGTTCAGCAAAGTCATCGTCGAGCCAGTTCAGTCGTTGCTTGTCGCTTAATGAGCTGACCATGATCGGATAGGCCTGAGCAAGGTAATACACATCGTTCGCGGCATAGGATAGCTGGGCCTCGCTTAAGGGGCGTTTGAGCCAGTCGGTGCGAGACTGTGATTTGTCGAGGCTGACATTCAGCACCTTCTGCATGAGCCCGGCATAGCCGATCTGGTCACCATAACCCAGCAGTCCGGCAGCAATCTGGGTATCGAATACGGGTGTTGGCAGGGTGTTGAACTGGTGCTGAAATATTTCCAGATCCTGTTGTGAAGCATGTAATACCTTGGTTATAGCCGGATTTTTCAACAGCTTGAGAAACGGATCAAAGTCATTGATGGCCAGCGGGTCGATACAACAGGTGGTAGAACCATCAGATAGTTGAATCAGGGCGAGCTCGGGGAAATAGGTGGTTTCCCGGTGGAACTCGGTGTCGATGCAGATGGCGCTAGCAGATGCCATTTGCTCGCAAACCTGTGCCAGAGCGGTATTTGTATCGATAAATGAAAGGTCCATAGCGTGTGGCTCGGGCATGTCATATGTAAAAAAACAGACTATATTGTACAGATAATAAAAAAAATAAATTTAACTATTTTCTATGCCATCAATATCCAGGTACTTTAGCAATCGCACAACGCTGGTAGGATTCAGTGTTGTCATCGGTCTGTGTATGGCCGTGGTGGTTATCCTGCTGCTTCAGCTGGATACGTGGAGCCGTATGGGTTTTGAGCTGATTCGCAACAATATTCAGCAGACCCAGTACCTCATCAGTATGCGTGATGCGGTACAGAAACGGGTTATGGTGGTGCAGCAGATGATCAGTATACCCGGCCAGTTCGACCGGGATGAAATCTCCCTTCGTTACTTCAGTCTTGCAGCCGTGTATTCCGAAGCACGCCTGCATCTGACGCAAACCGATCTTGATGCAGCGCTCAGAGATAATCTCAACAAGCTGGATCAGGCGGTTGCCTATGCCGAGCCCTTTTATAACAACATGGTTGAAGCACTGGTCTACGAAGATATGTCCAGGGCAGACATGGAGGCGATTTTTCGTGAGGGTAACAAGGCATCGGAAAAAGTTCTGTTTATGCTGGACCGGATTGTTCGATTGCAGGCAGAGCGCCATAAAGACGTGATACAAAATTATGAAATGTCACGTCGCTATACCATGTTGGGTGTGGTCGGTGTATTTGTGCTGATTCTGGTCGTTGTGACCTTTGCCGTGCGTGCTTCCTCGCGTCAGTTCAGCCATGTGTCAAGGCTAACCATCGTCGATGAGCTGACAGGTATTTATAATCGGCGCTATTTTGATATGGTGCTCGATGAAGAGTGGAAACGTAGCATGCGTGAATACAGCTCCATCAGTATGCTTATGATCGATATTGACTATTTCAAGGACTTTAATGATGCCTATGGGCATCAGCAGGGGGATGACTGTCTTAAACAGGTTGCGACTATCCTGTCGTCACAGGTAAAGCGCGCCAGTGATTTCTGTGCGCGATACGGAGGCGAAGAGTTTGTTATTGTATTGCCTAATACCACTGCAGAGCATGCAAGGTTACTGGCTGAGCGTATACGCCGTGCGATTGAAGATGCCCGCATACGTGCCGGGGCAGATCATGCGAGTCTATGGGTGACTGTGAGTATTGGTGTGGCAACCACCACCGCAGAATTCGAGCAATCGAGTAGCGAGCTGGTGAAGGCTGCCGATAATTGTCTGTACCAGAGCAAACACAATGGACGTAATCGAGTTTCAGAATGCACTCTGGAAAAGCTCGATTAATCGTAAATCATGCCGTTTTTTTACCAATAAGCTCAATCGGATAACCATCAGGGTCTTCTACGAAGGATATGATCGTGGTGCCTGCATTCATTGGCCCGGCTTCGCGAGTGATTTTTCCACCGCGCTGGCGGATACGATCCGTTGCTTCATAAACATCCTCAACTTCCAGGGCGATGTGTCCATAGCCTGTGCCCAGGTCGTAACTCTCCGTATCCCAGTTATGCGTAAGTTCGATCACCGTGTTTTCGGCCTCAGAGCCGTAGCCAACAAAAGCCAGGGTGAACTTTCCGTCAGGGTAGTCCTTGCGACGTAGCAGTTGCATGTCGAAGACTTCCGTATAAAACTGGATGGAACGCTCCAGGTCGCCGACCCGTAACATGGTATGCAGAATACGCATTATGATCACCTTGCAGTATTTTTTTCTTGGCGCATAATTTTAAAATGCTTTATTAGAATAATACAGATAAATAACCTGAATACATAATGCAGGAGTGGTAAATGCTGGATACTACAGTGCAACAGCTGGAACAGGATTTTAACAGTATCGTGGAAGCCTACCAGTTGAGTTTGCAGAAGGCGGACGACGAATCATCTCGAATCATGCTGCAGGCAATTGATGCGATGCGGCAGAATATTCAGATTATGCTGCGTCTCGAATCAGATATTGAAAGCGGCAAAACAGCCGTTATTAAACAGCAAGAGATCAGTGAAATAGCGGATTATGCGCTCAATCTGCTGGATCAGATCGCAGCAGGGTGTGCATCACGAGGGTTACAGGAAGAAATGCTGGGCCTGCATCGGCTATCGATCCCGGTTGTTATCTGGTTGCAGAAACAGGGGGGATTTCTTACCCGGCTTGATATTGTTGTAAATGCAATTGCCAGTTACGCCAACACGCTCAAGGACCCACAGCAGCTCGAAGCACTTTCGGCATTGATACAGCAGGTTATTGACGTTACCGACCCCGAAATTCGCAGGGATGCCGTGGTTCCTGACCCTATGCGACCCTGGCGCATACTAAACCTGAACTGGGGCATAGTTGCTACACGAACGCATAATACGGACACTATGCGATATGTGTTTGACCGTTTACTCGAAAATATTCCTGCCGATGTGAAACAGTTTTTTCATGAAGGGGTGCAGCAGATGGATATCGTTGATTATCCGCAACCGGTTAAGGATATGATGCGAGAATATGCACAACAGGTTATCGGTGATGGTCAATTGCATTAGTTACAGGCGTGCCATCGTGCTTAGGCTTGACCTGTGATATCGAGCGCGTAAGAAGTTTTATAATTAGCTGTTGAACTTGTCTTCGCGTAATCGGTCACGAAAACGTTTTTTTGCCAGCTCCTGCATATCTTCTACGGTATCGGTTTCGTCGATGATTTCTCTGCCAAGTAATGTTTCGATCGCATCTTCAAGTGTCACAACGCCGGCATTCTGACCAAACTCATCTTCAACAACAAACATGTGTGCCTGGTTTTTAATAAACAGATCGATAAGTTTCTGTACAGGGAGTTTTTCTGAGACACGTACAACAGGTTTGATATATTCGCTGATTGTAGCATTGCCATGGCCAGATCGTTCTGCTTCATACAAATCCCGTTTGATCACCTTGCCAATTATGTCATCCCTGTTATCGCGATAGACTGGAATGCGACTAAACTGACGGGTTTTTTCCTGATCGAGTGCTTCAGTCACGCTCATGTCGCTGCGTAGCATGTGTACAACACTACGAGGCGTTAGTACCTGCTCGGTACGAATTTCACGCAGGCTTAGCATATTGGTGAGATATTCATTTTCATGGCTAAAGAGAGTGCCCTCTTTGTGGCTTAATGATGCCAGTGCCACAATCTCTTCTCGTGTAATCGCATTTTCTTCACTATCACTGAAAAGTTTTGTCAGTCGAGTAGAAACCCATACCAGTGGATATACCAGCTTAACAAGCCAGGAAATAATATAGGCGGCAGGAATTGCGAGTCGACGCCAGTAGGTTGCCCCCAGTGTTTTGGGGATGATTTCTGAGAAGTACAGGATCGCCAGGGTAAGGAGTATGGCAATCAGCGTTTCCCATTCAGCGCCAAAAACCTGTAATGCCTGTGAGCCAACACCTGCTGCGCCCATTGTATGTGCAAAGGTATTAAGTATGAGAATACTGGATAGCGACTCGTCGAGTTGCTCTTTAATCAATCTGAGCCGGTGCACAGCTCGTGGATGATCCACTGAAGACTGCTCGACATAGCTGGGTGTGATCGAGAGCAGCACTGCCTCAAGGATGGAGCAGAGAAAAGAAACGCCTATGGCAATGGCCAGGTAAATTACGAGTAATGTCATGGGTTTGGCTAGCAGCGGGTCAATGTTTGTAGTCGGGTAATTGCTAAGGGTTCCTGGTTCAGACTGGTTTATAAAATATTATAAACCAGCCTGGTGTTTATCCTGTTGTTGACTGGTGCCTGTAAATACCTGCTAATCAAGTCTTTTAGCAGGCTGTTATTTCTTAACCAGGCTTGGGTAGTTCAGATTGATAAAGTCTACCAGAATATAACCCGTTTCTGTGAGTAATGGTGTGGGGCCATTTTCTTTTTTGTCGACCTCTTCAGTGTCTACCTCGTTATTAACATGGATAGGATTATCCAGCTCCTCCAGGCTACTGATAGGTGGTAGCTTAAGGGCCTTACGGCGTTGGTTTTCCAGGTCGATCTGTTTTTGTTCCAGTTGTAATTTTTCCTGGCGACGAACGTCTTCATTAAGTGAAACCTGTGTGACCTGGTTGCGTTCTTCAATCAGTGCATTGGTCTGCTTGAGATGAATAAAGTCCGGATCGTTCTCGGCGCGTTTGCTGTGTAGCTGCTGCAGCTTGGGAATCTTGCTGGCAAAATCACGAAAGCGTTTAAACTGCGCAGCGCGAATTTTATCCCAGGGCAGTGCAGCTTCCAGTGCATTCTCACCAACTTCATTAATATTATATAAAGATGGAAGTTCTATATCTGGTATGACGCCGCGGTTCTGAGTGCTATCACCGGTAATGCGGTAGAATTTTTGCTGGGTAAGCGTAATCTGTCCACGCGATAATGGGAGCATGGCCTGAACAGTGCCTTTACCATAAGTTTGAGTGCCGATAACTATACCACGATGATAATCCTGAATCGCACCAGCAAAAATTTCAGATGCTGAAGCACTGAGCCGGTTAACCAGTACAGCCAACGGCCCGTTATAGGTTATCTCATCATCCTTGTCGTGATGCACATAGACGCGACCACTCAGGTCTCGCACTTGCACGGTCGGCCCGGACTCGATAAATAGTCCGGTAAGCTCATTCACTTCGTGTAGCGAGCCGCCGCCATTGTCGCGTAAATCGATGATAATACCATCAACGTTTTCTGCAATTAGATCCTTGAGCAGGCGTTTTACATCTCGGGTTGTGCTCTTGTAATTTGGGTCACCACGGTTGGCTGCCTCAAAGTCGATATAAAACTTGGGTATATCGATGACACCAAGGCGATAGTCTTTTCCATAGCTTTTAAGATTAATGATTTTTTTACTGGCATCCTGCTCATCCAGCTTGACCTGGTCACGTGTGATAGAAATGATGCGAGTCTTGCTGGTATCAACAGCATTTGCCTTAAGTATATTGAGGCGCACAACGGTGCCTTTTTTGCCACGAATTAGATCAACAACATCATCCAGTCGCCAGCCGATCACATCGACGATATCGCCGTCCTTGCCCTGGCCAACACCTACAATTCTGTCACCGGCTTTAAGTTCGCCTGCCTTGTCCGCCGGCCCCGCTGGAATGAGTCGGGTAACCTTGGTGTATTCATCTTCACTCTGCAGCATGGCACCAATACCCTGTAGAGACAGGCGCATGCGTATGTTGAAATTTTCGGTGCCGCGGGGCGAAAAGTACTGCGTATGTGGGTCGTAGCTTAAAGTGAGCGCATTGATGTAAACCCGATACGCATCTTCCGCATTATTCTGTTGAATTCGATTAAGCTGATTGGTATAGCGTTTTTTTAGTAACTCGGCAATTGTGTCCTGTTCCTTGTCTGAAAGTTTCAGATTGAGCACCTCGTTTTTCAGGCGCTTTATCCATAACTTGTCCAGTTCTGCAGTATTTTGAGGCCAGGCGTGGTTTTTACGGTCGACCTGTATATATTCATCGGTGTCGAATTTAAATCGTTCTATACCTTTGTCGATTTCATCAATCAGGAACTGAACGCGCTCGGTCACACGTTGTTGATAACGGTTAAAAATAATAAATGCAGGATCAAGCTGTCGTGCACGGAAAGCATCGTCAAGGCGATACCGGTATTTCTCAAATTCATTGATATCACTGCGTAAGAAATAGCTTCGGTTAGGGTCCAGCTCTTTCAGGTAGCGATCAAACACGATGGATGAAAGGTTGTTATCCAGGCGTACTTCGGTGCGTTGATAATGTTGCTGAGACAGGCGGCTAACAATCTCGGCCGTTGTGCGGCTGTGTTCAGTGAGAGGCTGGAGGGGGGTGATTTCTGTCTGCAAGCCAGCCTGCAGCACAGGGCTGATCAGCATCATGGTTAACAGAAGGGCGCGAATTGTCAGTCTCATAAAACGTATTATCACTCTATGCCAGGGTTGGGTGGTGACGAGCTGTCGCTCGTTAGACAGCTATATGTCGAGTAAATTCAATAGCATGCACAAGCGACACTCTGCATAATTGGATTGTATCAAACAACGGGGGATTGTGCCCTTCTACTGCGCCACGGAAAACGGCAACTATTTACCTGCCTGTTGTGCTGGACGAAGGCTAATCGATGGCAAGATCGACCGGGCATGCCCGGTCATCCTGATAATAATAACCTCGCATATCCAGTACCCCGGTGGTATCGAGTGAGATGATCAGGTTGAGCGCGCTGTCATAGCCAGCCTCATCCAGGTCTTTTCGGGAGGGGGAGGCGGGACTATGGGGGTGGCTATGATAAATGGCGAACAGGGTCTGCTGTTGCTCTCGCATCTGTCGAAACGCATCGATTTGCTGTTGTGGTGCCATCTCAAAGACCTGCTCAGGGTTGCTGGCGATATTTTCTACTGGATAAACCTGGTAAAGGTTGTCATCCGTTCGTCCAATCAGGCCGCATACCTCAGCCTGAGACTGGCTTTGTGCAAGGGTCAGTAAACGGTTAGCGAGGGTTCTTGGCAGAGTAATGTGGTTTGTCATGGCATGGAGTCCTGGTGCTGCCCGCATACCGGGCAGGCGGGATCTTTTCTAAAACGCATGCTGCGCCACTCCTGGTAGAGTGCATCACAGATGAGTAGCCGTCCGGTTAGTGTTCTGCCATAGTCGGCGAGGAGCTTGATGGATTCCATTGCCTGGATGCTACCAATCATGCCGACCATTGGGGCCATTACGCCATTTTCACTACAACGGGTGTCTTCCTCGCCATCTTCATCATACAGGCAACGGTAACAGGGCGTTTCCGGGTCGCGAAAATCAAATACACTGACCTGGCCCTCCATGCGAATAGCGGCACCAGACACCAGTGGGGTGCTGGTGTTATAGCAGGCACGGTTAATCATAAAACGGGTTTCAAAATTGTCGGTTGCATCGACCAGCAAACTGGCGGTGCTGAGCTGTTGTTCCAGGCCCTGCTGGTCGAGCTGCTGGTTAATGGCGTGTATCTTAACCCCGGGGTTAAGCCGGCGAAGGTGCGCGGCTGCCGAGTCGACCTTGGGCTGGCCCAGTTGATCGTTACCATGAATAACCTGGCGCTGCAGGTTGCTGAGTTCTACAGTGTCGAAATCAATCAGGGTGAGTTCACCGACACCTGCTGCTGCCAGGTAAATGGCAACCGGAGACCCAAGGCCGCCCATGCCCATAATAACGACATGGGACTCTCGCAGGCGCTGTTGGCCTTCGATGCCAAACTCGGGTAACAGGATTTGTCGGCTATAACGCAGAAGTTCGTCATCGTTCATGGGGGGCAAGTCTAGCAGGTAATGAAGTTTGACTAAATGATGCTGTTAGCGTTGGTGCCAGAGACTCTCGTGATAGCTCGGTTGAGAATGTGTGCTACAGGTACTTGCGCCAGTGTTCCGGGCGTTTGTCGCGGCATCCATGGTGGTTGATTGAGTAGCGCTTCACAAATACCTGGGTTGTGGTGTCCGTGTTGTCGGATACACCCAGGTTATCTCGCTGGGTTTCTTCAGAATAGCGATATAGTGCACGTTTCATACGGTGTAGAAGTCGATTATCAAGATGATAGCCGAGGCGTGTTAGCACGGTTTCAATGCTGTGCAGGGTGATATAGCGAACGTCGTAGGTGATAAACAGGCATAACTCATCAACCAGGGTGATGTCGTGTATACCCTCAGCATCTGAGAGTAACAGTAATACACTGCGTGCCTGGTTAGGGTCCGGGTGTAGAGTACAGAACCGGATTTCACGCCTTTTTATTAAGTCATCCGTATCGCTCATAGGGAATAACTTAGAGGAAGTGTGGGTAATTTACAAGCTTTTTCAGGGATAAATGCCACACCGTTGAGGCAGATCAGTTTTAGTGCACAGGCTGTTGATTACGTGGGAAAAATACCCAGAGTCAGACGAGGCTGACCGGCCAGGTCGTGTAGCTGGTGTATGTTCGTATAGCAATTTTTATCGAATTCATCGAAAACGGCATTTTTCTGGTCATATCCGTGCTCAATGATGAGCAAGCCACCCGGTTTAAGGTGTTTTCCTGCCAGAGCGCAAATATGGCGAATGTCGTCGAGGCCATCGTCACCGGCGGCAAGGGCAGTGCGTGGTTCGAAGCGGACATCACCCTGTTTCAGATGCGGGTCCGAACTTGGGATATAAGGCGGGTTACTGGCAATAATGTCGAAGTGCTGCCCCGCTACGGGTTCGAACCAGCTGCCCTCAAGCCATTGAATATTATGAAGTTTTAGGCGCTCACCATTGTAGCGGGCGACCTCAAGGGCGCCGGGTGAGCGTTCCACGGCAGTTATCGACCAGGTTGGGCGTTCACTGGCCAGGGCTAGTGCAATAGCGCCGCTACCGGTGCCAAGATCAAGTAGAGACAGTGTAGTCTCGTCTGGATATCGCTCCAGCAGCTGTTCGACCAGTAGCTCGGTCTCAGGGCGTGGAATCAGGGTGTGGGCGTTGATGCTCAGGGGCAGGGACCAGAATTCCCGTTGTTGCGTAATATGCGCGACAGGTTCGCCCTGCAGGCGACGTTGCAGCAACCTGTTGAACGCGGTTAGCTGTTCGTTCTCCAGAACCTGATCAGACCAGGTCATCAGCCAGGTACGGTTGCGCTCCAGCGCATGGGCTAGCAGGGTTTCCGCATCAAGGCGCGGGGAGTCGGACACCTCAGCCAGTTGCTGGCTGGCCTCGCGCAGCAACTGGCTGATGATCATCCGTTCTGCTCGGACAGGGCCGCCAGCTGCTCGGCCTGGTATTCGTTTATGAGTGGTGCGATGACCTGTTCCAGTCCGCCTTGCATGAATTCATCCAGCTTGTACAGGGTCAGATTGATGCGGTGATCGGTAATACGCCCCTGGGGAAAGTTATAGGTGCGGATACGCTCGGAGCGGTCGCCGCTACCCACCAGGGATTTACGCGTCTGCGCCTGCTCGGCACGCTGCTTTTCCTGCTCTGCACTTACCAGACGAGCCTGTAGCAGAGACAGGGCGCGAGCCTTGTTCTTGTGCTGCGAGCGTTCATCCTGGCATTCCACCACCACGCCAGTCGGCAGGTGGGTGAGGCGTACCGCAGAATCGGTTTTATTGACGTGCTGGCCACCGGCACCGGAAGCGCGGAAGGTGTCGACCCGCAGGTCGGCCGGGCTGATGGTGATCTCTTCCATCTCGTCCGGTTCAGGGATGATCGCCACCGTGGCCGCCGAGGTATGTACACGGCCCTGGGATTCGGTTTCCGGTACCCGTTGCACGCGGTGTGCGCCGGATTCGAACTTGAGCTTCGAGTAGGCACCCTGGCCGACGATGCGGGCAATGATTTCCTTGTAACCGCCGTGCTCGCCCTGGCTTTCGCTCATCACTTCCACCTGCCAGCGCTGCTGCTCGGCATAACGGCTGTACATGCGGAACAGGTCGCCGGCGAAAATCGCGGCTTCGTCACCGCCGGTGCCGGCGCGGATTTCCAGGTAGATATTACTATTGTCGTGGGGGTCTTTGGGCAGCAGCAGTTTCTGCAGCTCCAGCTCCAGTTGCTCGATGCGCTGCTCGGCATCTTTCTTTTCTTCCACCGCCATTTCACGCATGTCTTCGTCATCTTCCTTGAGCATGTCTTCCGCGGCGGCGAGGTCGTCGACGGCGCTTTGATAGGCATCGAAGGTTTTTGTGACCGGCTCGAGCTGGGAGTACTCCATCGACAGTTCACGGAAATTATTCTGGTCGCCGATAACGTCCGGGTCGCCAAGCAGGTGGCCGACTTCCTCGTAGCGTTCACACAGGGTTTCCAGTTTGCGGTGGATTGATTCTTTCATAGTGTTTTATATGCGCCTTAGCGGCGCTTGTTGCTGCCATCATCGATAAAGAGCTGGCGGATCATATTGAGCAGGTCGGTGCGACCTTCTTCACCTACCTGGCGAATGGTCGCGCTGGGCTGGTGCAGGAATTTATTGGTGAGGGTGCGGGCCAGGAAATTCAGTGCTTCTTGCGGTGACTTGCCCTGTGCCAGCTGGGCCTGTGCCTTTTCCAGTACTTCCCGGCTCAGTTCCTCGGTGCTGCTGCGTATATCGCGAATCACGTCGACCGAGTCCAGGGCGCGTTCCCAGCGCAGGAAGTCTTCTACCTGGTTCTCGATAATTTCACGCGCCTGTTCGGCGGCTTCCTGACGGGATTCGATGTTCTCCTGAATGATTTCCTGCAGATCGTCCACGGTGTAGAGGAAGACGTCGTCAAGCTGGTCGACTTCCGGTTCAACATCTCTCGGTACCGCGATGTCGCACATGAACATGGGCTTGTGCTTACGGGTTTTCAGCGCTTTTTCCACCGCGCCCTTACCCAGTATCGGTAGCGGACTGGCGGTGGAGGAAATCACGATATCGGCCCTGTGCAGGTATTCCGGGATCTGTGGCAGGGCAATCGCTTCGGCGTCGAACTGCTCGGCCAGTGCCTGTCCCTTGTCGACGCTGCGGTTGGCAATGATCATATGCTTGATGTTGCTGCCATGCAGGTGGCGGGCTGCCAGCTCAATGGTTTCGCCGGCACCGATCATCAGCGCGGTGTGCTGGTCCAGCTCACCGAAAATCTGCTTCGACAGACTGACCGCGGCAAAGGCGACGGATACCGGACTATTGCCGATCGCGGTGTCGGTACGCACCTGCTTGGCCACAGAAAAGGCATGCTGAAACAGCTTGCCCAGCAGGTTGCCCATGGTGCCCTGCTCGTTGGCGTGGGCATAGGCCTGTTTCATCTGGCCGAGGATCTGGGGTTCGCCCAGTACCAGCGAGTCCAGTCCGCAGGCGACCTGCAGGGCATGGCGAATAGAATCTTCGTGGCGATGGGCGTACAGGTGTGGGTCGATGTCGGCGGGCTGCAGGCCGTGGAAATCACTCAGCCAGCTCACCACCTGCTCGATAGCCTGTTCGATCAGTTCTTCCTGGGCCAGGGTGGTGCAATACAGCTCGGTACGGTTACAGGTGGAGAGAATTGCGGCTTCGCCAATCTGGTCCAGCGCCGACAGGGATTTTACCGCGCGAGCCAGGCTATCTGGCGAAAATGCCAGGCGCTCGCGGATATCCACCGGGGCGGTTTTATGATTGAGGCCAAGCGTGATTATCGACATGCTGTAAAGACGTGTGGCCGATCGGCGACCACAGGTGTATGCCCTAGGAGTTCAGTTGATGAAAACCCACAATTTTGAGCCATTGCGGCATTGATTACAAGCAATCCACGGGAACATTTGGTGTGTTACGGCACTCTAATATCAGTTGGGTGGGTAGATCAAATAATGGATGTCTGGCCCGGAAAATCGTTGATTATGGGTTATTATTAAAGTGAGGTATTCGCCTGGGCCTTCTCCGGCTCAGCTGATCATATGAGGTTAATGAATTGAGTAAGTGGCAGTTATTCCCTTTGCAGTCTGTGCTTAAACCGCTGATGCTTTTATCCGTCATCGGTTTGCAGGCCTGCGCCACCAGCGGTGATAAGGAGCTGGTGCGAGGGGATGATATTGCCACGTCAGACCCCCAGCAGAATGAGCGTCCACACGACCTTATGTATCATCTGCTAGTGGGGGAGTTTGCGGGTGTCCGTGGAGATCTGGCGTCTGCCGTGGAGCATTACCAGCAGGCGGCGGAATTAAACCCTACCCCGGAAGTGTTGGCCCGTGCGGCGTATATTGCACTCTATTCAGGTGATGATGAGCGTGCCCTTCAGCTGGTAGGTCGCTGGTATGATGAGGGTTATGGTCCTGATGTCAGCATCGATCGTATTCGCCTGCTGGCAGGGCTTCACCTGCGCGACATGGAAACGGTGATTAGTGCGACAGATGCCTTGCTGATTAGCGACGGCAGGGTGAATGGCAGCATGCTCGCGACTATCAGTCATATTCTGGGCAGGGAGACCACACCGGCATTTGCGCTGGAAGTTACTCGCAGACTCAATCAGAAATATACCGCTATGCCATTACTTATGCTGCTGCAGTCTCGCCTTGAAGCCAGCATGAAAAATTATCATCCGGCACTGCTGCGGATTAATGAACTGATTGAGCTGGACCCTAATCTGATGGACGCCTACCTGATCAAGGCGCAGATACTTGCGGGTATGAACCGGCAGGCCGAAGCAATTGATGCGATCGAGGTGGTGGTGAACAAGCGTCCCGATGATCAGCGCCTGCGCTTACAGTTTTCACGTATGCTGGTGCAGTTCAAGCAGTTCGACAAGGCTCTGCGGCACTTCAGATTGTTGCATGAGGTTATGCCGACGGATGAAAATGTGCTGTTAAGTCTGGGTTTGCTGTCGATTGAAGTGGGTGAGTATCAGCAGGCCAAAGTCTATTTGCAGGACCTGCTGGATCAGGGGTATCACAACCAGCAGGCACATTACTATCTGGGGCGTATCCAGCAGAATGAAGGCGAGGATATGCCAGCAATTGCCAATTATGAACGCGTGCTGGACGGTGAGTACTGGTTTGATGCGCGCATCCGTTCGGCCAGTTTAATAGCACGATCCGGTCAGTTCGATAAGGCACTGGTACGGCTTGAGTCCTTGCACCGGGAACAGCACAACGAAACAAATCGTATCAAACTTTATCTGGCAAAGGGTGAGGTGCTGCGTGAAGCGAGGCGCAACCATGAAGCCTTTGATCTTTACAATGATGCACTGCAGCAAATACCAGAAAGCACCGAGCTGCTTTATGCGCGTGCCCTGGCGGCGGAAAAACTGGACCTGCTGGATATTACCGAGTCAGACCTTAAGATGGTGATTATGCATGAGCCGGAAAATGCCAGTGCCTTGAATGCCCTGGGTTATACCCTGGCCGACCGTACTCACCGTTATGACGAGGCGCGTGAGTACATCCTGCGTGCCGCAAATTTGCTACCGAATGATCCCGCTATACTCGATAGCCTCGGCTGGGTGCATTACCGGCTGGGTGACTATGAGTCGGCGATAAAATGGCTGAAAAAAGCCTTCGAAGTGCTGGAAGACGCCGAGATAGCGGCACACCTTGGCGAAGTGTTATGGGTGAGTGGGGAAACAGAAAAAGCCCGTTCCATCTGGAAAAAAGGTCAGCTACTGGATGGCAATCAGAGCGTGCTAAAGGATACAATTCAGCGCTTTAAATAAACCCGAAGTCATTCGCATTCTATGAAACTCTCTTTTCAATCCTGCCTGGTCGTGGCACTACTTTGCCTCGGACTGGCTGGCTGTAGCCAGCGCATCCCGGACGAATTGCCCGTGGTAAACACATCAGACTGGGCTAACAGCCAGGCTCGCTTACGTCAGTTGAATCACTGGTATATCGAAGGACGAATTTCAGTGCAGACCTCGGAGCAGGGTGGCCAGGCGGATCTGAGCTGGCAGCAATTTGATGAGCAACGCTATCAGATAAGGTTGCAGGCCCCGCTGGGTGCGGGTACGACATGGATAGAAGGTGGGCCACAGGGGGTTGAGCTGAGAACCTCCGCAGGTGATGTCGTGTTTGATCAGAGTGTGGATGCGCTGCTGATCCAATTACAGGGCTGGCCGCTTCCTGTTAGTGGACTGTTTTACTGGATAAGGGGGCTTCCGGCAGAGACGGCTGGCTATAAAATTCGCAAGCGACATACGTCGGGATATCCACGTGTGATAGAGCAGGATGGCTGGCGGATTGAATTACTCCGCTATCAGCAGGTTGATGATTATGTGTTACCGAGCAAGCTGTTTATACGGCGGCTGGATGCGCAGGAGGTTGATGTCAGGCTGATTATACGGCAGTGGCAAATGCAGCCAGTGACAGAGGTCATGGGAGGCGTGAATGGCTAATACTCCAGTGCGCTTCTGGCCAGCCCCCGCCAAGCTGAATCTGTTTCTGCAGATTACCGGGCGTAGGGATGATGGTTATCACAACCTGCAAACTGTTTTTCAGTTTCTGGAAACAGGCGATCGCCTGCGGTTTGAAGTCAGGCAGGATGGCCGAATTCAGCGAAAGACAGACAATGAAGGAATCCCGGCAAAGGACGACCTTGTCGTAAAGGCGGCTACCGCTATACAGCAGGCAACTGGAACAACGCTGGGCGCAGATATTTACCTTCAGAAAATCCTGCCGATGGGCGGTGGTGTCGGTGGTGGCAGCTCAGATGCAGCAACGACCCTCGTTGCGCTCAACCATCTCTGGAAAACCGGGCTCAGTTCAGAGGCGTTGTGTGAAATCGGTTTGCAGTTGGGTGCAGATGTGCCGATATTTATTCATGGGCATGCGGCATTTGCTGAAGGCGTCGGTGAAAAACTGACATCAGTTGCCCCGCATGAATCCTGGTATCTGGTCGTAAAACCAGAGGTACACATTTCAACCGCAAAAATTTTTAGTGATAAGGAATTGACACGGGACTGTCCAGCCATCAGAATATGCGACCTTCAAATCGGCACTGCCAATGAAGCGCAGGTTTTCGATGAGCTGGGAAATGTGTTTGAGCCCATTATTGCTCGCCAGTATCCCGAGATTGCTGAAGTCATCCAGCAGCTCCGAAAAACCTCACTGGCCAGGCTAACCGGAACCGGCGCCTGTGTCTTCGCTGCCTATGAAGCGCAGCAACACGCGCAGCAGGCCATGGCTAAGTTACCGGACGACTGTTCGGCATTTATCGCCAGAGGTTTGAATCGGTCGCCACTGCAGACTATGCTTGAGTCTGTTGAGAGCGATTAAGAATTATTGCCCAATGAAGGGTATGTACTAACAGCCATCGGTTGTTAGTAAACAGAGTTGCTGGGCCGTCGCCAGGCGGTAAGCCAACGGCCCAGAAACAGGAAATCGATCCCGTCGCTTTTTGAGACGGGATTAAAACCCGCAGTCGTGAACTTGCCGACTGCGAGGTTATGCAGAGTTGCTGGGCCGTCGCCAGGCGGTAAGCCAACGGCCCAGAAACAGGAAATCGATCCCGTCGCTTTTTGAGACGGGATTAAAACCCGC
>JBFHWF010000026.1:0-30378 GCA_041589175.1 Gammaproteobacteria bacterium
GGCTGCAGCAGTTCTCGGACTGACGTCAGTGTCTACACAAGCAGCAACTATCTTTACACCAACAGATGGTGACGTAAACTTCCTTTTTGGGAATCTTGGTAGTTACCAGTTATATGTATTTGATGAATCTTTCGTTGGCTCTATACCAACGCTAAATGCATTAGATGGTGTGATGGTAGATGTGCCTGAAACTGTAGCAATCAACTACAATTTCTTCCTGGCTGTTACAGATGGCACAGACTGGTTCTCTGATACTGAAGGTGAAATTTATCTCGGTGCAAATGCATATACCATCGCATTTGATCAGGGTTCCTCATTAATGGCAATTGATCTTCAGCCTGTTCCTGTTCCAGCAGCTGTATGGTTATTTGGTACGGGTCTGGTTGGCCTGGCAGGTATTGCTCGTCGCCGTGCATAATCCTGCTTTATCTCCGTCGGCTTAGCCGGCGGGGATAAATAAACTCTGTTTGGCAGCATTCGGTTGCACAACTTATTAATAGTCTTCCTCTATATCCACATCTGTAAAACTATTTTTACTATTCTATTGATCAAATCATCATTTATCGTTTTGAAGATGTAATTTAATCAGTCAGTAATAATTCGAGATATCAATTTTTTTGTGATCATTTTATTTTTATTTTATTGAATATAAGCCGTCATTAAAAAAACTGATTTAATCTATGTCAAATTTAATTCCATGATGTTTGCTTGTATATTCATAAGTCAATGAATTATCAGATGAAAGACTGATGTTAAGAGTGCTCATTATTCAGTTTTTAAATTTGATGGATCTCAATATAAAAAAAATTTACGTCGAGATATAGTTTTTATCTATTTTTAAATGCTCTTCCTGTATATAACAATACCAGTTGGGAGGTATTATCTTTTTAACGGAGTAGGATCTAAGGAGTTCTCTTTATCTTTCTATCTCGCTGGCAAGGAAATACTTAATAGTAAGAGTGAATAACTTGCTTAAGAAAGTAAGCAAAGGAAATGACAATGGAAATCAAAAAATATGTGGCTGCTTCATTGCTCAGTTTGTCAGCAATGAATGCTCAGGCCGCATCCACTGTGTTTGTGCCGACCGATGGGAATGTTAATTTCGTTATGTCATCGCTATTTACATATGATCTTTATCTGTTTGATGATGATTATCGAAATATGGCGTTGTCAACATCAGATGGTATGCAGGTTATGCCGCCAGATGTCATCGAGTTTGATAATATGGTTGTAAGATCACTTGTTGATCCAGCGCGTACGGTAACGCTGACAGACGATAACAGTTTCATCTTGTGTGTAACAGATGGAACGGACTGGTATGCGGATGATGGGGGTATTATTGATCTAGGTGCTAATGCCTTTATGTTGAGCTTTACATCCGATCCGGTCTCATCTACGTTAGTTGTTGATGTCGCACCAATTCCACTGCCAGCCTCAATCTGGTTGTTTGGAACCGGGCTTGCGGGTTTGATCGGAGTGTCGCGACTTAATTCATAAGAGGATGCAATCCTGCCAGGTGGCTCTGGCAGGATGTATAAACCTTATTCACTATAATACAGTTTGTGTGGCTCACAATTTCATCGTTGTCATATATAATCTGTCTTCTGATTTAAATCTCTAAGGCGATTATATGAGCGGTGACAGGCATAGTCTTGCTATTCTATATGTATCGGTGTTACTACTCTCGCTGAATGGTTTGTTCTCTAAAGTCGTGCCACTGGATGCGATTTCAGTTACCGATCTGCGAAGTATAGTTGCAGCATTGACACTGCTGCTGTTTGCCTGGCTGCGTAGTCGTCCTGTCAGGCTCTCTAGCCCGCGAGAATATATGGGCATCTATGCTATTGGTGTCATCATGGGCTTGCACTGGATCAGTTTCTTTCATTCGATGCAGGTTTCAACAGTTGCCATCGGGATGCTCTCGCTGTTTACTTACCCCATGATAACAGTGCTCATGGAGCCGTTTTACCATAAACAGAAGATTCAGATTGATGATGTGCTTGCAGGTCTGGTTGTGCTGCTTGGTGTGTTCTTTATGGTGAAAGATGATCTGCATCAGCTCGATGGATCCGTGGTGCAGGGGGTGTTCTGGGGGGTGGTCTCGGCATTTCTTTTCGCCTGGCGTAATCTTCTGCAGAAATATTATTATGCGGATGTTTCATCGGATCGACTCATGCTGCATCAGGTATTGGCAATTGCAGTAATGCTAGTGGTTTTTGTTGATGTGTCAGCGGTTGATGCTTTCACATCGCAGGACTGGTTGATGTTGTTATTACTGGGAGCTATTAGTACAGCAACGGCACATACGTTACTGTCGTACTGTCTTAAGCAGCTGGCAGCTAAGTCGGTAGCAATGATTTCCTGTTTGCAGCCGCTATTTGCGACCTTGTTTGCCTGGTTATTGCTGGACGAAATACCCGGTCAGAATATTCTTTTAGGTGGGTTAATTATAGTGTCAGTTGCTTTGTATGAGTCACTGAAAAAAGTACCGCGTAAATAACGCATAAATAATTTGTCGATGGTAATCTGGGTTCAGATAAAATCGGGTAAAAAATGAGTTTCTGTTATTGGCGCTGGTTAAATGCGCTTCCCTGCACACGAGTATAACCAGCAAAATTAGTTGTCGATAGTATAAATGCCTGAGACTTGTTTAATAGCGTCTATTGCCGTTAATTAGCGAAATCAGCTTTATATCGTTTCAGGATTGAACTCGACCAGTGTGTCGACTTCTGCCTCATAGTCGATTGAATCAATACCAAAGCCAAATAGCTTCAGAAATTCGTCCTTGTAACCCTGATAATCAGTCAGCTGGAACAGGTTGTCGCTAGTGACTTCTGGCCACAGGGCCTTTACCTTGTCCTGGACTTCATCACGTAGTTCCCAGTCATCCATGCGAATGCGTGATGCGTCATCCAGTTCAGCACCACCAGCTTTGTATAACTGGGTGCGGAACATACGGTTGATCTGTTCGATACAGCCTTCGTGGATATCCAGTTCCTTCATGATCTTAAAGCTCATGGCGATGTAAAGTGGCATAACGGGTATCGCTGCGGAGGCCTGAGTGACGACACTTTTCAGTACGGCAACACTGGCATCACCATTAAGATCTGACAAGCTCGAGCGTAAAGCCGCTGCCGCACGATCCATATCTTCCTTGGCTTTACCCAGTGCACCATGCCAGTATATCGGCCAGGTGATATCAGTTCCGATATAACTATAGGATACGGTTTTGACACCATCAGCGAGTACACCTGCGTCCTTAAGTGCCGCCATCCACAGTTCCCAGTCTTCACCGCCCATAACAGTTACGGTGTTTTTGATTTCTTCTTCACTGGCGGGTTCTACTTCAGCCTGGATGATTTCATCCTTGCTGGTATCAATCGCAGTTGCACGGTAAGTTTCTCCGATTGGCTTAAGTGCAGAGCGGATGGTCTCACCTGTATCTGGCAGCTTACGTACCGGTGATGCCAGTGAATAAACGACCAGATCAATCTTCCCTAGATCCTGCTTGATGATGTCGATGGCTTTCGCACGCATTTCATTGGAAAACGCATCACCGTTAATACTCTTTGCATAAAGTCCGGCTTCATGTGCGGCTTTTTCAAAAGCTGCGGAGTTATACCAGCCTGCTGAGCCTGGTTTTTTTTCGGTTGCAGGTTTTTCCAGAAATACACCAAGAGTTGCAGCGCCCGATCCAAATGCCGCAGTGATTCGTGAAGCCAGTCCATAGCCCGTTGACGCACCGATCACCAGAACTTTTTCAGGACCATTATCAATGGAGCCATCGGCTTTGACGCGCTCGATCTGCTCATTAACGTTGGCTTCGCAGCCAGTAGGGTGAGTTGTGGTACAGATAAATCCACGGGTTTTTGGTTTAATTATCACGTTTCAGTTTCCGTTATAGATACATACAAATGGATCGTGTTGAGAATTTGCTTTGTAAGTCAGGGTCATTTTTCCAGTTGAGCAGCGACGTTCTTCAGCTTGCCCTGTACCATCGGTGCAACTTCGCCGATATGCGGATTGTCTACCATGCCGAGCACGGCCATTGGATCCATAAAACCAACACGGGTTTTACCATCAGCCTCTTCCTGTAGAAGCACATTACAGGGAAGTAGTAGACCAATATCGGGTTCAGCCTCGATGGCTTCTTTTGCCAGATGTGGATTGCAGGCGCCCAGTATCTTGTAACCCGTACGGTCATAATCCAGTTTGGCTTTCATGACTTTCTGTACGTCAATTTCTGTCAGTACGCCAAAACCTTCTGTCATCAGAGCCTCGCGCACGCGAGCTTCTGCTTCTTCCATATTCGCATCGATGGTTACACTAAAACCGTACATGGGACTGCCTCCATAAGGACGTTAAATGAATTTGCGTGTGAGATATTAGCATAATCTTATCTGGGACTATAGCTCTGCCAGCTGCAAGACATCATAGGCGGGTTCTTCATAGGGGTGGGCCCGCTTCATGGCCTGAATAACATCCCGTATCAGGCTGTCTTCGACAACCAGTTCAACTTTATACTCTTCAACCGTCTCAACAACACCTGCAGAGCCGATGAACGGCTGACTATTATCCAGTGGTCGAAACTGGCCTCTACCAGAACATTGCCAGCTGCACTGGTCATAATCGCCTATACGTCCACCACCCGCATCGAACATCGCACTTTTGACGACTTCCAGATGGGATTCGGGAATGAAGACACAGAGCTTGTACATGGCTTTTATCCTGATAATTAGAAATGATATTTACACAGCAGATCATGTAGAATAGGGCGCTAACTCACACATTTTGACCCAATTTCAGGAATAGTTACATGAGCGATGACGGTATTCAACTATCCCCCGCATTAATGCAGGACTTACGCGATGCAATGCTAAAGCAGGACCCACGTACAGAGAACGATGTGCTGGCGATGCAGTATCTGGTGGCTGCCGCTGGTATGATGCTTTCTGATCTCAACAATCCTGGCATGAATAAGGATAACGCATTGAATGATCTGGCGGGCTTTATGAAACATGTATTTGATTACATGGAATCAGAAAAGCAGCAGATGCCACCCCAGCAGGACGCCTTTGGTGTGTGGAAGCCCAAGTAATTTCCTTAAATCAGATCGATTACCCGGTGCTAGAGCCGGGTAATTATTCCTCCCCAGGCCGTTTCGTTATTAACCCGGTCAAGTTTACATGACACAGCTTTTTACCCGCGCCGCCACCTGCCTGGATGCCTGTGACCCGGCTGAAAAAGTGCGTATGACCCGTCAGCTATATGAGGACTGGAACCAGGGTAGTGTCAGTATTGAACGGGACTTTCAACCTCAGCCCATCGGTGATGCCGGTCGCCCGGAGCGCCCCGAACTTGTTGCACCACGTTCGGTACCTCGTCGTAATATCAGTACCGATGAAGGTCGGGTGATACTCTGCCACGCACTTGCACATATTGAGTTTAATGCCATCAATCTTGCGCTCGATGCCGTATACCGCTTTGTTGATATGCCAGATGATTACTATGCAGACTGGCTCAAAGTGGCAGCGGAAGAGGCTTATCATTTTACCCTGTTGCAGTCTTATCTTGAGAAGCGCGGTCACTACTATGGCGAATATGCAGCGCATAACGGTTTATGGGAAATGGCCCAGTTAACCGCACACGATGTGATGATTCGTATGGCACTGGTCCCCCGTGTGCTGGAGGCCAGAGGCCTGGATGTTACGCCGGGTATACTTAAGCGCCTGCAGCAGGCTAATGATAAGGAGTTCATCGAACATCTTGAAATTATCCAGCAAGATGAAGTTGGACACGTGGCTATAGGTAGTCACTGGTTCAAGTACCTGTGTACTCAACGGGAACTTGATTACCGTGCTACATTCAAACAACTGATACAGGATTATATGAAGGGCCAGCTACGAGGGCCGTTTGATGAAGTCGCACGGTTACAGGCGGGATTTACAGCCGAAGAAATTGCTGATCTGAATGCACTGGAGATAGAATAAATTGTTAAGTAAACGTAACGCCATATTTCTGAGTTGTCTGCTTTATGGTCAGGCGGGGCTGGCATCAACCGACGCGCTGATTCTTAATTATGAAGAAGTCGAGGAGGAGGTTGGCATTTTACCCATGCGTTACCTCATTACTGATAGCTACTTAAGGATCGATGCGGGTGTTGCAGAAAGTGATTATGTGCTTTTTGATGCGGATGCGAATGTGGTTTATAGCGTTAACCATGAAGATCGCACCATTCTTAATATTCCCTATAAAAAATGGAAGCAGCCTGCGCTCGAATTTTCTTATACTGAAGTCACCGAAAAGCAGGCCGATGCGCCACAAATAGATGGCCGCAGTGTATATGAATATAAACTCGATGCGGGCGATGAAACCTGTACGCACGCGTTTGTTGTTAAAGGTGTGTTTGCGACACAGATGAAAGTGTTTCATGCGTATCAACAGGTGTTGTCCGGGCAGCAGGTAAGTGCTCTGCCCAATACTCCGGATGAGTTTCATACGCCATGTTTTTTACTCGACCAGGTTTATCAGCAGGGAAATTATTATTTACAGGGCTTGCCGGTGCAGGTTACCCATAGCAGGGGCTATGCTCGCTATCTGAAAAATTACAAACAGCAGGCGGTGGATGATGTCCTGTTCGATTTGCCCGAAGACTATAAGGATTATTTTCCGTTTGGCTCGAATTAGTTAAATGAGTGCAACTGGTAGTCATCTATTGAGTTGAATTCCAGTACGCTTCCCTGTGAATACCAGTCACCCAGTACGATGCGAGTCAGGGAGTTGCCATTGTTATCCAGTTTATGAATAGCAGGGCGATGAGTGTGACCATGTATCATTAGTGTTACATCGTGTTCCGTAAATGCACTATCGACAGCTGTTGCATTCACATCCATGATTTCGGCATCTTTGCTCTGTGTTTCCTGCTGACTCTGTTTGCGCAAGGCCTGAGCCATCTGTTCCCGTTCAGATAAGGGTTTGGCAAGAAACTCTGCCTGCCAGGCAGGGTTGCGTAGCATCAGCCGAAGCTCCTGATAACGAATATCATCGGTGCAGAGAATATCACCGTGCAGGAGTAGTACAGGCTGATTATTAAAAGTGGCAATATAAGGCTCGTGTATCAATGTGCAACCGGCACGCGCTGCCAGTGCTTCGCCCATCAGAAAATCACGATTGCCATGCATTAAATAGATATTGAGGCCATTGTCGGCATGTTTCTTCATGCACTGGAAAACCTCATCAAGCCCCTCTGCGGGATCGTCATCGCCCAGCCAGTATTCAACCAGATCACCCAAAATATACAGGGTGTCTGCCTGGCTGGCCTGTTCATCCATGAACTGAATAAAGAGCTGAATGATATCGGGCCTTTCGGGTGCCAGATGCAGGTCTGATATAAACAGCGTTTTCGACATGGTTATTTTGCTGAGTTACTCAACAACCGTGGCATTTGTGATGACGACATCTTCCACTGGTACATCGGCATGACCCATTGCATTGCCCGTTGCGACCTGTGCGATGGCGTCAACCACATCCATACCTTCGGTGACTTCACCAAATACCGCATAACCCCAGCCCTGTGCTGTAGGCGCACTGTAGTTAAGGAAGTCGTTGTCTTTCAGGTTAATGAAAAACTGAGAGCTGGCAGAATCAGGATCTGGGGTGCGTGCCATAGCTATGCTGCCACGCTTGTTAGGCAGGCCGTTGTCTGCCTCGTTCTTGATCGGTGGATTGGTGGATTTCTGTATCATACCAGACTCAAAACCGCCGCCCTGAATCATAAAACCTGGGATAACTCGGTGGAACAGGGTTCCATTGAAGAACTCGTCCTTGACATAGGTAACAAAGTTTTCAGTTGAGATAGGTGCTTTATCAGCATCAAGCTGAATGGTGATTTTACCGTGACTGGTTTCCAGGCATATTTTAGACATATTGATTTCTCGCTGCTTTGTAAATGGTGCCCTCGGCAGGACTCGAACCTGCAATCTTACCCTTAGGAGGGGTCTGCATTATCCCTTATGCTACGAAGGCTATCTGTTAACCCTTTCCGCACGAGGGTCTGGGTCGAATTGGTGCATATGATACATTTCTTGAGGGTATTTTGCAGGCTTATTTCATCAGATGCCGTTTCTGACGTGGTCGGTTGCGACGTTCATTGCGTTTCATAAACTGGTGAACTTTACGCCAGATATAGGCATCAGGGGTATCTTCGAATGTCATAATGTAGTTAAGTCGATGCAGGTCATTGAGGCACCATCTCATGCTGCGTTGTGCTGCAGGGGTGCCACAGAAGAGCAGCTGGTCACCAGACTTGATGGCGATATCATCCGTTGGCATCAGTAACAGTTTCTGGTTTCGCTTGAGCATGAGGGGGATAGCCTTGATCTGTTGATCACGCTGGTGCGCATCCTGTAACAGGTTGCCGACACGAATCACGCGTCCAAGATGTAATACCTGGCACAGGGCGCGTGCATTTTTGCTATCCACATGAAGTGTCCAGATAACGGGCACTGAATCACCCAGTACACCAAGGATTCGACTGATGGTGATGTTCGCCCAGGTCGGATCCTGATTACGCGCCTTGTTGAGAAAGGCAATCATCAGGGGTGACACCAGAAGCGTGCGAATCTTACGTGCGATAATTTCACTTGGCTGCATAATGATATTAGAGTCGGTAGCTTCGTATAGTTTCTGGTTTGATTGCTTGTTGTGTCTTGCAACGACGAACAGGTCCGGGTTTAGCTCTTTCGCTGTCATAATAATCGACAGGTTATTGGAGTCGTTGTCGGTTCCCGAGACGATGCCAACAGCGTTGTGAACTCCGGCTACCGTTAGCGTATGTGCATCGAAGCCGGTGCCGATAATAAAATCATTATCCTTGTTTTCAGGCATATTGAGGAAGGACTCACGCATAGCCTCAGATGGATCGATGATGGTGACCTTGACCTTTGCCTTAAGTAGTTGTTGATACAGGCCTTTACCAAAGCGTCCAAAGCCGCAAATAATCCAGTGACCTTCATTAATATATACCGGGTTTGTGAGGTCGGTATCGGGTACACCCGTTAGCCAGTCGTATAACAGGTGCAGTGACGGTGAATGAATGGCCATGGCAAATATATTTGAGAAGGTGTCGTAGGGGTTAACGACAAAATCTGTGTTAAAGGAAATCATATTGCGTTCGTACTCTTCGAGCTCTGAACGGCATACGACGCAGATTTCCGGGTGTAGTAATTTACTAGTGACAGCAATTTTAAGATTAGTCGCATCGTCTGCGGTAACGGCAATAACCGCTGCACATTTACTGTTTTGCAGGCCCGCCTCAATTAACTGTTCCGGGTCGCCTGCATCGCCACAGATACCGGGAACAACCAGTGGGAAATTTTCCAGTGGTAAGACCTGAATCAACTCCGGTCTGTCATCCATAACAACGACGCGGATATTTCGTTCTGTCAGGGCGCTGGCCAGTGCGTGTCCCGTTTCACCAAAACCGCAGATGAGAATGAATGAATCTGGAATGCGATTAAGCTGGCGAGCAAACTGATTTTTGGTCAGAGCTTCGCGGAAGGTTGGATCCTGTACCAGGGAAATAATTTTACCCAGCGAGTAAAACCAGGCGATGACCGTCAGGTATATGGTTATCAGCGCCCAGGCGCGTTGTGCATTGGATAAAGGGTAGGGGATTTCGCCGAAGCCGATGGTTGTCGCGGTATAGCTGACAAAATAGATGGCATCAAAGAACGTCATATTCCAGCGGTTACCGGCATCATCAACCCCCGGGGTGAGTACCATGCCTAGCACCGAGATGGAGTAGCCGAGTATCAAAATGATAAACGGCGCCCGCATCTGGCGCATGATGAGTGAGGTCACCAGTGACATCGTGTCGGCCTCAACCTAGTGGCGCATCATCGACGTTTCAATGATCAGCAGGATAACCGAAATGATATTTGCCACCATTGCGCCACCACTGAGTGAAACGATGGTAGACATAGTGTCGGGTGTCATTGGCTGGCCCTGGATGTTAACAACGTATGCCCAGATAAAGGAGGCGGATAATAGCTGTACCAGCGCTACCAGGCTGGTTGCCAGTAGCATGGCGCCCATCTGTGATCGGTCACCAAACTTTAAGACGGTAGCTATCAGATTAACCACTACCACGGCAAACAGTTCGTATACGTTATGATGGGCCGGGTTATCCACCTCGCCCACGTAGAAACCGTAGTTGAGGGTGAGTGCCAGTATCATAAAGAAACTGAAAACGACTTTTTCTCGATTCATTCAACAGCCCTTATTGTTGATTTTATTACACTATTTATAGCAGTAGATGTTCCATCATGCGCTTATAAATGCGGCTCAGGGTGGTTAAATCATCTGCTTTTACATGCTCATTTAGCTGGTGAATGGTGGCATTGAGTGGGCCAAGCTCCAGTACCTGTGCGCCGGTGGGGGCGATAAAGCGACCATCTGAGGTGCCGCCCGCAGTAGAAAGCTCAGTTGTATAGCCACAGATATCGTGGATGGCCTTGCAGGTGGCTTCAACCAGTTCACCTTCTGGCGTCAGGAAGGGCTGGCCAGAGAGGTTCCATTCCAGCTCATATTTTAACTGGTGCTTATCGAGTATGGCCTGTACACGCTGTTTAAGCTCATCGGCGGTAACTTCAGTGGAGAATCGCAGGTTAAACAGCAGGCTGCATTCACCGGGTATGACATTATTGGCACCGGTGCCAGCGTTGATATTGGAGATCTGGAAGGTGGTAGGGGGAAAGAACTCATTACCCTCATCCCAGACCTCGGCTGCCAGTTCTGCCAGTGCGGGGGCAGAGGTATGAATGGGGTTTTCCGCAAGATGGGGATAGGCGACGTGGCCCTGCTTACCGAGAACCGTTAATGTACCTGACAGGGAGCCACGGCGACCATTCTTTACTACATCTCCCAGCCTGGATGTGCTGGAGGGTTCGCCAACCAGGCACATGTCAATTTTTTCGTTGCGCGCTTCAAGGTGTTCAACAACTTTTACCGTACCGTTAATCGAAGGGCCTTCTTCGTCACTGGTGATGAGAAAGCCGATTGATCCCTTATGGTCTGGGTGTTCTGCGATAAAGTCTTCACAGGCGGTTATCATGGCAGCGAGGCTGCCTTTCATGTCAGCTGCACCACGTCCATATAGCATTTCGTCACGGATCTCCGGTTTAAATGGGTGAATATCCCATTTTTCGATCGGACCGGTGGGAACCACATCCGTGTGACCGGCAAATACCAGCAGGGGACCCTCCTGGTTGCGACGTGCCCAGAAATTATCGACATCTTCATAGCGCAGTCGCTCAATATCGAAGCCCAGTGCCTGCAGGCGTTGAATCATGATGTCCTGACATCCCTGGTCATCAGGAGTGACGGAAGGTCGTGAAATTAATTCCACGGCTAGCTGAACAGTGTTACTGAGTTGTGTCGATTTGTCTGTTTTATCTGGCATTGTCTAAGTGGCTGTTTTTGATGAAAATAAATATAGATATTATACGCAATATCAAAGCATCAATGCATTTTTATTAATAAAAAACTGTACGACGGGTCTGTTTGGAATGCTTAAAATCTGATCAGTGTCGCAAACGATTCATTAACTGGCTGTTATGCTGTTTATAGATGTAACTAAAAGCAGGATCAGAAAAATGAACAGGCAACTGATTTACCTCGGGCTGACCGCCAGTGTCAGCTTATTGTCCGCCTGTGGTGGCAGTGATAACGGAACCACAGGAAAATTGACTCTCAATGTTACCGACGCACCTGTCGACAAGGCCCAGGCGGTCGTGGTTTCATTTTCTTCGGTTACGCTCAAAGGCAAAGGTGAGCTGGAGGATGTCGTATTTAATTTTGATGAGCCCCGTTCAATTGATTTACTCACGTTGCAGGGTAAGCTCAGCCAGCCATTACTGGAAAATGTTTCTATACCGGCAGGTGAGTACACTTCGATTTCTCTGGGGGTCAATGCCGAATTTGATACCGTGCTGGATTCTTATATCACCACGGAACAGGGCAATCAGTATGAATTGCAGGTAAATAGTGGTGACCGACATGGGCTTAAACTCAATGGGGCTATTACCGTTGTTGCCAGTCAGGGGTCAGTGGCTGCTGGTGAAGATTCTGTCTATACCATTGATTTCAACCTGCGTAAGTCAGTGATTAATCCTCCAGGGCAACTCAACCCTCAGGGGCAACCTGGCTATTTTTTAAAACCCGTACTGAGGCTGGTGCAGAATATTGAAGCAGCGTCTGTTTCTGGACAAATCGATAGCAATTTACTGACGGGTAGTCACTGCTCAGATAACGATCCACAGACATACAACGCGGTATATGCCTATGAAGGGCTCAATGTTAGTGTCGATGATATGGGTGGCGATGAGTCGGAGCCATTTATATCAGCACTAGTGAAGAGCGAGACGAATTATCAATATAGTCTGGCCTATCTGAAAGCGGGTGATTATACCCTTGCTTTTACCTGTGCCACGGATCAGGATGAAGACGGTATTGATGATGCAATACAGTTTGTTGCGGTGACATCGCTGAGCCTGCAGCAGGGTGAGGATAGAACGCAGAATTTAAGTAATTAGTGCTTAACGTTTTCGAGTGGTGGTGGCCTAGTTGCCATCACCGTGCATGGCTTCATACATGGCCAGATACTCTGTTTCCATCGAGCTAAACTCATCCTGAAGCTGTGCGTAGGCGACTTCCTTTTTAATCAGTTCTTCTTCAAGTTGGCTCACTTTGGCCTTTAGTTGTTCAGTATCTCCACTGTCTTCTGTCTGTGAGTCCATGCTATTTGTTGCATCAGAACCCTTGTCGCTATTATTTTCTATTGCTCGTTGTAAGCGTTCGTTTTCTTCTTCCAGTTCGGAAATCGAATTAAGCATTTCTTTAGATGACAGAGTAAAGTTACTGACTATTTCACGTAACTTTTCAGCTTGTTCGGCTTCCAGTTCGAGTGAGTTGATGGTTTCCAGTAATTCCTGAATGCGCGCTTCATGCTCGGTAAGGTTCTGTTTCAGTTGTTCGATATCGATATCAGATCCGCTTTCTGAACCTTCTGTTGCTCCCGATACCAGAGACATGGCTTCCAGCTGGTCGATTTCCTGTTGCAGGCGATCATTTTCCATTTCCAGAACTTCCATGCACATTTTTGAGTCATTCAGCTGGCGTTCGATATTTGCCAGTTGCTCTTTGAGAAAGTCTACCGTTTCACTGTCGGTCAGTTCATCATTTCCATCGTTAAGCGCTTTTTTCATGCTGTTCAGCGCATTTTCCTGCTCATAGATAATGTCTTTAAGGCGATTTACCTCGCCATCAATCTTCTTGCCCTGGGTTTCGATATAAAACACCTTTTCCTTGGACTCTTTCTGATTGACAATGGTTTCTGTATTTTCTGTTGAGCTTGTGTGTCTCACTTCCAGGGTTTTGAGCTTTTTAACCAGATCCGTCATGCCCTGATAGATGTGTTCCCAGAAATTGATATCATGTTCGCTATGTTCGGCGGCATTTCGCTCTATCGCAAGGAACTCTTCTCGGGCCTGTAACAGAGCGCTCTGTTGTTCGTCTGGAGGAGGGGCTGTTGGTTGTTCATCCTCGGATGATTCTTCTGTAGATGCTTCGCTCGTCTCTTCAACTGACTCTTCGCCGAGTTCAATGACATCCTCACCAGGCTCACTGTCAGATGTCAGTTCATCAGCTTCGATATTCTCCTGCTGCTTTAGTTTTTTCTGATTTCTTTGCTGTTCCTGTTCCAGGTATTCAATATAGCTTTTTCCGCTATAGCCACCATCGGTATCTTCGGCGTTTTCCAGTTCTGACTCGGGTGATGTTGCTTCTGCCGAAGGGCGACGTAAAAGCATTATGCCGAAGGTTAATGCCAGACCGAAAAAAACCAGCATAAGTTCAGCGCTGATCAGGACGTATATAAGAGGTATTTCCATGATGTCTTATTCGATATCGATTTACTTGTTCTTCATGTATTTAAAAATTAGAAAGCCATTCAGGCCGAGAAATAGAATAATCAGATTGGCAATACCAAAGTAAATCAGGGTTTTAGCCAGATCGTCTTCTTCGTTTTCATTCTGCTCATCATCGCTTGTATCCGTTTCAGGGACTGCTTCAGTTTCAGGTGCTGGCTCGGCTACTGGCTCTGGTTCCACTACAGGTTCAGGCGCTGCTGGCATCGTATTGCTAAAGGAAAAAATCTGCTGTCGCTGAAAAGTTTTAGATTGAGCGATGATAGCAGCACCATAGAATCCATCCATTTCCGGTTTATAACGAATAATGAACTGGCCTGCTGCGTTCTGTTCCTGTATGGGAAAGCTTTCAACTCGACCATCGGGGTGTTCAATTTCAAGTTCGAGTGAAATATTTTCGAGAAGCGCCTGTCCAGCTTCAGTTTCTTCGTTCTGCATAAACCAGCTGCTTATGATCAGTTCAGGATAATAACTGTCCTGGTTAAATTCAAAACGTGTTCGCAGTTTAACGTCGGTTACGATATAGGCCTTGTTATCGTCATCACTGTAAAGTATTTTCCAGTCACCAGCCTGTGGATTCTGAATCGTAATCATGTCGAAGCTGCTGGAGACAAACCACTTGAGTGTTTCACTTTTAAATGTGGAATTAATCTTGTCACCGGAAGGGGTCTGTAGATAAATCTGGCTTTTTTCGGATTCCTTGTTGGCAATAATGGTGATTTCCTTAATGCTGTTGTCCACCACAAATGCATTTTCGTGTAATGGCAACATATCCGGCTGCTTGGCCTGTTCGAAGATCTTACTGAAAACTTTATGTAGCACCTCATCACTGGCTGCCAGTGCATAACGGCCATCTGTTGATTCAGCAATGATCTGCATCAGTTCCTGATCCGACTCTTCGGTGAAGGCAATGCTGTATACCTTGATATTATGCTCTACCAGCTGAGGAAGCAGATTATCGAGAATTTGCTGACGAAGCTCGGCAGATTTTGCTGCATCACCCACATCCATTTGCCCGTCGGACATGAGAATTATAATGGGATCTCGATTTTTAAGATCGCTCTCCTTGAGAAGTTCGATTCCCTTGGCCAGTGCAGCATGTATATTGGTATAGACACCTTTGTGGGATACCCGGTCGGTTGCCTGTAATGCCTTGTTGATACTGCTTTCGGTGTCGAGCTGAGTGAGGAAGGTGATGGGCCATGCCTGACTGCTAAAACTGACGATGCTGGCCCGGTCTTCAGCGGATAGCAGGGAAATAAAGAGTTTGGCTGCTGGCTTGCGAAGCTGACGCGGGTCAGTCTGTTTCATGCTGCCGGAGCTGTCCATGATGACCGCGCTATCGAGAGGGCGCTGCTCATCGTTACTGGCATGGGCATTGAGCCCTGATGCCAGTGACAGGATGGCCATAATTAATGTTAAAAATGTCTGTACGGTTATGTGTCTCGGCACAGTGAAAGCCCCTGTGGGTCCTTGCAATTCATCTTTGCCTGATTAATCTTAATAAAATTCTAAGCTTATCAGGCTAAGCCCTTCATTTTATTGTAGTACACAATTTTAAAATTACTGATTGAGGTACTTTCTCAGGGTGCTTTCCAGTTGCTCTGTGTCTTTGTCATCAAGCAGGGGGTTTTGTTGATGGTCTGTGATGTAGAAGTTATCAATGGCGCGTTCCCCAGCTGTGGATATCTTCGCGTGCTGTAGCGTGATATCACAGTCGACAAATGCTCTCGCTATGCTGGCCAGTAGCCCGGGTCTGTCGCCAGTACTTATGGTGAGCAGAGTCATGTCCTTGCCGACCAGCTGGTCGAAGCGTATGTCGGTTTCTACCTCGAAATTACCCTGTGCCCGGCTCTTACGTCGGTAGCCAGCAAAGCTGTCAACGGGTGATTCCTCACTGGCCAGTCGATTCTGCAGCTTTTCGACAATTTCCTTTGTCCGGTATTGCTCTGTCGGGCTACTGCCGTCTTCCTCAAGTACCTTGTAGGTATTGATATTGTGGTCATCGGTTGTGATATTGATTTTGGCGTCGACAATATTCAGGCCCAGCTGTTCGAGGGTGCCTGCAATGTCCGAGAACAGGTTTCGTCGCTCATCAGAGTAGATAAAGATTTCCGCTTCGCCACGCTGTGTAATACGGGCATCTATAATGGGTTGCCTGTCTTTATGGGCGAGAATCAGCTCACTGTGCCAGCAAACTTCACTGGATGAGTGATAGATAAAATAGTCATCGGTAAAGGCTGACCACAGATCATTCAGAACCTCGGCCACAATCCCCGACTTAGCCAGCTGGCGGGTGGCGGAGGTGCGTCGTTCCTGGGATAGTATATGGCGTTGTACCGGGTTATCCAGGCCTCCACGAATTGCGGTGGCGGTCTTGTGGTATAGCTCGGTTAGCAGATTGTCTTTCCAGGAGTTCCACTGCTTGGGGTTGGTGGCGCGTATATCACAGAGTGTGAGCAGGTAGAGATAATCCAGATGCTCTAAATCTCCCATTTCCTGGGCGAAGGCAAAGATGACTTCAGGGTCGCTAATATCCTTGCGCTGGGCCACCATCGACATCAGCAGATGTTTCTGTACCAGCCAGCCGACGAGTTCGCTATCAGCTGAGGGCAGGCCATGATTGAGGCAGAATGCACTGGCATCAATGGCACCCAGTTCGGCATGGTTACCCCCACGGCCTTTGGCAATATCATGAAATAAGCCTGCCAGATAGAGTAGTTCGGGCTTTGCCAGGTGATGGAAGATTCCGCTGGCGAGAGGAAACTCATGGGAAAACTCGGGCACTGATAAGCGGCGCATATTACGCACGACATACAGGGTATGCTGATCCACCGTATAAGCGTGGAACAGGTCATACTGCATACGACCAACGATTTGCTGAAATTCGGGAATGTAGGCGGCCAGGATGCCGTAGCGGTTCATGCGGCGTAGCTCGTGGGTCACGCCGCGAGACTGGGTAATAATGTCGATAAACAGCTGCTTGGCAGTCTGAGAGGCGCGAAATTTGTTGTCGATCAGGTGGCGACTTTCTCTGAGCCAGCGAATGGTCTGGGCATGGACTCCTCGAATCTCTGGGTGCAGCTCCATAATCAGGAAAATCTCCAGCAACGAGCTGGGGTGTTCCCTGAATACGTTCTCGTGTTTTGCCGATATATAATCGTTAATAATATGGAAGCGGCGATTGATGTCGATGGCCACGGATTCTCGGTCTGCATACAGTATTTCCTGTCGCAATAGCTGAAGCAGCAGCTCATTCAGGCGTTCCAGCTCAAGTACCGTACGGTAGTACTTCTGCATAAACTGCTCGATAGCCAGATTGTTTTCGCCATCTTCGTAGCCAAATTCCATGGCCAGCTGCCGTTGCAGATCGAATAACAGGCGGTCTTCATGTTTGCCCGTGTGATAGTGCAGGTGGATGCGGATTTTCCACAGGTAGATCTGACAATTGCGCAGTGATTCGAATTCGGCCTGTGTGAGAAACTGGTGGCCTACCAGCTCTCGTAATATGCGTGTGCCGAAGTGCCGTTTGGCAACCCAGCCAATCATCTGCAGGTCGCGTAAGCCCCCCGGGTTTTCCTTGATATTGGGTTCGAGGTTATAGGCCGTATCGCCGAATTTACGGTGGCGGCTGGTCTGTTCATCCAGCTTGGCTTTAAAAAAGGCTCGGCTGTCCCAGATTTTATCAGCGGCTATACGGTCGTTAAGGGCTTCGAAGAGCTCGGCGTCACCGCTGATAATGCGTGATTCCATGAGGTTGGTGATGACCGTTATATCGTTGCTGGCTTCATCCACGCATTCGTCCACTGTGCGTACGCTGTGGCCGATTTCGAGTTTGCTGTCCCACAGCATCATCAGAAACTGCTCCAGTTTCTGTTTGGTGCTATCGGTTTCTGCGTCCTTGAGTAGTAACATGATGTCAATATCGGACGCAGGGTGTAATTCAGCCCGGCCATATCCACCAACGGCAATCAGGCTGATTGTCTGATCACAATCGGCAAAAAATTGCTGGAATAAGGCATCGAGAACCTGGTCAATAAAATAGGCGCGGGTATTAACGGTTTCCAGGGTGTCTGCACCCGCATAAAAGGCCTGCCGGATAGCTTCATGGCCCTGCTTCAGGGTGTCTTTGAGGGTCTCTAGAGGCTTGTCAGGGGCGGCCTGCAGACGATTATGGAGTTGCTTGTCGGCTAGTACGAGGGTGCCATTAAGGCTGATATCGGGCATGGGGTGTTCTACTTGCTCAGTTAAATGGTTTCATCACGACGTAGCGTCAGGACTTCGTAGCCATCGGGGGTCACCAGTATCGTGTGCTCCCATTGAGCTGACAGACTGTGGTCCTTGGTGACGACCGTCCAGTTGTCCTTAAGAAGTTTGACATGGCGCTTGCCTACATTGATCATGGGCTCAATCGTAAAGGTCATGCCTTCCTGTAGCTCGACACCTGTGCCAGCCTTACCATAGTGCATGACCTGTGGGTCTTCGTGGAAGCCCCTGCCAATACCGTGGCCACAGTATTCACGAACAACAGACAGGCCGCGAGATTCTGCATATTCCTGTATCACTGCCCCAATATCACCTAGCCGCGTGCCTGGTTTTACCAGTTTAATGCCTTCTATCATGCATTCTCGTGAAATTTCCGTAACCCTTCTGGCCTTGATGCTGGGTTCGCCGATATAGAACATTTTGCTGGTGTCACCGTGGAAATCGTCCTTGATGACTGTAATGTCGATATTGATAATGTCGCCATTCTTCAGCTTTTTCGGCCCCGGTATGCCATGACATACCTGATGATTGAGCGTTGTACAGATCGATTTGGGAAAACCGTGGTAATTCAGAGGTGCCGGTATTGCTTTCTGCTCGTTAACGATATACTCGTGGCAGATGCGATCCAGTTCTTCAGTCGTAATGCCGGCTTGCACATGGGGTTCGATCATTTCCAGTACTTCTGCAGCCAGTCGGCCCGCTACGCGCATTTTTTCAATTTCGTCGGCGGTTTTGATATGTATGCTCATGCAATCCCCATGTTTTATTCTATGTAGCCTGTGTTGCCACACTTAATAATATATGCCCCTGATTGTAGGCCGATAGTAAACCACAGTCTCGTGAAAGCGCTGAAATCAAGCCAGTCATTCATCTTTCGCTTTATCTGCTTTTGCAGCGTATTGCCTGCAGTCTCTGCCTGGTGCCCGTATAGCCCGATGTTAGCGGGCAAACCCGGATTAGGCCTGAAATAGGCCTGTTTTTCAAGAATTCCTTATATTTCGGCCACTTAGCTTAGGTGGTCTGGCCGAATTATATGCGTTTTTATTGTTAATTGACGCTGAATATGGTATAAAGCGCGCGCTCGATTCGAAAAGCGTCGAGCATTAACCTTATTTTTAAATACGCACACATATCACTACCGTGTAGCTGGGTGCCCGGCTTAGCCGCCAGGTTGTTACACGGGGTATGTGGAGGCCTAACCCGATCAGGAGTTTATTATGGCTAAAGTGACCATGCGTCAAATGCTGGAAGCTGGTGTACATTTCGGACATCAGACCCGTTTCTGGAACCCCAAGATGGCAGAGTACATCTTCGGCGATCGTAACAAGATTCATATCATCAATCTTGAAAAAACCCTGCCTATGTTCAACGATGCGTTGAATGCGATTAGCAAAACAGCAGCTTCTAATGGCAAGATTCTATTTGTAGGCACCAAGCGCGCAGCGCGTAACGCGATTCGTGAAGAAGCCGAACGCTGTGGTATGCCTTACGTTAACCACCGCTGGTTAGGTGGTATGCTGACTAACTTCAACACAGTACGTCAGTCAATTCGTCGTTTAAAAGATTTAGAAGCCATGTCTTCAGACGGCACTTTCGATCGTATGATTAAGAAAGAAGCGCTGAACCTGACTCGTGAGATGGAGAAACTGGAGAAAACTCTGGGCGGTATCAAGGATATGCCTGGTCTGCCAGATGCGATCTTTGTAATTGATACGGGTAACGAGAAAATTGCCGTACACGAAGCGAATGTTCTGGGTATTCCAGTGATTGGTGTTGTTGATACTAACAACTCTCCAGATAACATTGATTACGTTGTTCCTGGTAATGATGATGCGATCCGTTCAATCAAACTGTATATCGAAGCAGTTGCCGATGCAGTGATTGAAGGTAAGGCTGCTTCTCTGAATATCAATGCAGATGAAGAAGAAGCGCCTAAGAAAGCAGCGCCTAAAAAGAAAGCGGCACCTAAGAAGAAGGTAGCGAAGAAAGAAGCAGCAGAAGCACCTGCAGATGCTGATGAAAAGTAAGGCGTTACTAAACACTTACTCTATCGAATACAAATTTTTGAGGTAAATGCTATGCAAATTACTGCTGCAATGGTTAAAGAACTGCGTGAGCGTACAGGCTCAGGCATGATGGAATGTAAAAAAGCCCTGCAGGAAGCGGGTGGTGATATGGAAAAAGCTGTAGAAGACATGCGCAAGTCTGGCCTGGCAAAGGCAGACAAGAAAGCAGGTCGTACTGCGGCTGAAGGTCTGGTCGCGATCGCTGTTTCTGATGACAAGCAACAGGCGGCGATTGTTGAAGTTAACTGTGAAACAGACTTCGTGTCTGGTGGTGATGACTTCAAGGCGTTCACAAACGGTGTTGCTCAGCGCGTACTGTCTGATTCGCCTGCTGACCTGGAAGCCCTGATGGCACTGCCACTGGAAGATGGTGGTAAGAGCATCGAAGAAGTACGTCAGGAAATGGTTGCCAAGATCGGTGAAAATATTCAGGTGCGTCGCTTCAAGCGTAAGGCTACAGATGGTGCTTTCGGCTCATACTCTCACGGTGTACGTATGGGTGTGCTGGTTGAGATGGATAAAGATGACCAGGATCTGATTAAAGATGTGGCTATGCACATTGCGGCTAGTAACCCGGTTTGCGTAAACGAATCTGAAGTACCTGAGGAAATGCTGAATAAAGAAAAGGAAATTCTGATTGCACAGGCGAAGGAAAGCGGAAAGCCAGACGATATTATCGAAAAGATGATAACAGGGCGTATCCGTAAATACCTGGCAGAAATTACACTGCTGGGTCAGGCTTTCGTGAAGGATCCAGATCAGACTGTTGAAAAGCTGCTGAAGTCAAAAGGTGCAACTGTGAAGAGCTTTGATCGATATGAGGTAGGAGAAGGTATCGAGAAGAAGCAGGAGAACTTCGCTGACGAAGTTATGGCACAGGTCAACGCGAGCTAAGGCTAAGCTTTTTGATCAGGGATATGTTATAAAAAACCGGGATTGATTCCCGGTTTTTTATGTATGCACATGCAAGCATAGTAGTGTGTCTACCAGGCTTAAGGCAGGGCCTGGAATAATGTTGATAATAAGCATAAAGGTAAAAACAGAATATGAGTGAATCCGGTCTTATCTATAAGCGAGTTTTACTAAAACTGAGTGGTGAGGCTTTAATGGGTTCACAGGAGTCAGGTATTGATCCTGAAATCCTGAGCCGTATAGCAGGTGAAATCCAGAAAGTCATCGATCTCGGTGTAGAAGTCGGTGTCGTCATTGGGGCAGGAAATATTTTCCGTGGTAAAGGGCTTGCTGATTCCGGGATGGACCGTGTAACTGGCGACCACATGGGTATGCTGGCGACAGTGATGAACTGTCTTGCGTTACAGGATGCGATTGAACGGCATGGAGCAACCTGCCGTGTGATGTCTGCACTTAGTATTCATCAGGTATGTGAGGACTATGTAAGGCGCAGGGCAATTCGACATCTTGAAAAAGGCCGTGTCGTTATTTTTGGCGCGGGCACTGGTAACCCATTTTTCACTACCGATAGTGCAGGTAGCCTGAGGGCGATCGAAATAGAAGCCGATGTTCTAATCAAGGCGACAAAGGTTGATGGTGTTTATGACTCTGATCCTGTTAAAAACCCCGATGCAAAACGATATGCATCTCTTAGCTATGACGATGTGCTACGAAATAATCTTGCAGTGATGGATGCAACAGCGATTGTGCTCTGTAAAGAACAGAATATGCCGTTAAGAATTTTTAACCTCAATAATCCCGGTGACCTGGTTCGTACAATGACGGACCCCGATATTGGTACATCGGTTGTACCGGCAGAATAAAATAAGTGCCGGCGTTTAATAAGGTGTGGAGATATAAATGATAGATGAGATAACCCAGGATGCAGAAAGCCGTATGAAAAAAAGCGTTGAGTCTCTGAAAACAGAACTCACGAAAATTCGAACTGGGCGTGCACATCCAAGTCTACTGGACCATGTTATGGTCGATTATTATGGAACACCAACACCTGTAAAGCAGGTCGCCAACGTTGTTGCGGAAGATGCGCGCACTCTGGCAGTTACGCCCTGGGAAAAACCAATGGTACAGGCTATTGAAAAAGCAATTATGACAGCCGATCTTGGTCTTAATCCTGCCACGGCGGGCACGGTAATTCGAGTACCAATGCCGCCTTTAACAGAGGAGCGTCGTCGCGACCTGGTGAAAGTCGTTAAGCAGGAAGGTGAAACTGGACGTATTGCGATACGTAATATTCGTCGAGATGCAAATAGTGATTTTAAAGACCTGCTTAAGGAAAAAGAAATATCTGAAGATGAGTGCAGAAAAGCAGAAGATGGTATTCAAAAGCTGACGGATAAGTACGTGGCTGAAATTGATAAGCTGCTTGAAGTTAAAGAAAAGGAAATGATGGAAATTTAAGGCGGCGGTACTGAGTTATGGCGTCAAAGCTTAAGGATGGACGTTCGGTAGATTATCCACGTCATATTGTTGTGGTTATGGATGGTAACGGACGGTGGGCCAGGAAGCGACTCCTGCCCAGAACTGCGGGGCATCACGCGGGAGTGAAAGCGACTCGCCGATTGGTAGAGTCTTGTGTTAAGTATCAGATCAATGCATTAACGCTATTTGCATTTAGTAGCGAAAACTGGAAGCGTCCTGAGCAGGAAGTTAGTACCTTAATGGAGCTGTTTGTCACTACGCTTCAGTCAGAGGTAAAAGAGCTTCACCGGCAAAATGTGCGTATGCGCTTTATTGGTGATTGCAGCGCTTTTTCTGAGAAGCTACAGAATAAAATATATGAAGCAACCAAGTTAACTGAAGCAAATACTGGTCTTTGCCTGAATATCGCTGTTAACTACGGTGGTCGATGGGATATCGCTCAGGCCTGCAGGGCTGTATTGAAGAATATGCAGCAGGGTAAGCTCAATGAGGCGGATATCGACGCCGAGCTAATTAATGAATATGTCTCGTTGAGTGATTTACCTGAGCCCGATCTTTTTATCCGTACGGGTGGAGAAAAGCGTATTAGTAATTTTCTTATCTGGCAGCTTGCTTATACCGAACTTTATTTTACTGATATTCTGTGGCCCGACTTTAATGAAGATGCCCTGTTACAGGCGATCGACTGGTATAGCGGCCGTCAACGACGTTTTGGACAGACGGGTGAACAGGTCGAAATGGCTGAACAGATATAGAGTAAACGAACATGCTTAAACAAAGGGTTTTAACTGCGCTACCTCTTGCAGCTCTTGCTATATGGGGAATCCTGACGCAGCCTGCTAGCGTAATTCTATATGCTCTGCTGCTATTCACCTCTGTTGCAGGCTGGGAGTGGGCACGTCTTAGTGGTGTTCAGAGTCTGTTTGCGCGAGCAGCTTATGCGGCAGTCACTGTGCTCCTGTGTTATGTGCTTCAAAGCTGGCTTATAAACCTGCCAGACGTTCTGTTATCTATAATGGCATTCACCGTGGCCTTCTGGTGTGTCTCGACATATCGGATGTTTATGCGTGGGCCAGTAGCTGATGATAGCCTTTCCGTTGCTAAGCTGCTGATGGGTGTGGTTGTGCTGGTTTCACCGTTGATTGCGCTCATGTTTATTCGAGAGCAAGGTGCTGACTGGCTACTGTATGTGCTTAGTATTGTGTGGATTGCTGATATCGGTGCGTATTTTTCAGGTAAGCGCTATGGTCGGATAAAACTGGCACCAGGCCTTAGCCCGGGTAAAACTCGTGAAGGGCTTTATGGGGCAATGTTCGCGACGAGTTGCTTTAGTTTAATGTTTGCAATCTATAAAGAGATGCAGCTTATTGATACCGTTATTCTTCTAATAATTGCCGCCCTTGCGACTGTCATATCAGTTATCGGAGATCTATTTATAAGTCTTTTGAAACGTGAAAAAGGCCTGAAGGATACTGGGGCAATTTTGCCTGGTCATGGTGGTGTCCTTGATCGTATTGATAGTGTGACTTCCTCAGCACCTTTCTTTGCTCTGCTATTAAGTCTGGTGTATTTCAATGGCTAATCTTGGTATTTGTGTGTTAGGTGCTACAGGTACCATTGGGGTCAATACGCTGGATGTGATTCAGCGCCACCCAGATCGCTACAGGGCCGTTGCACTCACAGCTAACCGTGATCACAAAAAGTTATTCGAACAGTGCAAGGTCTTCAGGCCGGATTATGCAGTGATGGTCGATGAAGAATCAGCGCAGCAATTACAGGAAATGATCCAACAGACAGATCTGGATACTCAGGTCTTGCAGGGTGTCGATGCCTTACAATATGTAGCATCTTTGCCAGAAGTCGATCAGGTGATGGCTGCAATAGTTGGTGCCGCCGGACTGTTACCAACACTCGCCGCAGCGCGTGCAGGTAAGCGCGTGCTGCTTGCCAATAAGGAAGCACTGGTAATGTCTGGCGAACTGTTTATGGCAGAAGTGCAACATCATCAGGCTGAATTATTGCCTATAGATTCTGAGCATAATGCAATATTTCAGTGTATGCCGGAACGCCCGGAGCAAAGTTTGACGCAGAGCGGTGTTAATAAAATTCTACTCACAGCGAGTGGTGGGCCCTTCAGAACACGTGATATTAACACGCTGCACCAGGTTACACCGGAAGAGGCAGTAGCGCATCCCAACTGGGTTATGGGACAGAAGATTTCTGTAGATTCTGCGACCATGATGAACAAAGGTCTGGAAGTGATTGAAGCCTGCTGGCTATTTAATACTGATGCTTCGATGATACAGGTGGTTATTCACCCGCAAAGTGTGATTCACTCTATGGTGAGCTATGACGACGGCTCGGTTCTTGCGCAGTTAGGAAATCCGGATATGCGCACACCTATAGCTCACGCGATGGGCTGGCCTGAGCGTATTGTCTCAGGAGTTGAACCTTTGGATATTTTCGAGGTCGCAAAGCTTGAGTTCGAACAACCGGATTTTGAACGTTTCCCGTGTTTACGAATGGCTTATGAGTCACTTGAAATGGGGGGCGCTGCAACGGCCATATTGAATGCTGCTAATGAAGTAGCAGTTGAAGCATTTTTGAGCAGACAACTGAAATTCACACATATATCTGAAGTGATTTCGATGACACTACAACATACGGAAAATCCAGGTGCAGATTCGCTGGATCATATATTACTAGCTGATAAGCACGCACGTCAGATCGCTAACGAATGGGTGAACAGGCTGGGATAATAATGGAGTCGGTTGGCATACTTCACAATATAGTCTTCTTTATTATTGCAATTGGCGTACTGGTGGCGTTTCATGAGTTCGGCCACTACTGGGTTGCGCGACGTTTAAATGTAAAAGTGTTACGGTTTTCTATCGGTTTTGGTAAGCCACTATTCGTCTGGCGCAGGCAGAAGGGTGATGATCTAATTGAATTTGCCATCGCCATGATACCGCTTGGTGGTTTCGTGCGTATGCTGGATGAACGTGAAGGTCCTGTTGATGAGTCCTTGCGTCATCGTGCTTTTAATGCGCAGCCAGTATCGAAGCGATTTGCGATTGTATTTGCCGGGCCATTATTTAATTTTATTCTGGCAGTGTTCTTTTACTTTATTTTCTTCTCGAATGGTGAAGTTGGTATACGCCCGGTTATTGATGAACCAGCGCAGAACACACCCGCATATATATCTGGTTTCAAAGCGGATGATGAAATCGTATCTGTTAATGGTACGAGCACGCCTACCTGGCAGGATTTTCGTATTAGCCTGATCGATAGCTCAATTGATGGTGGGGATGTAAGCATACAGGTGTTGCAGGAAGGCCGTTATCCTGTCGATAAGGTGTTACAGGTTGGTGACCTACACATACTGAAAAATAAGGATGATGCAGCTGAGCAGCTAGGCTTCGCATTAATGAGACCAGTTGTGCCTGCAATTATAGGTGGTACAACAGATGATGGTGCAGCCCTCAGGGCAGGCTTTCAGAAAGGTGACGAAATTCGCCGTATTGATGAACAGGATATTTATAACTGGTCACAGGTAGTGGAGATTATTCAGTCGAGTGCAAATATCACACTGGTTGTTGAAGTTTTACGTAATGGAGAGAGCAAGGTGTTACAGCTCACTCCAGAAGAGAAAAAACAGGGAGATAAGCTGACTGGTTTTATGGGTGCATATCCAGATGTTCCACAAGAGCTCATTGAGCGATCACGTGTTACAGTGGAATACACCATGATCGAGGCTTTTGAACGATCTGTTAAGGAAACCTGGATGTTTTCAGTGCTTACCCTGAAGGTGCTGGGGAAAATGCTGGTAGGGCATGCGGCGCTGGAGAATATTTCCGGGCCAATTACCATTGCTCAATTTGCGGGAATTACGGCGAGTATTGGTATACTCATGTATATCAAATTTCTTGCAATGATTTCGGTTAGTCTGGGTGTGTTGAATCTCTTGCCAGTGCCAATGCTCGATGGTGGTCACCTGATGTATTATCTGATTGAGATAGTTAAGGGGTCACCGGTGTCTCAGGCGATAGAGGAGATGGGCCAAAGGATTGGTATAGCCATTTTGTTCATGCTTATGAGCCTGGCTATTTTTAACGATATACAACGATTAATTAATTAAGACTTAACTGGCGGCTAAAAAATTGCGCGGGCTCATTTTTACTATTCTGACATTAATCTCTGTTGCATCAATATCTCATGCAGCAGACGCATTTGTTATTGAAGATATTCAACTTCAGGGTCTTGAACGTATACCCGACGGCACGTTATTAAATTATCTGCCACTCAAGGTCGGCGATACATTTGATGCCTCACAGTCTTCATATGTTATTGAAGAATTATATAAAACAGGTTTTTTCAAAGATATAAAGTTGCTCAAGGATGGCGATGTTCTTGTTGTTAGTGTGCTTGAACGGCCGGCTATAGCTAATATAACCTGGGATGGTAATAAAGATATCGATGACGAAGCGCTTAAGGATGTGCTTGAGAATATTGGTATTGTAAAAGGACGTGTATTTAATCCATCTGCACTCGATAAAATTGAGTTGGGTCTGAAACAACAGGCTTATTACAGTCGTGGTAAGTATGCTGTCAAAATCACCACAAGCGTTAAGGAGCTTGAGCGTAACCGGGTCGATATTGATATAAAGATCTCGGAAGGCGTGGTGGCAAAAATAAAGCAGATAAATATAGTCGGTAATAAGGTATTTGAGGACGATACACTATTAGGTGAGTTACAGCTTGGTGTGCCAGGGTTCTGGGACTGGATAACCAGTATGGATGAATATGCCAAGCCCAAACTGGCTGCGGACCAGGAAACATTAAAGTCCTACTATCAGGATAGAGGCTATATTCGGTTTGATGTTGAATCAACCCAGGTAACTATCACGCCTGATAAGAAAGATATCTACATCACCATGAATGTCACTGAAGGTGAACGGTATAAGGTTGATGAAATCAGACTGGTTGGTGATTTGAAGGTTGATGAGGCTGAACTCCGTAGATTGATAAGTCTGAATCAGGGGGATGTTTTTTCGAGAAAACTTATGATCGATGGACGCGACCTGATAGAGCGCAGGCTGGGTAATGAGGGTTATGCTTTTGCTCGTATTAGAGTTGTGCCTGACATCGATGATGAGTCTTTGAAGGTTAACCTGACTTATATTGTAGAACCAGGTAAGAAAGTTTATGTAAGACGCATAACCTTTAGTGGTAATTATAAAACACAGGACCAGGTGCTTAGGCGTGAAATGCGCCTGATGGAAGGCGGAGAACTCTCTAATAGTAAGCTTGATCGATCAAAGATAAGGCTGCAGCGCCTGCCTTACATCGAAGAGGTGAAAGTTAATAAGGTCCCTGTTAGTGGTACTGATGACCTGGTTGATATTAATATCAGTCTAACTGAGCGCTTGTCTGGAAGCTTCAATATCGGAGCGGGTTTCTCACAGGGGCAGGGATTTGTTTTCAATCTCGGACTAACTATGGATAACCTGAACGGGACGGGTGAAAAGCTTGATGTTAACTTTAATAATGATAAGTCAAGTCAGATATACAGTGTTTCATTCACCGATCCATATTATACCGTTGACGGCATTAGTCGCACTTTGTCGCTGTCATACAGTGAGAGAGATACAGAAGAGCAGGATATTCTTAATTATCTGGAAAATACTTATGGCGCCAATATTGCGTTTGGTATACCACTGACAGAATATGATCATATTCGTATAGGTGGTGGCTATAAGCATACCGATATAATCCGGGGTTCCGGTCTGGTGTCAGAAGATGTGGATGCGTTTCTGGGTGATAGTAATGATATAGCGAAGCTGGATGCGTTTACGCTTGTTGCCAGTTATACCCACGATACACGAAATCGAACAGTGTTTGCCACGCGAGGTAATAGCCAGTCTGTTATTCTGGATATGACAACACCGAATAGTGATTTGCAGTTTTATAAACTGACGTATCGAAACAAGTTTTATTTTGCCGTCACAGATGATTTGACAGCGTTGGTACGGACTGATGTTGCCTATGGTGATGGTTATAAAGATACCGTTGATTATCCATTTTTTGAACGTTTCTTTGCGGGTGGTTTAAGAACTGTTCGTGGTTTCGACTCGAACTCTCTTGGTCCCAGATCAACGGTAACGGGTGATCCCATAGGTGGTGATTTGAGAACAGTCGCTAGTGCTGAGCTCATATTCCCAGTACCGTTTGTTGAGAAACCACCCAGTTCAGTACGATTTAGTGCATTTTATGATATAGGTAATGTGTTCTTACGAGACCAGGGTGGATTTGATTCAGATGAATTAAGAAGTTCGGCGGGTGTATCATTTGTGTGGCTAGCACCAATTGGTCCGCTGCGTTTTAGCTGGGCCAAACCACTTGATTTTAAGCCTGGCGATGATAAGCAATCGTTCCAGTTCAGTATCGGATCGTTTTTCTAGGAGAAAACAAAATGAAACAGCTAATAACAATAACGGCTCTGTTAGGGGGCTTATTTTTCTCATCTCTGGGGATGGCCGAAAAAATAGGATTTGTGAATGTCACAATTCTGTTTAATGAATATGCGCGAACCAAGGGAATTGACAAAATGATTGAGGATCGCTTTACCGCGCCGAAGAAAGAAATAGAAAAGCTGGTAACCGACATCAAGGCATTAGAAAAAGAAATCAAAACAAATGAGCTTCTGATGTCTGAGAGTAAATTGACTGCATCAAAGAACAAGCTAGGTCAGATGGTTCAGGAGTATCGTGAGAAAGGAATGGCGCTTGAAAAGCAATTACAGGAAGTGCGTAATCAGGAAATGACAGAGTTTAGAAAGATTGTTTTCGAGGTGACGCAGGAATTTGCTAAGCAGGAAAAATATGACCTGATTGTAAACGAAGGCGTAATGTTTGCAGCAGAAAAAGTGGATATTACCCGCAAAATTCTGGACCGGGTAAATAGTAAAATTACGCAGTAATATAACCAGGTAATAAGGAGCGAGACTTGGTATTCAGTCTACAGCAGATTGCAGATTATATTAACGCGCGCCTGACAGGGCAGGGTGAGCTTGAGGTTAATGCTGTTGCGCCGATAGATGATGCATCGGCAGGATCAATAAGCTTTATCTATGATAAAAAGTATCTGAAACACCTGCAATCTACATCTGCGACAGCTGTGATACTCACAGAAGATTTACTAGAATATTCCCCAGTACCATGTCTGGTTGTTGATAATCCTCGAGCTGAATATGCTCGAGTGGTGTCGATGCTCTATCCAGCACCAGTGAATGAGGCAGGTGTGCACGAATCAGCAGTTGTATCAGGGGAGGCTGTAATTGATCCAACCGCCAGCATTGCTGAGAACTGTGTGATTGAAGCCGGCGCTACAATCGGCGCTCGTGTTAGACTGGAGCCTGGTGTAGTGATAGGTCGAAACAGCCGGATAGGTGACGCATGCCACATCTATGCAAATGCAACTGTATATTATGGGTGTACTATCGGAAAAAACTGTATCATACACTCTTCTGCAGTCATTGGTTCTGATGGCTTCGGCTTCGAGTTTGATAATGGACAGTGGCTCAAAATTCCTCAGGTAGGCGGTGTTATCATTGGTGACAATGTCGAAATTGGGGCCTGTAGTGTCGTTGATCGCGGTGCATTACGGGATAC
>JBFHWF010000027.1:0-29036 GCA_041589175.1 Gammaproteobacteria bacterium
CGAGGGGCATCCAGTGAACAGGTGCGTGTATATCTGGACGGCGTGCCCCTGAATGATGCGGCAAGTGCAGTATTTAATCTGAGTAATATTGCGTTAGAAAATATAGAGCGTATCGAGGTTTATCGTGGCATCACACCAATAGAATTAGGTGGGGCATCGATTGGTGGTGCGATCAATATCATCTCCAAACGTGTGGATGGTGATAAAGCCTATCTTAAAGCAAGTATTGGTAGTCTGGCTACACGTAAACTGGCGGGTGCCTACCAGCAGCAAAACGAGCAATCCAGAAAGCTTGTCTCTATCGAACACTTAAACAGTGATAACGATTACGCGTTCCTGTATGACAATGATACTAAACATAATGTTAACGATGACTTTCTGACTCGAGTGAATAACGATCAGGTTGAACAGACATCGGCGTTACTTCGCTATGACTGGTTGATATCGGACACACAAAATATCGATACGCGTTTCAAAATATTCGACAAAGACAAAGGTATTCCCTCGCAGAATAACAGTCCGGAAATACAGACGCGCTTTGTTACCAGAAGTTATGACCTGTTAAGCCAGTGGACTGCCAGTAATATTGCAGGCAGTCATGTGAATCATAATTTAAAACTGGGCGCCTATTATGCTGACGAGGTTTTTGATGATCAGCTAGCCCAGTTAGGGCCTTATCAGAGCAGGCTGAAGTACTTAACCCGACGTGTGTCTTTGCAGTCTTTTACACAATGGAATGAAAAAGACTTTGAATGGCGTCTGCTGCTGGGTATATCGAGGGAAGATTTTGATTTTGATGATGTGCGGCTAAATCAGCAGAGCAGCCGAAATCAGCGAAATAGTCATGAGTTAGGTATCGATTACAGGCATTACTTTTTAAAGCGGGACCTGCTTATTAATCTTGCCTATCGCTGGCAGGATGTCACAGACAGATTGCATTATGCCATCTCATCATTTAATGAGCTTATTGAGCAGGACGATCAGTCATACCGTGTTTCCGATATGCAGCTAGGTCTACGTTACCAGATGACGATCGACTGGCTATTCACCGCAAATCTTGCAGAATACACCCGTATACCAACTTTCTTTGAGCTGTTCGGCGATCAGGGCTTGTTTGTGGGTAATGAGGAGTTGTTGCAGGAAACGAGTGTGAATGGTGACCTCGGTATTCGCTATTCCAATTATTCACCGGGGCACTGGCTACATAATGCCTCTGTGTATATGGGGTTGTTCCGCAGCGAATTTGATAACCTGATTGTTCGGGACTATGGGGCATCGGGGATCGGTAAATCAGATAATCTCGCCAGTGCATTTGTTAATGGCATGGAAGTGCAGGTAAATCTTAATCCCGGTGAACACTGGCGGTTTAATTTTAATATGACGTTGCTGGATTCTGAACTCAGTAGCGAAGATGATAATTTTGATAAAAATAGCTTGCCCGGTCAGTACGGCGAGGTATATAGCCTGTATAGCAGTTATCACGGTGCCGGGTGGCAGCTTGCTTTACAACAGAGTTATCGTGCACAGATGTATTTTGAGCGCGGTAACGACCATCATGGTCAGGATATCTATCGTGCAGATATTTCTGCGCTTAAGCGCTGGAAGCAACAAAGCCTTGAGCTGCGTGTAGATAACCTGACAGATAAAAATCATATCCAGTTTAATTCAAGGCCGTTGCCCGGCCGAATGTATCTTTTGACATACCAGTACAATTTTAATTGAGGCGATTAGAAATGAAAAAATCGATAGCGTATTTAATCTCGGCGACACTGCTGCTTTCAGGCTGTGGTGACGACGATGCGGAAATTGTGATTAACCCAATAGAAGTTCCTCAGGGTGAAAATATCACAAAGGCAGCGATAGCAACGGTCGCATCGGATTACAGTTCTGGCTCACATGCCTTTGTTAGCGGTTCCGGTGTCGACTATACGGCATTGAATAATATTGACCCCACGACTTCAGATATCACCATGGCATCCGGGGGCAATTACTTCTATCGGATTGGACGTGCTGGTGGGGGTAATCATATTACCAAATTTTCATTTGATGCTCCTCAGTCTGTCATCTGGCAATACTCGGTAAAGGATTCTCCTACCGAGACGGTTCTTAGTAATCCATCAGATATGGTCGTAGTAAACGAGCAGAAAGCCTATGTTCTACGTTATGGCAAGCCGGTAATCTGGATCGTTAATCCATCTGCGACTAATGAGGCAGATTTTAAAATAGGCGAGATCGACCTGAGTGCTTATAGTGATTCGGATGGAATTCCAGAGATGTATAAGGGTGTTGTTGCAGGGAATAAATTATTTGTCTCAATACAGCGACTGGTGACATTTGCACCAACAGAAACAGCCTATGTTGCGGTGATTGATATCAATACGGATACGGAAATAGATGCGCTATATACGGGCGATTCACTTAAGGGGATACCCTTAAATATCCGTAATCCAAATAACGACATCATGTATGTTGCAGAAGATAATGCGGTTTATATACAGGGCTTAGGAGCCTATTCTGCGTCTGAGTATTCCGGTGGTATCGAGAAAATCGATGTTGATAGCCTCGCATTAACGACGGTTCTGGATGATGGTTCAGTATCTGATCATCCCTATGGGCACATTGCATCGCTGGCCGTAGCTTCTTCGACGGATGCATACTTTATCGGTTGCGCAGACTGTTATTCTGGCGGCACCTATTCGATTCATAACCTGTTTCGTCTGAATCCTTCGACTCGACAGGTAACGCCTATTACGATTACCGGCTTGCAGAATAGCGTATTAAAAGACCTGGCGATATCGCCGAAAGGTCGTCTCTGGGTGAGTGCGGGTAATGCGACGGTGTATGTTTTTGAGCCTGCAAGTCAGACGGTAGTGGCAACGATTGATACGCAATTGAACCCTGACCAAATCGTATTTGCGCAGTAAGTGAATCATGTGTCAGGCGGGGCTTGCTGGTCCCGCCTGGTTATGAAGTGACAGGCGAAAAGAAATCGCCATTTTCACCCTGAAGCCGGGTAAATGGAACATTGTAGAGTAACTCGAGCGTGCCGGTGTTGAGTAGCTCGGCGACTGTACCTGTCAGCACCTCACCATTATCCAGTAGCATAAGCAGATGCGTGCAGTATTGATTGGCCAGATTGATATCGTGAAGACTCATTAGCACGCTTTTATCATGTGCAATGGTCTGTTCCCTGAAATAGTTTAACAGCTTTATCTGGTAAACCAGATCCAGATGTGTGCTGGGTTCATCGAGTAAAAAGATATCGGGCGACTGTGTGATTAATGTTGCGATAGCAACACGCTGGCGTTCACCGCCGGATAGCTGATCAAGGCAGCGCTGAGCTTTATCGGATAGCTCGACTTCGGCGAGTGCCTGTGCGGCTTTATCCTGGTCGTTTTCATCTTCCCATGACCAGCGATCGATATGAGGATGTCGGCCAGAGAGTACGGTTTCGATGACGCTGGACGGAAAGGAGTCTTCGTGCTGTTGTAAAAGAATACCCAGTTGTTGAGCAACTTGCCGGCGACTAAGATCTGCTAGTGGCTTTTCGTTAAGAATAATGGTGCCGCTATCAGGCTCGCGAATTCCCGCGAGCGCATGAAGTAAGGTTGTTTTTCCTGCGCCGTTACGGCCGAGTAGTCCCCAAACCTGACCGCTTTCTATGCATAGATCCAGTTTGTCGCAGACCGTCTGGTTTGCGATGCTGATCGTTAACTGGTGTGTTTGCAAGCGAATCATTGCGTTGCTCGTGTCGCGTAATTACGGTTAAGCAGGTAAAGGAAAAACGGTACGCCAATTATTGCGGTGACGACGCCGACGGGTAATTGCTGGGGAGCGATTAATGTGCGTGCAATGACATCGGATAACATCAGCAGGCTGCCACCGGCAAGTACACTGGTCGGCAGGAGAATACGGTGATCACTACCGACGACCAGGCGCAACATATGTGGAACGACCAGGCCGATAAAACCAACGCTGCCCGCCATGGTGACTGCGACACCGGTGAGCAGGGATGATAACAGGAAGAGACTGATACGCAGGGGCTTTACCTCGATACCTAGTGACTGAGCCTGGAGTTCTCCACGGGCCAGTATGTTGAGGGGGCGAGCCAGGGCGAAGGTGATGATTAGTGCCACCAGCAGTACAGCGAAGCCTAAAGGCGTTGCGGTGACATGACTGAGATCACCCATTAACCAGAAAAGCATACCCCGCAGGGGTTTTTCCGGGCTTACCGATAAAATAAAATTAATCACGGCAGCCCAGCCGGCAGCGATAACGACACCGGTAAGGAGCAGGCGGCTCGGGTTCCAGTTGCCACTGGCATGGGAGAGCCCAAATACGATAACAATTGAAATCAGTGCGCCAACAAAGGCGCTGCCTGAGACCCAGAAGGTACTCAAACCGGCTGACATGGCTAGCAGTGCCAGTACCGATGCGCCACCGGAGACACCCAGGATATAGGGCTCCGCGAGCGGATTACGTAATAGCACCTGCATCAGTGCGCCTGCCAGTGAGAGTAAGGCACCGGTAATGAAGGCGGTATAAGCTCTGGGGGCGCGTAGCTCCCATACAATCGTATGCTCTAGTGGCGTGCCATTGCCCGTGAGTGTCATCCATAACTGGTCAGGACTCAGGGTGTAACTGCCAACGGAAAGTGCCACGACCACACTGGCGATACTGATGATCAGTAATGTTATGATTACACTTATGGGTCGTTGCATGTCGTATTCGTTATGATTAGTTAGTTGTGATTATAAATCATCCATCACACAGACACGAACAGGAAACCACAAATGGGAAATCGTTTATCGAAGATATATACACGTACCGGTGACAAGGGTACTACAGGCATGGCTGATGGTAGTCGTATTGATAAAGATAGCCTGCGCATTCACGTCATAGGTGAGGTTGATGAGCTAAATAGTACGATAGGTATTGTGATACAGAAGTGTTCACCTGGTGATGTACGTGAAAACCTGATTACCATACAGCATGATTTATTCAATATTGGTGGTCAGCTTGCGATGCCAGATTACGAAATGATCAATCAGGCGCGAATCGACTGGTTGGAGCAGACGCTGGATGAAATGAATGCTGAGCTGTCACCACTAAAAGAGTTTATTCTTCCTGGTGGAGCTGAAGATGCAAGCTTCTGTCATCTAGCTAGAGCGGTCTGTCGTCGAGTAGAACGTGCATTTGTCAGCCTGAATAAATCAGAGCCAGTCAATGCTCATCTGATAGCGTATATAAACAGACTTTCCGACTGGTTGTTCGTGGCCTCACGTATACTCAATAAACAGGCGGGTGAAGCTGAGGTTTACTGGCAGTCTGAGCGACTCAATAAACAATGAGTATGTGATTAATAGTGAGTATTTAATCAACGATGCGAATAGGAATTGATCTGGGTGGCACCAAAATTGAGGCGATAGCGCTTGATGATGAGGGCAGGCAGATCGAGCGACAGCGCATCGATACACCTGCTGGAAACTATCTAGCCACACTCGAAGCAATTGCTGTGCTCATAAATACAATAGAAAATCGTCTGGGACAGCAGGCAAGCATCGGCATCGGTACACCGGGTGCATTGTCGCCTGCAACGGGGTTATTAAGGAACTCCAACTCAGTCTGCATGAACGGCATGCCAGTTAAGCAGGATCTGCAGCAGCTGTTGGGACGTGAGATTCGTATATCAAATGATGCCAATTGTTTTGCATTGTCAGAAGCAGTCGATGGTGCGGCGAGTGGTGCAGCAGTTGTGTTTGGTGTCATCATTGGTACGGGTACCGGTGCAGGTGTGGTGGTTAATGGTCGTGTGCTTGGTGGTGCTAATGCAATCGCTGGTGAGTGGGGACACAACCCATTGCCGTGGCCGCAGGACAACGAACGTCCAGGCGCTGATTGCTACTGTGGTAAAAAGGGGTGTCTGGAAACATTTCTGTCGGGACCTGGTTTTTCACATCACTATCGCCTGGCTGGGGGTGACAAGCTCGATGCAAGGGCAATAGTGCAACGAGCTGAAGCGGGTGAAAGGCTGGCACAGCATAGCCTGGATGACTATATTGATCGTCTGGCACGAGGTCTTGCTCATATTATTAACGTACTGGATCCTGATGTCATTGTGCTGGGTGGCGGAATGTCAAATATCCAGTGCCTGTATGATCAGGTGCCGTTGCGCTGGGGGCGTTATGTGTTTTCGGACGTGGTGAATACCCGGTTGATGGCACCAGTTTATGGTGACTCCAGTGGTGTGCGTGGAGCTGCCTGGCTATGGGATTGAAGGGCTATTTGAATAACATTGAATAGCGTAAAATAACAGTACTTGAATGAATCGATCTAGATAGTGAAAACATGAATAATCCATTTCAGGAACAGTTGCTTAAAGCAGGCCTGGTAACAGAGCAGCAGGTTAAGCAGGTGCAAAAAGGCAAAAAGAAGGGTAAGCAGCAGCTGAGTAAAAAGCAGCGTCAGAAGCAGCAGGGCGAAGCGGCGCTTCACGCACAGCGAGAAAAAGAGCTAAAGGCCGAGCGAGATCGCGAACAGAATCTGCGAAAACAACAGCAGGCGAAGGCGAAAGCGATTTCGGCCGAGATCAATGAAATGATTAAGCAGCACAAGCTGGTTCGTGATGAAGGCTGTGATGTTCCCTATAATTTTGAGCATCAGGGTAAGGTTAAGCGGATTTATATCAACCAGGATATGAAACAGCAGCTGGTGAAAGGCAAACTTGGCATTGCGCGTATTGATGGTGTCTATGAGCTGGTGCCTTTGTCTATTGCTGAAAAAATTCGTGAGCGCAACGAAAAGCGAGTGGTTATTTTCGAGCCGGATAGCAAGCCGGTCGATGACAATGATCCCTATGCAGGCTACGAAGTGCCAGATGACCTCATGTGGTAGTGAGTGCTTTCTCAACGGGATCGGCTCAAAGGGGCTGGCTCAAAGGGGCCGGTGAAAAACGATGATACTAATGTTTCTCAGTTTTCAGCGATCCCTTTATTTCCCCTTATATTCGTCTTTATGCGTTTGTTTTTTGTTTTCGGCATGATGATTCTCTTGCGTTGCATCATTCCTGTTCTCCGGTTTTGATAACGGGAGGCGATTTAAGAATGTGCTCACCAGCCTCATAAATGGTATCGGCTGATCCGACAATTAGGGGGTCAGCAGGTTGTACGATGTCCTGATTCTTACTGGTGTAATCAAGGCTGTTTAGCAGGAAGCGCATGGCATTTATTCGGGCACGTTTTTTACAATCTGATTTGATAACCGTCCAGGGTGCGTCGGCTGTATCAGTGTAGAAAAACATGGCTTCTTTGGCTTCGGTATACTCATCCCATTTATCCAGCGAAGCAAGATCGATGGGGCTGAGTTTCCACTGTTTTAATAGATCGTTTTTACGAGACTGAAATCGTCGGTACTGTTCGTTGCGGCTGACAGAAAACCAGAGCTTGAATAATCGAATGCCACTGCGTACCAGCATGCGTTCCAGTTCAGGTGTCTGGCGCAGGAATTCAAGATAATCACTGGTGCTGCAAAAACCCATTACACGTTCAACACCGGCACGGTTGTACCAGGATCGGTCGAACATTACAATTTCGCCTGCGCTGGGCAGGTGTTCCAGGTATCGTTGAAAGTACCACTGACCCTGTTCCTGTTCACTGGGTTTTTCAAGTGCAACGATGCGAGCACCGCGTGGATTCATGTGTTCCATCATGCGTTTGATGGTGCCGCCTTTACCTGCGGCATCTCGTCCTTCGAACAGAATGACTATTTTCTGACCCGTTTCCTTAACCCAGTTCTGCATTTTGAGTAACTCAATCTGTAAGGCTTTTTTCAGAGGTTCATATTCATTACGCTTCATCTTCTTAGGGTAAGGATAATTGGCGTCAGCAAAGATGTCGCGTCTGGATAAGGTCTCGATAGATTCAGGTTGTAGTTGCTGCTGTTTACGAGCAGTACTTAATTCAGGTGTATTCAAATTGCTTTTTCGACTCATGCAAGGTTCTCGCTATATTTCCGGGCATGAAAATATGAGTGTGTTTTTATAAGTCTATTTCAAATAACGTCATCCGGGTTGATGAATATCAACCCAGCGGATCATCATAATGATAGATAACTCACATTGCTTCTACGTTGAGTAATATTGCCATTCTGAATCAGAATAAAATTATAGATGTTGCTGGCACTCTGTGGTTTGCATACGAAAAAACCCTGGGCCTGATCACATCCCCACATGCCGATGCAGTCCAGTATTTCCTCGGTTTCTACGCCTTCAGCAACAATATTGAAGCCAAGGTTGTGCAGCAGGCTGATTGTTGCATAAACAATGACAGCATCATTCTCATTTTGCATGATATCGCTGATAAATGACTTATCTATTTTTACCTCGGAGGCAGGCAGGTTTTTAAGGTAGGCGAGGGATGAATAACCTGTGCCAAAGTCATCGATTGAAAGGGTAAGTCCCATGGCAGATAGTTCGGTCAGTAACTTCATGGCGTGTTCGGGGTTCTGCATCATACTGCTTTCGGTTATTTCCAGGATAATGTTTTCCGGTGCGATGTCGATATCATCCAGTAATTGCTGTATATCCTTTGGAAACTGTGCATCGCTAAGGTTATTTGCTGATACGTTAACCGCGATTTTTATATCAAGACCTTGCTGGTGCCAGGCGCGCTGTTGCAACATTGCCTGAGTGATAACCCATATTGTCAGTTCTTTTATCAGGCCGATATGTTCGATGACGGGTATAAACTCATCGGGTGAAACAGGGCCTAGCTGTATATCCTGCCAGCGCAGCAATGCCTCTACTGAAGTTACCTTGCCAGATTGTAAATTCATTTTTGGCTGGTAAACCAGATTAAAGCTTTTCTCCCTGACAGCTTCGCGTACGCTATTTACAAGCTCCAGTCGATTCACGCTGTATTCATCATCCGACACATTGTAAATTTCATAATCTGTTGCATTGCGTTTAGCTTTATACATGGCGATATCCGCATGCTGTAATAGCGACTGGGGGTCTTCGCCGTGATAGGGGTATATGGCAACACCCATACTCGATCCAATATTGAGCACATGATCATCAATCTTGAATGACTTGTCGATTTGCTGGTGTATTGTTTTAACGATACGTATTGCATCGTGTCGACTTGCGCCTGGTAGTACTACAACAAATTCATCGCCGCCGATACGCGCGATAGTGTCGACTTCACGGATACAGTTTTTTATACGTGGTGTAACCTGTTTGAGTAGTCGGTCACCCATAGTATGCCCGAGCGTATCATTAACATCCTTGAAGCGGTCGAGATCAATGAGAATGATAGTTGCCGTGTTAAGCTGGCGTTTGGCATGCAATATGGCCTGTTCAATGCGTTCGTATAGCAGTGTTCGATTGGGTAATCCGGTGAGGGCATCGTGTAATGCGTTGTGCCTGTCCTTTTCTGCAATTTGTATAACATCACTGACGGTGCCCTGGCTCATGTGTATGACCAGTCTGACAAAGACACCCCCACCCAGGAATATGCTTGCAGCCAGTATATGGTAAATGCCTATTTCTGTTGTCGATAGAACGAAATATAAATACGTGGTGTAGCCGATTATAAAAAATGCTATCAGGGCAAACAGTACGCACCAGCCAGTAGACCTTGACTGATGTTGATCGCAGAGAAATTTTCGATGTACAAATGAATTCGCCAGCAGGTAGATGCCCGACAGTGTGAGGATGATTGCGATGAGATGGGAGCCGGTGTACATGCATGCCTCCTACCATTTGAACCACTGACACCATTTCGGTCCAGAAACGGTAATGGGCATATAACAGAAGTTTAGCTGGCTATCATGGTGGAGGCTGGTGGATTCGACCAGCGGTTATATTAAGGATTAGCGCTTGGAGTTCTGACGGTTACAGAAAGGCAAACTCGTAGCTCACCATGTCATTACCTGGGTCGCGAATTTCCAGGTTGAAGCTGACAGGGGTTTGCGGTTGCATCATTGATATCTGGTCGACTGGAATCCCCAGATACTCGTGTGCATGAAAACGACGGCCGGCGATGGTTTCTCCACGAATGTTCTCGAAACGTAATTCAATAACGGGATAACGCTGTGCAAAATCAGCCTGGTTAATGATAGTGGCCGAGACCATCAGGGCGTCACTACTATTAGGGTGGGTATAGATATTTTTACTACTTAAACTGATCAGGCGTGTGTCGCGAGGTTCTGGCAGCTGGCAGGGCAGGTGGCTACAGGCTTTTTCAATCCAGGGACGTAACTCCGCCTGCTTGACCAGCATGTGTCGATTGTAATAGGTGTATTGAGCTGCAAGAGCAAGGATCGCGGTTAGCGTCGCGAGGCTAAACAGGAGTGTTGTGACGAAACCCAAACGGCTTTTGCCTGCCCGTGTTTCGGCCCTGAGCTCAGGTGGGATAACATCTGCAACGGAAGTCGCCGTGTTTTCTTCATCATCATCTGCCTGATCAATATAGGTTGGTGTGTTATACGGATTATCAGCTGTAAAGACAGCCAGGCAATGACCACAGCGCACCTGGCCATCGGCCTGCTGCAGCAGGGATTCATCTAGACGAAACAGTGTATGGCAATGCGGGCATTCAGTTTGCATGGCTCGATGTTACCGCCAATCTTGTGTAATTACAAAGCGGACGTGCTCAGGGGTTTTTACGCCTGCCGCTGATACGAACCCATTCATTTTGAGTCGTGATCGGGTCCAGTTCAAACCAGGGTTGGTAAGCTGCCATAATATCATCGGCCTGTTCTTCCAGTATGCCAGAGAGCACGATCTGGCCAGCAGGTTTGCAGTAGCCTGCTAGCTGGCCGGCAAGGTCGCGCAATGGACCTGCAAGGATGTTAGCAACAACAATATCGTAGCGACTGTTTGGCATCTGTTCTGGTAAATAGAGACTAAGCCGATCGTTGACCTGATTGGCCTGTGCGTTGTCCTCGCTGGCGCTGATCGCCTGTGGATCGATATCCGTGCCATCACAATGACTGGCCCCCAGTAACAGAGCAGCGATTGCCAGTACACCAGAGCCGCAGCCAAAATCCAGTACCTGTTTTCCTTTTAGCGTGGCGCCATCGAGCCATTCGAGGCACATAGCCGTGGTGGGGTGAGTGCCCGTACCAAAGGCAAGGCCGGGGTCGAGCATCAGGTTGACGGCATCGGGTTCGGGTGGTGGCAGGTGTTTTGGGCACACCCATAACCGCTGTCCAAATCGCATAGGCTTGTAGTCATCCATCCATGCGCGAACCCAGTCTTTGTCTTCCAGCGCCTCGACCTTAATCTGTGTCTGTTCACCCAGTTGCTGTTGGATTTGCTGCTGCAGGTAACCGGTATCCTGATTAGCATCGAACAGACCGGTAAGAATGATGGAATCCCACAGCGGTGTTTCATCGGGTAGTGGCTCAAGGACAGGGTTGTCTTCAGCATCACGTAAGGTAACCGACAGGGCGCCCGCATCCAGCAGAGCCTGCTCGGCCTGCTGGTTACTGGCTTTATCTGTTAGTAGTGTGAGTTGTATCCAGGGCATAGTATGGAGTTGTGCCGTGTGTTTAGCACGGCACAGTATAGCCTAGGAAAGCCCCAGCTTTTTCTCAAGATAATGAATGTCGACACCGCCAGCCTGGAAGTTGGCATCATTCATAATTTCCATCTGCAGGCGGGTATTGGTTTCAATGCCTTCGATGACCATCTCGGAGAGTGCGCCACGCATGCGGGCAATAGCAACATCCCGTGTATCACCATGGCAGATGATTTTACCGATCATTGAGTCATAGTGCGGCGGTACGGTATAGCCCGCATACACATGTGACTCAACTCGCACACCAGGTCCGCCAGGCGGGTGGTAACGGGTAATCAGGCCAGGCGAAGGCATAAAGGTTTTGTAGTGCTCGGCATTAACGCGGCACTCGATAGCATGCCCGGAGATCTTGATGTCTTCCTGCTTGAGTCGTAGTGGTTCGCCCGATGCGATGTAGATCTGTTCCTTGATGATGTCGACGCCCGTTACCATTTCAGTAACCGGGTGCTCTACCTGAACGCGGGTGTTCATTTCGATAAAATAGAACTCGCCATTTTCATACAGGAATTCGAACGTACCCGCGCCACGATAGTTGAGCTCGATGCAGGCATTTACACAGGTCGCGCCAATTTTATCGCGCTGCTCATCCGTAATGCCTGGTGCGGGGGCTTCTTCGATGACTTTCTGATTTCGGCGTTGCATTGAGCAGTCACGTTCACCCAGGTGAACCGCATGCCCCTGACCATCAGAGAGTATCTGTACCTCAACATGGCGAGGGTGCTCCAGATACTTTTCCATATATACCGTGTCGTTTCCAAACGCGGCACCAGCTTCAGCTTTAGTCAGGGAGATGGCATTGATCAGTGCGCTTTCGGTATGGACAACACGCATACCACGGCCACCACCACCGCCAGCTGCCTTGATAATAATCGGATAACCGATCTTTTTAGCCAGCTGCAGGTTGGTTGGGATGTCGTCACCGAGTGCGCCATCTGACCCTGGAACACAGGGTACACCGGCTTTTTTCATGGCTTCGATGGCCGCGACTTTGTCACCCATGGTGCGAATATTGTCCGCACGAGGGCCAATAAAAATAAAACCACTGTCTTCGACGCGTTCGGCGAAGTCGGCGTTCTCCGAGAGGAAACCATATCCTGGATGAATCGCCATCGCATCGGTTACTTCAGCGGCACTGATAATGGCCGGCACATTGAGGTAGCTCTGGTCAGATGGTGCGGGACCAATACAGACGGACTCGTCTGCCAGGCGAACATGTTTTAGATCACGGTCGGCTTCAGAGTGAATAGCAACGGTCTTGATACCCATTTCACGACAGGCACGTAGAACACGCAGGGCGATCTCGCCTCGGTTGGCAATAACAACTTTTTCTATCATGGTACTGGACTATTCAATTACAAAAAGAGGCTGGCCAAACTCAACCGGTTGACCGTTCTCGACCAGGATGGCCTTAACCGTACCAGACTTGTCTGCTTCGATCTGGTTAAGGATTTTCATCGCCTCGATAATGCACAGGGTGTCGCCTTCGGATACCGTCTGGCCCACATCGGTAAAGGGTGTGGCGCCTGGCGATGCAGCACGGTAAAACGTGCCAACCATGGGCGAAGTAATCTTGTGGCCCGCAATTTCAGCCTCTGCGGTTGCGTCTTCTGCCGGTGCAGTTGCGGCTGCTGGAGCGGCAGGTGCTGCAACGGGTGGCGCACTGATAAAGGTCTGTGCAGGAGCTGCGGCAGTCATCTGGCGTGAGATACGGACGGATTCTTCTCCTTCCTTAATTTCAATTTCAGCTACGCCAGACTCATCCAGTAGCTCGATCAGTTTCTTGATTTTGCGTATATCCATGTTGGTGATACACCTTATAGTAATTAGTTAGTTTTTAGCTGTTTGTCTGCGGCGAGCAGGGCCAGTTGATAACCCTGTGCGCCTAGCCCTGAAATTACCCCGAGGGCAATATCAGAAAAATAGGAATGCTTACGGAAGTCCTCACGGGCATGCACATTCGACAGGTGCAACTCGATAAAAGGAATGTTAACGCCGCTCAGTGCATCGCGCAGGGCAACACTGGTATGGGTAAAGGCGGCCGGGTTAATAATAATGAAGTCGGTACCATCATTCTGTGCAGCATGGATGCGCTCGATAAGTGCGTGTTCCTGGTTGCTTTGCAGGTGATCTAGCATGTGGCCGAGGGCTTTTGCCTGGGCTTGCATGTCATTGATAATATCGCCTAGCGTCGTTGAACCATAGTGCTCAGGCTCGCGGGTGCCCAGCAGGTTAAGGTTTGGCCCATTAAGAACGAGTAATTTTGCCATGAAGTTATTGTTTTGCTGCATGATGTGACGATTAAGCGAATTGTGCTACTAAATCTGGGGGATGTCTACCTGTTTTGCTGAATTCTCAGCAAATTCGCTGGAGATCGGCGCAGTTTTTATGCAAGTTTTGAACTTTTTCACAGCTTGTATTGCACTGTATTGGTGCGTATAATCTGCTGGCTCTGGCTGGGTGCCCCCCCCTTGATATGGCGGAGTGTCGCTTTTCATTTAACCCCTGGCTGCTGTTATCACTGACAGGTCTCCCATATCGGGTAGAATAAGCCTCTTTTTTTCTTCGGACTGTTTCTCTTGACGTTTTACCAGATTAAATCAGCGCTCTATTCTCTGTATCTTACTAACCGGTTTGGCCTGAAATTGCGTCGAACACAGGATACGGTAGAGAAAACGCGCCTGCGCCTTGAATACTCGGAAACCCTGTTGTCAAAACTGAATATCGAGGTCGTGACTGAGGGGGCAGACAAAATAGGACAGGGTGAGCAATACCTGATTGTCTCTAACCATAGAAGTATTATCGACCCACTGATTATAGAAGTTGCATTTAAAGGTAAGGGAATTCACGGTCTGTGGGTTTCAAAAAAAGAGCTGTATAACTCGTTTTTCTTTGGCCTGTTCACACGTAATGCCGGAACCATTTTGCTGGATCGTGAATCCAGGCAGATGAGTGCCTTTTTTAAGGAAATAAAAGCACACGTAGCAAAAGGCGACTCGATTAGTATTTTCCCGGAAGGCACACGCAACCAGGGTGATGAGCCGCTTTCAAGTTTTAAGGAAGGTTCTCAAATAATTGCGGTAAAAAACCGGTTGAATATTTTACCGGTGTTTATCAAGACGAATGCCAATGAAGTATTGATGAATTCGTTAAAAAATAATGCGCGTGATTTACAGGTGACGGTGCTAATTGGTGATGTGCTTAGTTACAGGGATCGTAGTCAGACGCTTGAAGAGGCTTACCGGGAGCAGTTCAAGCTTGGCCCGGTCGCTGATCCTGCTTCATAAGTCCTGCTTTAAAGTAGTGGCTTGATAATATCTTCGACCTGTTGGCGATTCAGTTCGCCTGTCTGTGTCAGGGCAATTGTTCCATCGCGTTTAACAAAAACCGAGAAAGGTAATGCGCCGATGTGGTTGCCATAATTACGCGATAATTCGATGCCATGGTATTCAGCGGCCATGACCGGGTAGTTAACGCCGAGCGTATCGGCGAAATCTCGCACCGATTGTTCATCGTCCAGTGCGATACCAACGACTTCGAAACCCTGTGACTTATACTGTTCCTGTAATTCTATAAAAGCGGGCATCTCCTTTTTACAGGGTGGACACCAGGTGGCCCAGAAGTTAACCAGCACAACCTTGCCATCGAAATCATCGGCCTTAACCAGCTGTCCTTCTGTGTCTTTCAGTGCAAAGTCTGGGCGTTTTTCTCCAATCACATTATTGTTAACGGGTTCAGGTATGACAGGTGCTAACTGTCGGTCATCTTCCTGCATATAACGTTGTAGAGCAAAACCTGCGCCACCCGCGATAACAATGACAAGAATAAACGAGATGATATTTTTCATAAATAAAAACCGGGAGAATAATTGTGGATGAAGCTTACTGTAGGGCCTGTTTTACATGTGCACTGAATTTATCAGCTGGCATATAACCAACAACACGATAGCCCTTTAATTCATTGCCGTTTGTATCGTAAAACATGATGGCGGGTGGGCCAACGATTTTGAAGTGATCATAAAGTTCTTTGTCTTTTTCATCATTGGGTGTGACGTCTGCCTGTAACAGAACCGTGTTTTTTAATGCTGACTGAACATTGGGGTCGGTGAAGGTAAAGCTTTCCATTTCCTTGCATGAAATACACCAGTCGGCGTAAAAGTCGAGCATCACCGTTTTGTTTTGTGCTGTAGCCTCAGCCAGTGCCTGGTTTAGTCCATCGAGTCCCTTGATCTTCTTAAACTGAAGATGCTGTTCGGCGACGGCATGGCTGCCGCCTCCTGCGAGTACTTTAAGTGGCTGGAAAATTTGCTGGCTTCCGGAGGCGACGCCAATCATCAGAATCACGCCGTAAACCAGTAAGATTAACCCCAGGCCTTTCCAGAATTTGGTCCAGCCAGTGGCTTCTGCCTTGAGGGTTTCCAGCGCGCCCATATAAACGGCGGAAACAATAAGCAACATAGCCCATAGAGCCATAGTGATCGATACAGGTAAAATGCGTTCCAGCATCCAGATAGCAACACCCAGCATCATCACGCCGAAGGCGGCTTTAACGGCATCCATCCAGGCGCCTGCGCGGGGGAGTAGCTTACCGGCAGATGTGCCAATGGCGATCAGTGGGGCGCCCATGCCCATGCTTAATGCGAACAGTGCGCTACCTCCTAGCCATGCATCCCCGGTCTGACTGATGTAAATCAGCGCGCCAGCCAGCGGTGCGGCTACACAGGGGCCTACGATTAATGCAGACAGCAGACCCATAATCGCAACACCAGCGAGGGTTCCCCCCTGCTGGCGGTTGCTGAGTTCTGTCAGGCGGCTCTGGATGGCGTTGGGCATCTGGATGTCATAGAAGCCAAACATGGAAAAGGCCAGTATCACAAATACTGCGGCAAAGCTGGTTAGTACCCAGGGGTTTTGCAGCATGATCTGTATATTTTCACCACCCAGCGCAGCCAGTACACCCGCGACGGTATAGGCGACGGCCATCGCCAGCACGTATACCAGCGACAGGGTAAATGCACGGCCGGTGGTGATGTCCTTACCCTGGCCAATAATGATGCCCGACAGAATGGGGATCATAGGAAAAATGCAGGGAGTGAATGCCAGTAGCAGACCAAAGCCAAAGAAGCTCAGAATAGTCAGCATTGCACTGCCACTGGCCAGTGATGCGGCAATGCGGTCCTGTTCAGATACAGGCGAAACGGGGCCTGCAGCCGGTGTTGTGATATCAAGCGTGCTAGCCGCTGCATCACTGACGGGGAGAACATCCAGTGTGACGGTTTTAGTGATGGGCGGATAACAGATACCTGAAATTTCCGAACATCCCTGGTATTTCACCTTGAAGCTGGCATTTTTGACCCCATCTTTGACGTTATCAACGGCAATGGAGGCCGTGGCACTGTTATGGAATACATGGATTTCACCGAAGAACTCATCATGTTTGAGTTCACCGGGATCTATGGCAAAGTCTTTCGTGATTAGCGTATCATCCGCAGCACTGATGCTGCTCTTGTCGCGGTAGAGGTAATGGCCATCTGCAATGTCCCACTGGGCAAATACGCGGCCGTTTTCCGACCAGGTTTTGAGAACAAAGGCATCATCGGGGTCGAGTATTTCGTCGCCACCGCCGAGACCGATGTCATCACTCAGCCCCCCAATGGCATTGAAAGGGTTGCTCGCATGGGCGACCTGAAACGATGCTAGTAGCAGTAAAGTGCTCAGAAGGGCAATCAATAGTGCACCCGGAGAGCGCAGGGAAGACAGTGGCATAACGCGGTTACTCAATATAGTTACAAGTTAATAGAGTCGTTAGAACTTAAATGTTCCAGCGAGTTCATATGTTAATTACAGCACATTTATTATTGTTGTCTGCTGCGCTTAAGGCATGCTTAAGTCGCACCAGCGTGCCTGACGGCCAACATTACGTTTTTTACAGTTTTATGGCAACTTTCACACCCGGAAAACGCCCGAGCAGAGAGATACCCCCTACATGATACGATTTTGGCCAGTTTTATTCCTGATTATACCGATTATTGAGGTTTATCTGTTGATTGAGGTTGGCGGCATTATCGGTGCCGGCTGGACTATTTTGCTGATACTGACCACCGCCTTTATCGGGGTTAACCTGCTGCGCCAGCAGGGTATCAGTACCCTGATGCGCGCCAACCAGGTGATGGCGCAGGGCCAGGTGCCCGCCATGGAGATGATGGAAGGCCTGTTTCTGGCTGTTGGTGGCGCCCTGTTAATCACCCCCGGCTTTTTTACCGATGTACTTGGCTTTATCTGCCTGCTGCCCTTTACGCGGCGGGGAATTATTCGCTATCTGCTCTTGAAATCCACAATTCGAACCGCATATACGGTGCATCAAGAACCCAGTGGGGCGCGGGAGCGGCATACCATCGAAGGTGAATATCGCCGTGAAGATGACCAGTGAAGGCTGGTCTGAAGGGCTTTTACGGTTGAATTGCCTGTGTCGAGCTTGACTCACTGAAAGCCATGACTATCATTAGCACTCAACAGGCTTGAGTGCTAATTTTTAACTTTGAGGATTAAAATCTAATGAATATTCGCCCATTACAGGACCGTGTGGTCGTTAAGCGTATGCCAGAAGAAACTACCAGCGCAGGCGGTATTGTGATTCCAGATTCAGCGACTGAAAAGCCATCTCGTGGTGAGGTTATGGCTGTTGGTAATGGCAAGGTGACTAGCTCAGGCGATGTCCGCCCTGTTGATGTAAAAGTGGGTGACCAGGTGCTGTTCGGCAAGTATGCCGGCACCGAGGTGAAGGTTGATGGTGAAGACGTGCTAATTATGCGCGAAGAAGACATTCTGGGTGTGTTTGAAAGCTAACAGCCCATGCTCGAGATGGGTGGCCGTTTGTGCTACCCATTGCGTAATGCACAGATTATAAAGAATTAAATTACGAGGATATTAAACATGTCTGCAAAAGAAGTACGTTTTGGTGATGACGCCCGTAGCCGCATGGTGAAAGGTGTAAACACGCTGGCAAACGCCGTTAAGGTAACCCTGGGCCCCAAGGGTCGTAACGTTGTACTGGACAAGTCGTTCGGTTCACCGCACGTGACCAAGGACGGTGTGTCCGTTGCCAAAGAGATCGAGCTGGAAGACAAGTTCGAAAATATGGGTGCGCAGATGGTTAAGGAAGTGTCATCGCAAACTTCAGATGTTGCCGGTGACGGTACAACCACTGCAACGGTTCTGGCGCAGGCTATCGTACGTGAAGGTATGAAGTCAGTTTCCGCGGGTATGAACCCGATGGACCTGAAGCGCGGTATCGACAAGGCAGTAGCCGTCGCGGTTGAAGAGCTAAAGAAGATTTCCAAGCCATGTGCGGATAACAGTTCAATTGCACAGGTCGGTACGATTTCTGCAAACTCCGACAAGTCAGTGGGTGACATTATTGCCCAGGCAATGGAGCGTGTAACAACTGAGGGTGTTATCACGGTTGAGGAAGGTACATCACTGGATAACGAGCTGGACGTCGTTGAAGGTATGCAGTTCGATCGCGGTTACCTGTCACCTTACTTCGTGACAGATCAGCAAAGCATGACCTGTGAACTGGATAACCCGTTCATTCTGCTGTTCGACAAGAAAATCACAAATATTCGCGACCTGCTGGGTCTGCTGGAAGGCGTTGCCAAGGCAAGCCGCCCACTGCTGATCATTGCTGAAGATGTTGAAGGCGAAGCACTGGCTACGCTGGTGGTTAACAGCATGCGCGGTATCGTCAAGGTTGCCGCGGTTAAGGCGCCTGGTTTCGGTGAGCGTCGTAAGGCCATGCTGCAGGATATCGCGGTACTGACCGGTGGCCAGGTAATTTCAGAAGAAGTTGGCCTGTCACTGGAAAAAGCACAGCTGGAAGACCTGGGTTCTGCCAAGAAAGTTACGGTAAACAAAGATCTGACCATCATCGTTGATGGCGGCGGTAGCAAGGAAGATATCGAAGGTCGTGTTAACCAGATCAATGCACAGATGGCTGAGTCAACGTCTGAGTATGACACTGAGAAACTACAGGAACGTAAGGCCAAGCTGGCTGGCGGTGTTGCTGTGATCAAGGTGGGTGCTGCGACTGAAGTAGAAATGAAAGAAAAGAAAGACCGCGTAGACGACGCGCTTCACGCAACCCGTGCAGCGGTTGAAGAGGGCGTGGTACCTGGCGGCGGTGTTGCACTGATCCGTGCCTGCTCGGCGATTGTTGATCTGAAAGGCGACAACCACGACCAGGACGTAGGTATCGCGATTGCACGCCGTGCAATGGAAGAGCCACTGCGCCAGATCGTGAGCAATGCTGGTGAAGAAGCGTCTGTTATCCTCAACAAGGTTGCGGAAGGTAGCGGTAACTTCGGTTACAACGCCGGCACTGACGAGTTCGGCGACATGATTGAAATGGGTATCCTGGATCCAACCAAGGTAACTCGCTCGGCACTGCAGAATGCGGCATCGGTTGCGGGCCTGCTGATCACCACTGAATGCATGATCACGGATATTCCGAAAGATGATGCCGGTGCTGATATGGCTGGCATGGGCGGCGGCATGGGTGGCATGGGCGGCATGATGTAATCATCCCCTTACTGTCACTCGGCTAACGCCGATCGTGAAAAGCCCGGGTTGTGGAAGCAGCCCGGGCTTTTTTGTTTGTAAGGATTTGTCCGCTAATGGCCGCAAATTAACGCGAATGTGTATTGGGTTGAAAGTGTGAAGTATCCGCATTTGACTTAAAACAGGTATTAATGATTTTTTCTTGATCCAGGTATTTGACCCTGGTGTTCATATTTGCAATTTAGCTTTACTAAGCTATGTTTTGAAAGTACTCGCGGTTTTACTATTAATTGAGGAGACGACTCATGGCCAAAGCACCTGCAAAAAGAAAAAAGGCTACAAGCGCAAAGAAAAAAGTATCTGCTAACCAGAAAAAAGCCGCCCAAAAGCGAGCAGCCTTAACTAAAAAACTACGTGAAGACCTGAAAGCAACCAAGGAGACTTTAAAAGCGACTAAAGACGCAGCTAAAGCTGAAATTGCTGTGCTTAACGATCAATTGAAAGCTGCCATGAAACGTGAACAGGAATTATTAAAGATGGCGGAAAAGAAAGTACACGCCATGGTTAGTGCTGGCGAGAAGTGGGAAAAGAAACAGATAGCAAAAATCAAGAAAATCACTGGAAAATCGTCAGCCGGGAAAAAACGTCGCTAGAAGTAGACTGTCAACCAGGATAGAAAACTGGGGTCAGATCCCAGTTTACGCTTATATTAGATAAACCAGGATCTTCCTTGCTATGTCGATACCCCGTTGTTCCAGGCTTGGAATTACCTCGATGCAGCAAAACCTTGCATGACGCTTCCACGGGTTGGCCGAGAAAAAAATGTTTTCTTTAAAAGCTTAAGTGAGAATTGTTCGCTACGGTTCCAGGGTAATAATGAAACCCAGCGCGCCATAGTACAGTAGCCAAATATTATCTGCGCCCATGTGCCTATAGTTGGTATCCAGAAAATTAACTGGAGAGGCTCTGGTAAAGCTACAATGAGTAGCATTAAATACCAGAAGCGAACCTGCACAGGAAATGCCTTGATACCCTTTTCACGAATGGTGTAGTGAACTAATTGAAAAACGGTAAGGCTAATAGCCAGCATAAAGCCAGCTGGCTCACCAGATACACCTAGCGTAAGTAGTCCGGCTGTTACCAACCAGTACCACCAACCAATATCTTTATATTCAATCATTAACATCTGCATACCCTCAATTATCTATAATTCAACGAATTCAGTTGTGAAGCTCAGAAAACTGGAACCAGGTGGTAACCTTGTGCCTGGTAACCAATCAGGGAAATGAAGCCATCACCTACCAGCTTCAGGTCATCGAACAAGGTATTGTTGTCAACGGCAAACACGCCCGTTGCTACCGCACAAACCTCCTGTTTTATGCCCATTGAAGACAGCATGGAAACATTGTTTTCAATGTCCATTAGCGTATCGCCCAATGATTCTTCAATGTCTTTTGTTGGTGCGGTTGTTAAGTGTTTTACACTGGGGCCAATGTAGACGAGTACAAAGTCGGGTTTAACACCCTGGTTCTGCATTCCCTTGGCTGTTCCCTGTATAACTTCCAGGTAAAAATTCATTTTCCTGGCATCGCCAATATCAATTAAGAATACAGCTTTAGCTGTTTTCAGGTCTGCCAGTGCAGCTTTGTCATTTATCACTCGATCTATTGCATGGGCATGGCTGCTTAGCAGTAAAAAAATCAATAAGCTCAGCGCATATGTAATATGGCTTTTCATCGTATTTCTCCAGGCTTTAAATAGGCTTGTTGAGGTTTTCCAGGTCAATGACTGAGCAACTCGTTTTGCGCATGATCTGGCAATTTTCATCTTCTGGATGGTGATCGTATGAACAGCTTTTCAGCTGCAGCATTTTGTAGTCTTCTTTCGTGTAGGCTGACTCAGGCAGGTTGGGTGGGTAGTAAACACAGCCAGCACAATATTCGTGAGTGTCATCAGATATTGGCATCATAAGGTCTCTCCGCTTGTTTTGATTCATTAGAACGAACGCTCGTTCTAATGATGGGCAAAAATATCATCCCTGTCGAGTTACTGCGACTGCTCTCCATGAGCAGCTCCAGACATCGTCCAGATAATCAGCTAAAGGTTTGTCTAATATCCCGTCTAATGAGGATGTGATAATACGTATGGCGCCGCCAAATAGACATGAAGATGCGGCAAGTACATCACGTTGCTCAATTTCGCCTTGATCCATTCCGTTTTTGACCATGGCACGCATCAGTTCAAAGGGCTCTGATGAGCAGACAGGGCGCTCATTAGGTAGAAATTCCCTGTGTTTTACATACAGCATAAATGCCATAACATCTGGCTCAGACTCTGCGATGCTGAATAATAACTCCATAACTGCCCGACATTGTGCCTTTGCTGTTTCATGCTGTAGCCTGATGTCCTCAAGTTCCATGCGCATTCTGTCCAGCATGTCCTGGTAGAGGGCTGCCGCTACACCTTCTTTATCTTTGAAATAGTGATAAATAGAGCCTGTGCTTACTTTTGACTCACGGGTGATATCCCTCATCGAGGTATTGAAGTAACCCTTTTCGGTAAACAGTTTCAGGGCCGTAGAGATGACTTTTTCTCGTGCTGTCATGTGTAATGCGGTCTAATCAAACAGAGATCAAGATTAAAACGAACATTCGTTCTAGTCAAGTGATTGCAAAGATGGGGCCACTAAACAGGGTCTGAGATTCACTTTTCCGCACAAGATAAAAACATTAGCGTTAATTCGTGGACGAACGCTTTTGACCTGCCATCAAGAGGTCGCACCATTCGTCGCAATTCGCCGTAAAACCCCGACGCATCGGGCTCATTCGCTGAACATCCTGCAGGTTATGCTATACATACAGACATAACGTAAATGATGAAATACTTATCCCCCTGAGTAGTTGCAGATTGCATGATGCGATTTGCAATGCTGTTGCACATTGCAATATATATTCATGAGATTTGACGTCCTTATAATGTTAAGTTATTGAAATAAATAGAGATAATTTTACTGGCACAGTGTCTGCAATATTCTTATTCAAAGATAAAGCCTGAGTTTTATCTTAAAGCGTTTCCAGAGCAACAAAACTGGATTTGATTTTAAGTTTTAATAAAGCAACCACGCTGATGCTTAGATGCAGGGATTAGCATCGCTCTTTTTATTCCGGCCAGTGCTCTGCGCGGCCAACAGTTAGACGCCCGAGTGTGATTGAGTGGCGGAGGTGTGCAGGAAAGGCGCATCGAAACCAGGCAGGAGTCTACAGGAGTACACCATCTTCGGATGGTGGAACCTGGCCTCAGGTCCGGTTAGTTAGACGGTTTAGTTTTTAAATAATGCAACCACGCTGATGCATGGGGTGAGCGGCGGGCAAGGAGCCGCGAACGCAAGGCAGGACGCCGCAGCAGGCACCCTGCACCAGGGATGGTTGGAGCAAGTTTTTTAGTAATGCAACCACGCTGATGCATAGGGACAAGGACTAGTCCCGCCATTTTTATTCCAGAAGGCCAGCCATCGTGCTGGCCTTTTACATTCTAAGTCACGGAATTAAAGCTTGCGGATGTCGTCGATATCGATGAACTGGTCGAGAAAGCTCAGGCCATAGCTGGCCATTGTGGAGTCATCGGTATCATTACGATAACAGATTCTGGCATTCGCATGATGAAATGGAGTGTTATTGACGCTGACATCCATGACCACCTTCTCATTTAACTCAAACTCATCGCTACTCTGAAAGCACAGGCCACCACGACTGATATTCAATACCGGATAGTCATGGTCCGTTCGTTGTTCAGATGGGCGACGGATCTGCACACGACCACCTTCAATGCTTGTGCGTTGTTCGCGTTTTTGCATGGTTTGATTCATCCTGTTTCAGGCAATTTACTATAGTTTGGGCGGTTTGCGACATTAAATCAAAATAATGCTGGCTGCCACTACGTATCTGTGTGCCGAGAGGGTCTAGTGGTACCAGTTGTATGCCTGTGTCTTCCTGTAGAGACCGTAGCAGGGGTGGGATTTCTGGCGGCTCATAGAATACACAAACTATCTGTTCATCGTTAATCTGCTGTCTAATTTGCTGGATGCGGCGAATACCAGGGCTGTGTTCGGATGAGGTCGTTATAAAGCTTGCATGGCTGAGCTGGTTCTCGACTTCAAAATACTGAAAAGCATCATGATAAACCAGAAAAGGCTGATGGCTGACGGGTTCCAGTAGTGCTCGATTGTGCTGTTTGAGCTGATCAAGCCTTGCTAACAGGGACTGAAGATTATGCGTATAGTGGTGTGCATTAGCCGGGTCCTTCTGGATAAAATGGCTGGCTAGTGCATTAGCCATACGCTGGGCATTATGAACCGATAGCCATATATGGCCATCGTATGTTTCGCCGTCGTGATCATTGTGATGATCGTGGTGATGCTGGTGAAAGCCGCGCATCGGCAAGCGCTGAATACCCTCGATCTGTGCCAGTTGATAGAGCTCTAATTCCCTGTCTTGCTGTGCAAGGCGGCGTGCAAAAGACTCCACCTGGTCGCTACTGTAAATAAACAGGTTTGCCTGATTCAGCTTACGTTTCTGTGAGGGGCGTAGCTGAAAGTGATGAGGTGACTGTGGACCATCGAGTAATAAGGCAGGTTCGCTGACCCCCTGGGTGAGCTGGCTAACCAGTGAGTGCACGGGGCGGGTGCTGGTCATAATTTGCAGTGGTTCGGCAAGTAGCGGCTGCAGACATAGCAGCAGGGCAAAGCCGGTAGCAACGCGGGAAAGATAGCTGGTGAACATGGGTTTATGGTAGAGTTAGCGGTCGGAAAAATGAAGTTTACTGATCAAACGGTCGGGGTCAATCTAGGTTCATGGGCGATTATCTTATCAGTGCAGACCAGCTAAGTCTGCATATTAACCAGCGACAGATTCTGGATGCTATCAGCCTGCATATCGAACCGGCACAGATTATTACCCTTATAGGTCCTAATGGCTCGGGCAAAACGTCGTTAGTGCGAGTGTTGCTTGGCCTGCTACAGGCGGACAGTGGCGAGCTTAAGCGCCGCGATGGCCTGGTTATCGGTTATATGCCGCAAAAGGTGCATATCGATCCAGTGCTGCCGATGAGTGTTGTGCGTTTTCTGCGTATGGGGTGTCAGGTGACTGATGCCGATATCGACAGCATTACCGAGCGACTAGGTGTGCAAAAACTGCTGGCTCAACCGGTGCAGTCAATTTCCGGGGGTGAGTTTCAGCGTGTGCTGCTGGCCAGGGCCCTGCTGCGCAAACCTGACCTGCTGGTGCTCGATGAGCCGGCACAGGGTGTCGATATCAACGGCCAGCAGCAACTCTACCAGCTCATTTCAAGTATCCGCGATGAGTATGGCTGTGCGGTGCTGATGGTGTCCCATGACCTGCATCTGGTGATGGAGGCTACCGATCATGTGCTTTGTCTGAATACACACATCTGTTGTACGGGCCACCCGGAAGCGGTTAGCAAACACCCGGAATATCTGCGCCTGTTTGGTTCTTCGCTGGATGGCATGGCGGTGTATACCCATCATCATGATCATAGTCATGACTTTGCCGTCGATGAAGATGAGCATAAACACCATGATGGGTGTCGTCATGGATGATTTTATATTACGGGCGTTACTGGCAGGCCTGCTTGTTGTGATGGTTGCGGGGCCTATGGGCTGTGTTGTGGTGTGGCGTCGAATGGCATACTTTGGCGATGCGCTGGCCCACGCTGCGCTATTGGGTACGGCACTGGCGATCCTCTTTGATATTGCACCCTTGCCTGGCGTGATTCTGGTGGGCTCCCTGATCAGTTATCTACTTCTGAAATTGCAGGTGAAAAAAGACCTGTCTAATGATGCCATACTGGGCATATTGTCACATGGTGCTCTTGCTGCGGGGCTTATTCTGCTGGCCTATATGCAGTCCCAGGGGAAATATGTGAATCTGATGGGGTACCTGTTTGGTGATGTGCTGTCAGTCAGCAACAGTTATCTAATCTGGCTGGCGATGATATGCCTGGGTATAGTACTGGTGCTATGGCGAATATGGTCATCGATGCTGGCGATTGCCGTGCATGAGGAGCTGGCACGCAGTGAAGGTGTTGCTGTTGATCGTGTGCGGCTGTTATTTATGTTGCTGATGGCCGGTCTGGTTGCAGTTGCCATGAAGGTTGTTGGTATTATCCTGATTACAGCGTTGCTGATTGTGCCGGCGGCCAGTGCCCGACGTTTTGCGCGTTCACCCGAGTCGATGGCTATTTATTCAGTCGTGCTGGGTATGCTTGCGGTGGTTTCCGGGCTGCTGGTATCGCTGCAGTGGGATGCGCCTGCAGGGCCGGCGATTGTATTGTCGTCGGTGGTGCTGTTTTTTATGACTCGCCTGAAAGCGGCTGTTTAATCTCGGGGTTCAGTTGTAATTCTCTGCAAATTGCTTCACGAGATAAACGTGCCAGGGTTTTGCGTGAAGTGTCCTCCGTGGCCGGTGCAATATGTGGATCAATAGGCGTTAGAAAGTGCAATTCGACTTTTAGTGGGTGCGAGTTAACCAGACCAAACACCGAGTCCATAAATGTCATATCGTCGATATAGGGCACATTAAGATTTACACCATCGTTAGAAGGGTAACGCAAAGCCACTGGCTGGATTTTAACCTTGGCATCCAGTGCCGCCTGAAACAGTCGTGCATGAAAGTTTTTCAGATATCGTCCATCCGTTGTGGTGCCTTCCGGAAACACCACTACGCTACCTCCCCCCTGCAGGCAAGCCACAATATCCAGTAGTGATTGCTGAGAAGAGCCTCGATTCCCGCGATGAATAAACAGGGTGCCAGCACGGCTGGCCAGCCAGCCGATCAGGGGCCACTGGCGCACTTCGGCCTTGGAAAGAAAATGCATGGGATACTGAGATCCGAGTACTGGAATGTCGAACCAGGATATATGGTTCATTACAATCAGGCTCGCCTCGTGTACGGGTTTGCCAGAGACTACAATCAGGGGATTGAAGATGCTACATAGTGTGCGATTCCACCAGGTGAAAAGGCTCGCAGCGGTGCTGTCTCGGTCAAGGCGTGCACGTAGAAATATGACGGCAAGTAAGAGCCCGGTAAACAGGTGAAAGAAAAGTCGCACTAGTTTCCAGCTAACTTTGAGCTGATCGATAATGCTATGTTTCTTCTCTGTATTGTGCATGCGGTTTAGGTAAAGCGCATCGAAAGGTCGATTGCACGCACGTCTTTGGTGAGAGCGCCGGTAGAAATATAATTGACGCCAGTGTTTGCAATGCTGTGGATGGTTTCTAAGGTAACGTTGCCAGAGGCTTCCAGCTCACATTTACCCGCGGTGAGTTTTACCGCTTCATTTAACTGATCGATTGTAAAATTATCAAGCATAATACGATCGGGTGCAGCGTCGAGCGCCTGCTGTAATTCATCCATGTTTTCGACTTCCACTTCTACCATAATATCGGGGCTATTGAAGCGAGCGGTCTGTATAGCGGCATCAATGCCACCAGCTGCCATGATATGATTTTCCTTGATCAGGATGGCATCATAAAGTCCCACGCGATGGTTATGACATCCGCCACATTGCACCGCATATTTTTGAGCAAGGCGTAAACCAGGAATGGTTTTTCGAGTATCCAGAACCTTTACAGAGGTGCCATTGACTGCATTTGCATATTCACCTGCACGCGTTGCAGTTGCCGATAGTGTCTGTAAGAAATTTAGTGCGGTGCGTTCGCCGGTTAACATGGCACGTGTTGATCCGCTGATGCTGCATAGCACCTGGTCAGCTTCTACTTGATCACCATCATCCACTTCCCATTCGATGAATATCTGTGAGTCCAGCTGGGCGAAGACTTCCTCGAACCAGTCGACACCACAGATAATGGCTGGCTCACGTGTGATGACCGTAGCCAGTGCAAAATCATCTTCAGGTATCAGGCGGGCCGTTAAGTCGCCACTGCCGACATCTTCGCGAATAGCGTTGTTGACGGACTCTTCGATGTAACTATGGGGTACTTGCATGTTGCTGGCCTGTAATGAGTGCGCGCTTATTCTAGTTTATAAATGAATGTAAACAAAGTGTGATGCGCGGTTTTATGGTGTTTCGAAAACCAGTCGGATACCTGCCATAATATGGCGTTGCTGTGGTTGATAAAAATTGCGAAATGCGGCACGTTTGATTTCCGGGCGAGTGTATGGGCTGCCGCCCTTGAGGACGTAGTGATTATTATCAAACCATGGAGTTGAATATTCCTTGTAGGGGAAGGCAGTGAAGTCTGGGTAGCCATGGAACGTGTTATTACACCACTCCCAGCAGTGCGCAGTTTGTGTTAGCTGTTCTTCGCAGGCAGCAATTTCCCATTCGTGTTCGTGGGGTAAACGTGCGCCGGCAAAACGTGCATAAGCGCTGGCTTCATAGTGATTGACGCCACTAACAGGCTCATCAGCTGGCAGGCTGTATGGCCCGTCGTTATTGATGCCGTACCATTGTTGTTTGTGATTCTGTTTCCAGTGCTCGGGTTGAGTAATATTGTTCTGCAATTTCCAGTCCCAGCCTTCATCGCACCAGAACTGACGTGACTGGTAACCACCCTGGTTTATGAAATACAGAAACTCTGCATTGCTGACAGGTCGAGTTGCAATGAAGTATTCCCGTTGCTGGATATTTCTTGCCGGTAACTCATTGTCGTAGGAATAAGGAGGCTGACCGCCAATTTTGTATTCGCCTGCTGTAATATGTGCAACATTCTTACGAGGTGGAATTTCCTCAAGCACAGTTTCTGGTAAATAATTACCACGATCTTTTTTGTTCTGTATCTGGATTGATATGAGCAGCAGTGTTTCATAGTGCTGGGCATAATGTTGAATAATAAAATTTTCGATGTACTCATCCTTGAATAAAG
>JBFHWF010000028.1:0-28015 GCA_041589175.1 Gammaproteobacteria bacterium
AATATATTTTTGATACGTCATTGCCATTGTCCTTAACTATTAATATCTTCCTGTCTAAAAAAATCTTGGCTACAGTTTATTTACCCTGTAAATTAACTGGAATACCAAACTCTTGGTATCTGAATTTACAAAAGCCGGTATACAATAGGCTTTTCTTACAGACGAATCAGAAAAAGTCTATTTTTGAAGGGAATCGAATCTTAAAATGAGCACCTCTATTTACAGTATCCTGATTGTTGAAGATGAAGCAGAGGTTCGGCAACGCCTGGTAGAAACCATTGACAGTCACCCTGATTTCCAGCTCGTTGCAGAATGCGCCAGTGAGGCAGATGGCATCAGGGAATTGCTTGCCCGTCGGCCAGATGTTTTGCTGACAGACCTGGGCTTACCCGATGGGTCAGGCATTAATATCATCAAGGCCATCCAGCAAAACCAACTGGACTGTGAAGCAATGGTCATTACAGGATTTCAGGATGAACATCACGTTTTTTCGGCGCTCGCTGCCGGTGCCAGGGGATATATCTATAAATATGATGACGAACAGAGCGTAACCGGCGGAATACTGGCGATGCTGAATGGCGGCGCCCCCATCAGCCCGGTTATTGCCAGACTGGTACTGGATAAATTCAGGCCTGAAACAACGCCTACTCCCGAGCACCCGGAATCTCTCACCGAGCGCCAGCTGAAAATACTAAAGATGGTAAGCCAGGGTTTCTCTTCGAAGGAGATCGCACAGAAGCTGGATATCAGTTATTACACTGTGACGACGCACATCAAGAATATATACAGCAAATTACAGGTCAATAGCCGCACAGAGGCCCTGCACGAAGCGGTTAAACTGGGATTGCTCGAATAATTGCACATCTGCCTCGTATTCAGTAGGATTAACCACTATGGAATACTTCAGGCAGGCGTTTCTCTGAAGACATTATCAAGTATGGCGCGTCGGACGAATCGCTAAACATACCGACTGGCCAGTTTAAACAGTGATGTTGTTGTATGTGGCTGGATCGTTATAAAAACTATACTTACCTTATTCTTCTGGGATACCTGCTTGGTTTCAATTATGCCGTATTCCACTCGTCTGTTAATCTGTTCTCAGTTGATGAGACAGAACATTCTGTCATTCGCTTATCTCAATTTGAAGCAGCACCACTCGATTCACCTGAACAACATCAATCTCAGAATCTGAACTGGCAAAGCGTTCACCTTCCCGACGACTGGACTTACCATGAGCAGAACAATCCACTCTGGATTTATCGTATTGAGCTGAATAAATCTGATGTCAATGCTGAGCAGCTAGCGATATACCTGCCTTCAGTTACACATAATGTGGCTGTCTATATCAATGACATATGGATCGGACAGAGTGGTACATTTTCCGATCCCGTATCCAGACATCACAATGAACCTTTACTGTTCAGTTTCTCACCGAGCCTGCTACATAACGAAACAAACACACTAAAGTTAATTGTAAAAGCGGCATACTACCAGCAAGGCCTGCTTGATGAAGTATATCTGGGTGACCATCTGACACTTTCGAATGCACATGACTGGAAATACTTTATTCGTGTGGATTTTATTCGCTGGGTTACGGTAGCCATGTATGCATTAAGTGGACTAATAATGCTGTTCTGGCTAAGTCGGCCTCAGGATGTAATTTATGGTATTTTTTCTATCGAACTTTTCTTCTGGGCAACACATAACCTCAACCTTTTTGTATCAAACATCCCTGTCAGTAGCCGATTATGGGAAGCCATGACCATGAGCACGCTGGGCTGGACAGTCATCGCCATGATTTTCTTTAATCACCGATTTGTTGGCTATTCCAGCAAACGAGTTGAACAATTTATTTTACTATTTGGATTCAGCGGAATTGGCATCTTCTTTTTACCCGATATTGCAAGCATCCTTACCATTGGCTACCGCATCTGGGATAGTTTTCTACTGGTATTTGGTAGCTATGCCATATTACATCTACTCTATGCTTATGTGCAGAAGACCAGCACTGATATATATCTTATGTTACTCGCCGGCATCCCTATTCTGGTGTTTGGATTACACGACATCCTGATGGTCAATCACTTTATCGACAGACGCGATGGGCTGATTATTCAGTACAGCGTTGTACCTGCGGCGCTTCTGTTTACCTGGTTTCTGGTGCGGCGTTTTGTACAGTCACTCAATAAAGCAGAACAACTCGCGCATACTCTGGAATCAAGAGTAAAACAAAAACAGTTAGCTTTGCATCAACAATACGAACAACTTAAACACCTGGAAAAAGAAACGGTATTATCTGAAGAACGTGAACGCATCATGCGCGACATGCATGATGGCATCGGTGGTCAGCTGGTATCTACACTGGTCATGTTACAGGACTGCAAAGGCGAAGTGTATGACAAAATACGACATAAAATAGAACACAGCCTGACAGATCTGCGTTTTGTTATCGACTCCCTCGACCCCTTACTCAGTGACATACCTACACTGCTTGGCATGATGCGACTGAGACTACTCGACCAGCTCGAAGCTGCAAATATAGAACTGGAATGGGAAGTCACAGAATTACCCGAAGTTGCAGATATGAGCCCAAGACGCTGTTTACATATTATGCGTATCGTTCAGGAAGCAATTAACAACAGTATAAAGCACTCCAGCACTGATAAAATGCGATTGCAAACAGGCATACTGGATAACAAAAACATCTACATTGATATACATGATTATGGCAGTGGCCTGCAGCAATGTGCAACATTTAGTGGCCGAGGCATCGACAATATGAATTATCGAGCCAGTGAGATTGGTGGCAACCTGGAAATGCTAAACACTGATACTGGCTTCTGTGTTCGCCTGGTTCTACAGGCCGCTAACTCATAAACTCACTTGCCGCATACACATAAAACTCTTGCGCATTCATTCATTTAACTATCACGTACAGCACTATCGCTGATTCAGATCTTTGAAGTCCATCACGTGATTTTTTCCCGCCTTATATAAACCCTGTTTTTTTTTGACTCATATCAAGACACCACAGAATTTAGAGTTTCATATTGATGCTAGCGAGCTGTTATACAATCAAGAAATCCTGACAAATAATTCGCATTCGATATTCAAGGAGCAGAATAATGATAAATCAGCGTCTTTGGGTTGTCGTTTTCACGTGTTTATTGCTTGGCAATATATCAAGTGGTTGTGCAGACGATAATACTAACCAGCCGGGAACACCGTCTAGTAGTAATAAAGTGATTCCCGAACATCTCAATATTACACAGTACAACGGCCCATCAACCTGTATTGCCTGCCACGAGACTGAAGCGCACGACGCATTATCAAGCATTCATATGCAGTGGTCAGGTCCAACCCCAAACCTGAGCAATACACTCGGTGAATCGACAGGCAAATCAGACAGGGGAATCAATACCTTTTGCACCTATGCAATGTCATCAAAAGGTGCCTGCTTTGGATGTCATGTACGCGCTGATGGTAATCCGGGCCATGCACCTCAAGTTGAAGATGTTGACTGCCTGATGTGCCATAACGATACCTACCAGCGAAAATTTGTAGCCGATACAGACAACCCTGTTACTGTCACGAATATACTGGGCGAAACACGAAACTATATTTTTGGACTTCAGGACCCGGTTACCGGCGATTACTTTACCGAACCCGACTATAGCAAGATGCCGCCGGGTACAACTATGGAATCACTCGCACAAAACGTTCATCAACCAACACGTAAATCCTGCTTACGTTGTCATGCAAAGGCTGGTGGTGGTGACTGGACAAAAAGGGGTGACATGGGTTTAAACTCTGCTTCACCAACACTCTACGAAGACATTCATATGTCAGCCGAGCCTGGCGGTGCTGACCTGAGCTGTATCGATTGTCATAAAAGTGAAAACCATAAGATTGGCGGAAGAGGTATTGATTTACGGGCTGATGAAATGCCTGCACCCCGCTGTACCGACTGTCACGAATCAACACCCCATGACAACAATAGCTTAAACCAGCATGCACAGGGGCAGGTCGCGTGCCAGACATGCCATATCCCCGAGTTTGCCAAGGGTGGTGCAACCGAAATGTCCCGTGACTGGCTGGAACCTCACTGGAACCCCGCTTTCTGTGCTGGACAGGGTGGCTGGGTGGGTCACGAGGTTAAAGTTTCCCATGTTAAGCCAGAATACCGTTTCTTTGATGGCACATCCTATGTCTATAACCTTGGAGAAACTATCGCACCTGATGCAAACGGCATCTATAACATGGCCAGGGCAAACGGTAGTATTTTTGATGGCAAATCACAAATTGTACCGATCAAGAATCACTATTCAAACATGCCCTTACATGATGCTAGCCAGGAAATCATCGCCCCTGAAATTATGCAGATGTTTATGACGGGTAATTTCGACAATGCTGTGCAGAAAGGCATGTTGAACATGGGAATTAACGGCAGCTACACAATGGTGCCAGTTAATGCAGAGATGCTAATCACACATGGTGTCGGTCCGAAAGAAACCGCCCTGGATTGCAATGACTGTCACTCAGGGGATGGACGAACTACTGATGGCAGTAAGCAACTACCCTTCACTGAACTGGGCTATCACCAATGGCCGGCAAGTGTGGAAAACTGCTCCTTATGCCATAACTCAAGACCAGATGACTATAACTGGAGCAAGATGCATCAAAAACATAAGAACAAGGGTATGGCATGTACCAGCTGTCACGTTTCTGAACCACTTGGCCTCGTTAGCCCTGAACAGCAACTATGCACTCACTGTCATGAGCGCGAGGAGACTGAAAGTCTTAGCAAGCTGCACAAGAAGCATTCTGAGAAAGAAATTCAGTGTAATGAGTGCCATAACTTCTAATGAAAAGCGGTGAATGAAACGGTCGGGGTCATTTTTGACTCCGACCCATTTTTGATCATAGCTCACGACGAATATTTCGTGCCACCGTCATCAGCCCGATCAATCCCGCTAAAAATAGCCATATTGCTGCAGGGACAGGAACTGGAGTAATCGATTGCCTCACCAGTGCGCTTCCATAAGCGGGATATGCTGATTCAATACTGACCGGCTGTACAAGCCCGTTAAGTAATGTACCCTCGAGGTTAATAAATCCGTCGTATGTTTTAAGTCCAAACAATCCTGACCGAATACTGTCATCCGACATTCTTGCACCCCAAATTACGGCACCACCCGCAGCATTACTATTGGCCATAGGAGTTCCCCACCAGAAACCCGCAAACCCCTGGCTATCAGGAAATACGTTCCAGCTTGCATAAAGATCATCCATAATCCCATGCTCAGGCCTCAGAATTGAACCGTCACTTAATAATGTGCTAGCAGCCGCTTTATAGTTGCCTGAACCGCCCGCATGATTGAAAAAGTCGGTTAGCTGTTGCTCACTGGCAAACGACCAACCCTCGAACAAACCACCGGCACCAGTCTGTGTCAGCACCTGAGAGTACGAGTACCCCTCAGTTTCACCGAGGTGCAACCAATCGAGCCCGGTATCGGTATCAGTTACAAAATTACTACCCTGTACAAAGGCAGCGGTTGCGCTCTGACAACTTGCTATTAGTAGTAAAACTGAAATTCCCTGTTTATAGTTTTTCATCATCCCTGATCCTCTGAAATATCAATGAATTAAATTACTTGCCTACGTCGGCCGACACTGAAAAGCGCCAGAACACCACTTACCAGCAGCCACGCAGCGGCAGGTACTGGCACCGGCGCCAGCGCGATATCACCATCCCACACAGCCAGTGCATAAGCAGGCATCGTTATATTATTGGTATGCAGGTAACCGGAATGAAAATAGAAGCCAATAGCACTGGTCGTTGAATTGGGGCGTAGCGTAGATGACCAGTAGAAGGCTTCCTGAAAGTTATTAAAAAAACTGAAATTGGCGTTATGACTATCAACAATTGATGTATGAGCACTGCCACCCAGTACATTGTAGAACAGGTTGCCCATTTCACTACCACGGCATCCCGAGCCAAAACGAAAATCGCCAGTATGACTGACGCGACTGCAGGTGAAATCTGTCTGCAAGGATGTTGGTAGACGCCACCCACCGATACCATTAACCGTTAGGCCATTAACCCAATGGGTCGCTTCTTCAAGCGTCATGCGACCATCATTAAAACTCGCACCAAAGCCCAGACCATCCGCTGCATTGGCATTAGCGAGCCAGGTTAGATCAGCGACATCATCATAGACAGCCTGACCGCCCAGCCGAGAATAAAGTGCCGCATTCGCTGTAGTAGAAAGGAGTATGCTGGTAATAGTCGAGAAGACCACGACCAGCCCTGTTGCGTATTTATACATTTTAAATCTCCCTGTGTGATTACCTATCAAACGATAGAAAATTCCATATGCAAATGAATTATCCTCATTCCAGAATGATTAGGAATACCAAATTCTAGTGATGCTCAAATTCACCATATGCATTTCTATCTCACAACAACTCCAATTTATGCAGGAACAAAAAAGGGCCGGAGTCATAAATGACCCCGACCCTTTAATGTGCATCGGAAACGAAAATCAGATTAGCTGATTATTCCCACTCAATAGTACCCGGCGGTTTACCGGTAATGTCATACACCACGCGGGAAATACCATCCACTTCATTGACGATTCGACGTGAGACATTGTCGAGAAAATCATATGGAAGATGCGCCCAACGCGCGGTCATAAAGTCGATAGTTTCTACCGCACGTAATGACACTACCCACTGGTAACGACGACCATCACCGGTGACACCTACCGACTTCACTGGCAGGAACACGGTAAACGCCTGTGATACACCATTATAGAGATCGTGTTTGTAGAGTTCTTCTATAAAGATATGATCAGCGAGACGCAGGATATCGGCGTATTCTTTTTTCACTTCGCCAAGAATACGAACACCCAGGCCCGGTCCCGGGAATGGATGACGGTAAACCATATCGTATGGCAAACCCAGTTCAACACCCAGCTTACGCACTTCGTCTTTAAACAGCTCACGCAGGGGCTCACATAGCTTGAGCTTCATGTAGTCTGGTAAGCCACCCACATTGTGATGTGACTTGATGAGGTGCGCCTTGCCGGTTTTAGCACCCGCCGATTCGATTACGTCGGGATAGATCGTACCCTGTGCCAGCCATTTGGCATTGGATAATTTGGCCGCTTCTTCTTCGAAGATATCGACAAACATGTTGCCGATAATCTTGCGCTTGTCTTCTGGATCACTCTTACCTTTAAGCGCATCAAGAAAACGCTGCTCCGCATCGACACGAATTACTTTCACGCCCATATGCTCGGCGAAGGTTTTCATCACCTGGTCGCCTTCCTTGTATCGCAGCAGACCATTATCAACGAATACACAGGTTAACTGGTCACCAATGGCGCGGTGTAACAGTGCTGCCACTACGGATGAATCAACACCACCAGACAGCCCAAGCAACACTTCATCATTACCCACCTGTTGCTGAATTGTCTTGATGGAATCTTCGATAATATTGTCCGCGGTCCACAGGTTGCCACAACCGCAGATGTCATGCACGAAGCGTTCGATAATGCGCTGGCCCTGGTTGGTGTGCGTTACTTCAGGGTGGAACTGAACACCGTAGAAATTCTTTTCTTCGTTGGCGATACCGGCAATAGGCGCAGAATCCGTCGACGCCATCAGCTTAAAACCATCTGGCATGTCTACAACGCGGTCACCATGACTCATCCACACGTCGAGCATGCCGTAGCCTTCCTCGGTGACATGGTCTTCGATATCTTTTAACAGACGGGTATGACCACGGGCACGCACCTGGGCGTACCCATATTCGTGGTGATCGGCGTTTTCCACCTTACCACCCAGCTGTGCCGTCATGGTCTGCATGCCATAACAGATACCCAGAACCGGTAATCCCATGTTAAACACCAGCTCCGGTGCCCTCGGTGATTCATCACCGGTAACGGTTTCCGGGCCACCGGAAAGAATAATACCCTTAGGCTTGAATGCCTTGATGTCCTCTTCACTGACATCCCAGGCATACAGCTCACAGTAGACTCCCGCTTCGCGAATACGGCGAGCAATCAGTTGCGTATACTGGGAACCAAAGTCGAGGATGAGAATTCGATCGGAATGGATATTTTGTGTTGTCATGGGATGTCGTTTCTATTTTGTTCTGTTTGCCGGTGATGTGACTTCGTAGCCGCTTTCGTGGTGTCAAAACTGGGGACAGAGCTCAAAAGGCGGAGGTCTGTCCCCGGGCATTACGGGCTGAGCGTTATAACAACTTGCTCACTCGATGCTTAGGTGCGGTAGTTTGGGGCTTCCTTGGTAATCGTCACGTCGTGAACGTGAGATTCTTTCATACCCGCACCTGAGATACGCACAAATTCTGGCTTGCTACGCATTTCTTCAAGGTCAGCGCAACCGACATAGCCCATACTCGAGCGGATACCGCCCAGCAGCTGGTGTACGATCGCCGAAAGGTTACCCTTGTAAGGAACTCGGCCCTCGATGCCTTCTGGCACCAGCTTCTCAGCACCGGCATCCTTATCCTGGAAGTAACGGTCACTGGAGCCCTGCTCCATCGCACCGATGGAACCCATGCCACGGTATGACTTATAGGAACGCCCCTGGTAAAGAATGACCTCACCAGGTGCCTCTTCTGTACCCGCCAGCAGGCCACCAATCATAACTGAATAGGCGCCTGCAGCCAGTGCCTTGGCAATATCACCGGAATAGCGTATGCCACCATCTGCAATAAGAGGTACACCGGTACCTTCGAGTTCCTGCGCAACATTAGACACCGCTGAAATCTGTGGCACACCTACACCGGCAACGATACGAGTCGTACAGATCGAGCCGGGGCCTATGCCAACCTTAACCGCATCAGCGCCCGCATCCACCAGATCACGGGCGGCTTTCGCCGTGGCGATATTACCGCCAATGACCTGTACCTGGGGGAAATTTTCCTTAACCCACTTAACACGGCTGATTACCCCCTGGGAATGGCCATGGGCTGTATCGACCACGATCACATCCACACCGGCCTCGGCCAGCGCCTTCACGCGGTCTTCCGTGTCCGCACCGGTACCTACAGCGGCACCAACACGCAGACGACCCAGGTCGTCCTTACAGGCATTAGGAAAATCATCGGATTTCTGCATATCACGTACGGTGATCATGCCACGGAGCTCGAAATTATCGTTTACAACCAGTACCTTTTCGATACGATGCTTGTGAAGCAGGCTCAGCACCTCATCACGGCCAGCGCCTTCCTTAACGGTAACCAGCTTTTCCTTGGGTGTCATAATGCTCGATACCGGATTATCCAGCTCCGTCTCAAAGCGACGATCTCGGGAGGTAATAATACCGACAAGGTCTTCGCCAGCGACAACGGGCACACCAGAGATACGATTATTCTCAGTCAGCGCAACCACTTCACGAATCGTCGTATCGGGCGATACGGTAATCGGCTCGTTAATCACACCAGATTCAAACTTCTTGACTGCCGCTACATTGCGCGCCTGTTCTTCGATCGACATATTCTTATGCACAATGCCGATACCCCCTTCCTGCGCCAGGGCAATTGCCAGCCGGGCTTCGGTAACCGTATCCATGGCAGCAGAGATCAACGGGATATTCAACTTGATATCGCGGGTCAACTGGGTGCCCAGTTTGACATCATTGGGCAGAACCGTGGAGTGGGCTGGAATCAGCAGCACATCATCAAAAGTAAGTGCTTCCTGGGCAATACGCATGTCGGCTCCTGTTTATTCTGGTAAATCGACGAATTATATAAGGAAACACTGAATAATTCATCTTTTCTTTTTAGCAGGTCGTCTCTGACTGAATCTGACAAATACTACTTGAACCCCCCTCCTGCTAGGTTACAATCGGACCGCTGATTATAATAATTGGCAAGGAAATCCAATTAACGGAATAAATACTATAAAAAACCAATTATGAGGTTAATATGAACCACGCTAATACACTTGCCGGCATCACACTGTCGGCCCTGCTAATGACTGGCTGCGCCAGTTCTGGCGGCGGTAGCGCTAGCGCCTCCTCTCCGGAAGAGGCCTACCAGATGGCGCACCAGGAAGCCAATATTGCTATTAAAAACGCTGTTAACGCCAATAATGTATGGCGCGACAGTAGAAAAATTCTGGATAAAGCTGAAAAAGCAGCAAAAGGCGGCGATTTTGAAACCGCAACAAAGCTGGCTTTAAAGGCCAAACGCCAGGGTGAACTCGCCGTTGCCCAGGCTGAAGCCCAACAGGGTGCTGGTCCTCAGCTTTAATTCATATTCAGGTCAAACACACGCGGGCACTCGCCCGAAAATCAGGCCGGGCATCCATAGCTAGCCCGGCCTTTTTTATACACCACATATCTCTATCGACTAATACAGTAATACAGCAGGAGCACTCAAACTAAACTATAACTAGCTGATACACATAATAATTGCTATTCACTCATGCCAGCTCCAAACACCCAGAGAATTCGCCTGAAGCTCCTGACGCCTTACGCGGTCTCTCTGATCCTCATTATTGCCAGCATCCAGCTGCTTCTCTACGTGTACCAGCAGAACAAGCAACAGGCCTACGCAAACAGCCTAAACACTGAACTTAACCGATCCTTACAGCAAGCTATCGACAACAGCGCCAGAAAAGCTAGCGCTTTTATCGAGTTTATCCAGGACAATCAGTCCATCAGCGAAGCCTGGATAAAACAGGATCGCGATCAACTACAAAAAGCCAGCACCCCCATATATAACAGGTTGAGGGAACAGCATAATTTCACGCACTTTTATTTTCATAACGCAGATGGCACTAATTTTCTTCGAGTTCACTCACCTGAAAAATATGGAGACCTGATAAGCCGCGAAACTTTCAAACGTAGCCTGGCTAGCCTTAGCACTTCTTCTGGTATCGAACTGGGTAAAACAGGACACTTTGCACTGCGCACGGTAACCCCCTGGTATATCAATAATGAACTACAGGGTTTTATGGAGCTTGGCGTTGAGGTTAGCCATATCATCAGCCAGATTTCTGAACTAAATGATTACATGATTGTATTTTCAGGTAGCGCTGATTTTTTTAAATTGCCAGCAACCCATAACACACAAACCCATAAGCTCTCAACAGACAACCATATCCTGTTCACCACACTGGACGATATCCCAGACAAACTGAATCACTTTATCAATACAGCCCAACACAAGCAGTCCACACTACTGGAACTGGGTAATAGCTATTACCTGACATCTAATCTCTTTATCCAGGACATACACGGTGTAGACACTTCGAAACTCACTTATTTATATAACTTCGACAACCATGTCGTTTACGACAACAACTTTCTGTGGGGCACATTACTGATTAATAGCGCGATTGGCATGGTATTACTGATTTTCTACAACTATTACAGTGGAAAACTCGAGCAACAACACAAAGACTCTTATCAGGAACTGCAATCTGAGATCAATGAACGAAAATCTATCGAGAACAAGTTATTACGCAACAAAAAACAACTGGAACAACTTATTATTGAACGTGATCGCAGCTTAAGTGAAAGTCGGCTTCGCTATCGCACGCTCTTTGAAAAAACCGCTGACGCATTACTGCTTATCGAGAATGACCGATTTATTGATTGCAATCAGGCCTTGCTGGATATGTTTCTTTACACAAACAAAGAAGATATCTACGACACCCACCCATCACAAATCTCACCTGAATTTCAGGACGATGGGCAGGCTTCCAGTCTCAAGGCTGACCTGATGATGCAGACTGCCATCGAAAAAGGTAGTCATCGATTTGAATGGACTCATATAAGAAAAAATGGCCAGGCCTTCCCTGCCGAAGTTTTACTCACAGCAATCCCCGCCGGGGATAAAAAATTATTGCACGCCGTAGTACGTGACATCAGCAGCCGCAAAGAGGCCGAAGAGGAAATCAAATATCGCGCCTATTATGACTCCTTAACCAACCTGCCCAATCGTCAGTTAATGATTGATCGACTGAAACATGCCATCATCACAGGACGCAGGCGCAACAACTACAATGCACTACTATTTATTGATCTGGATCGATTCAAAACCATAAACGATTCTCTAGGCCATTCTGTTGGTGATCTGCTCCTGGTAGAAACGGCTCGCCGTATCAGGGGGTGTATTCGTGAAGAAGATACCGCCTCTCGTTTCGGCGGTGATGAGTTTGTAATACTCATCAAGAATCTTGGTGATGATCAGGAGCACTCATCACTACATGCTAAACGCATTGCAGAAGACATACAGCGATCACTTCTTAATCCTTTCAGATTAAAAGGCCATGAATTGCATATCTCCTCTAGCATCGGCATAAATCTATTCCCGATGGAAAACGAATCCATGGAAGATATTATTAAACACGCCGACACTGCCATGTATAGCGCCAAGGAGAGCGGACGCAACAAGATTGACTTTTATATGTCTGAGATGCATGAAAGCGTTCACAGAAAACTGACCCTTGAAAAAGACCTGCGCCAGACCATTCGAGAAAAAGGCCTGACCATTCATTACCAGCCTCAGGTAGACAATGACGGAAAAGTCATTGGGGTTGAGAGCCTGATACGCTGGCAACATTCCGAACACGGCTTTGTTAACCCGGAAGATTTTATATCAATCGCTGAAGACACTGGAATGATTTATGAAATCGGCGCATTTGTGCTGAATCACTCAATCAGCGACATCCTGTCACTGCAGGAATTCGACTGCATGCCCTCGCAAATGTCGATTAACATCAGCCCACACCAGTTTATGCACCCTGAATTTGTTTCACAGGTGGAACAGGTCATGCAGAAATATCAGCTAGAAAAAAACTTTCTTACGCTGGAAGTTACCGAAGGAATTGCGATCAGCAACCTGTCTGAAACTATCGAAAAATTTCAGCAACTACGTAACATTGGGGTTCGTATATCACTGGATGATTTCGGCACGGGGTATTCATCACTAAGCTACCTGAAACGCCTGCCACTGGATGAATTGAAAATTGATAAGTCATTCGTTTTCGACGTAATGCAGGACCCACACGATGCGCTACTCGTGCAAACCATTATCAATATCGCCAACCAGTTTGGACTGGATACAGTCGCAGAGGGTGTCGAGGGTATTGAACAACTGAATTTCCTCAAGCAGGAGTCCTGTAAATATTATCAGGGGTACTACTTCAGCAGACCGCTTCCCATTGATAAGCTACGTGAGTTCCTGCAAAAAAACTGATTTGCCAGCACGCCAAATCCACGTATCATTGCCGCCATGGTACCTGCCGATAAACAACGCGAACGCACGATATACACGGTTAGCGAGCTCAATCGCACTATCCGTGGCCTGCTGGAAAGCCAGTTTCCCCTGTTATGGGTCGAAGGTGAGATCTCCAACCTGGCACAGCCCGCTTCCGGGCACATCTACTTTACCCTTAAGGACGCCAATGCCCAGGTGCGTTGCGCCATGTTTAAGAACCGTAAGCAGTTGCTTCGATTCAGACCCGCCAATGGCCAGCAGGTACTGATACGCGCTCGCGTCGGGCTATACGAAGCACGTGGAGAGTTCCAGCTGGTTGCTGAGCAGATGGAAGAAGCCGGTGATGGCGCCCTGCGCCGACAGTTCGAAGAACTCAAAGCCCGGCTCGCCAGCGAAGGCCTGTTTGCAGACTCCCTGAAACAGCCCCTGCCCGAGTTACCTCGCTGTATTGGCGTCATCACCTCTCCGACAGGGGCAGCCGTGCGGGATGTTCTCAGCGTATTGAAACGTCGCTTCCCTGCTATTCCGGTTCGCATTTACCCTGTAGCTGTTCAGGGTGAGAAAGCCGTTCCGGAGATTACAGAAGCACTACACCGTGCCAGCATGGAAAAGGCCTGTGATGTACTACTACTGGTACGGGGTGGTGGCTCGCTCGAAGACCTCTGGGCGTTCAATGAAGAAGCTGTGGCCCGTGCAATTCTTGCCTGTGACATTCCTGTTGTCAGTGGTGTTGGCCATGAAGTTGATATTACCATTGCAGACTTTACCGCCGACCACCGCGCTGCTACCCCATCCGCTGCCGCAGAACTGGTCAGCCCGAATCAGCAGGCTATTCTATATAACCTTGCAAACCAGCAACGTCGCCTGATCCACTTCCTTAAACAGCAACTGGAGCGAAGTCAGGAAAAATTACAGTGGCTACAACAGCGGCTAAGAATGCAGCATCCCGAGAGCCAGTTGCGCCAACAGTATCAGCAACTGGACGAGCTTGGGCAGCGGCTACTGTCAGCGCTCAATGGGCAACTACAGGAACAGCATCATAATCTGCGTTACCTGATTCAGGGGTTATTCAATAATCGCCCTGAAAGCACCATCGAACTTCAGCAACTACAACTGGATGACCTGGCCAGTCGACTGGTATTTGCCACGGAAACTCATCTGGAAAGCCAGCGCCAGCAGCTGGCACAGCTCAGCCGAACACTACAGGCCGTAAGCCCGTTAAATACCCTGTCCCGCGGCTATAGCATCACCCGTAATCAGGCGGGAGAAACGATAACCGATGCCGACGAGCTTGAGTCAGGTGAGCTGATTAGCACTCAGTTACACCACGGCGTTATTCGCAGCCGCGTTGAATAGCCATTATTTTCAACAACTTAGCACAATAATCGCCTGACTTTCTGCATATCCCACCCCTGTATGGCTCACTGAAGCTCGGTTGAATCAGGCATATTAGGACTCGCATATTTGCAAAAATAGGGGTAAATTACTGGGTTTGATTGACCCGGTCGCTTGATATCCGGGTTCGATGTAGATAATAATGCGCGTCGCAAATTAAACTCGATAGTTCGACGTAAAAGATAAATCGGAGATCTCGATGCCAGAAAGCACGGCACAATTACACGGTTTCAAGCCCTACAAAGAAAAGAAGGGCGAAGAGTACATGAATGACAAGCAGCTGGAGCATTTCCGCGACATTCTTAACGCATGGAAAGGCGAGCTCATGCAGGAAGTTGACCGCACGGTCGATCACATGAAAGACGATGCTGCTAACTTCCCCGACCCGGCTGACCGTGCTTCTCAGGAAGAAGAGTTCAGCCTTGAACTCCGTACTCGTGATCGTGAGCGCAAACTGATCAAGAAGATCGATGAATCGCTTAATGAGCTGGATAACGGCGACTATGGTTACTGTGTAACCTGCGGTGTCGAAATAGGTATTCGCCGCCTCGAAGCCCGTCCAACGGCTACTCAGTGTATCGACTGCAAGAGCCTTGATGAGATCAAGGAAAAGCAGAACAAGGGCAAATAATTCTGCCTGTAACCCTGCTTCATGGGTGGCCAGCCACTGGCCACTCTACTGGCCACTCTACTGGCCACTCCACAGGCAGCTTCCTGGCATCTCTCGCAAACGGCCCTCAATAGCTCATGAGTTCGCCATATTCCCCATCAACTAAAAGCAATTATCGTGGACGCTTTGCGCCCTCCCCAACTGGCCCCCTTCATCAGGGTTCACTGGTAGCCGCAATCGCCAGTTATCTGGAAGCACGCACCCGTCAGGGAGAATGGCTGGTGCGCATGGAGGATGTCGACGAACTGCGTAATGTAAAAGGCGCTGCCGACAGTATTCTGAAAAGCCTCGAGGCTTATGGTTTCGAATGGGATGGAGAAGTCCTGTACCAGACGCAACGCAAAGCGGCATACCAGGCCGCTCTACAACAGCTCAGACAACTTGATCTGGTATACCCCTGCCGATGCAGCCGTAAGCAACTTCGCGCCCAGTCAGAACAGGGGCAGATTGCCCACGGACCCATGGGCGGTATCTACCCGGGCACCTGTGTACGAAACCGCTTTGAAGACTTCCATCCGCAGGACTATGCGGTTCGAATTCGCACACCCTCACAGGCATTTGGCTTCAAGGATCAGTTACTTGGCCATTATGCCCAACAACTCAAACAGGATCTGGGGGACTTTATCATTCGACGACGTGACGGCCTGTTCGCCTATCAACTGGCTGTGGTCGTCGATGATGCCTACCAGCAAATTAGCCATGTGGTACGTGGCGCGGATCTACTCGATTCAACACCACGACAGATTTTTCTTCAGCAGTGCCTCGACTACCCTGCTGTTGAATACACCCACCTTCCCCTCATCGTTCACCCCAACGGTGACAAACTCAGCAAGCAGACCGGAGCGGCTGGTATCGGCCACAAGGCCAATATACCTTTACTGGTCGACTGCCTTGAATTCCTCGGCCAGCAACCACCAGCTGAACTACGCCATGAATCACTGAGCACAGTTTGGGAGTGGGCAAGGCAACACTGGCAGACAGACTCAATGCGCCAGACTGCACGACGATAAATAGCAACTCGTTCTTGCACCTTCAGAGAAAGCACCCTTTAAATTCTCGAGAGAGTCATCAGCTTCAATTGCAGATATAACTGCGGTATGCTTCGTACACACGTGATGAAAATGACCCTGAATTCTTAACCCTGGAGCCAGCATGTCGGATAACAATATCGAATCAGTCCTGATTGAAGATCGACAGTTCCCCCCTTCCAACGAATTCACCGCCAAGGCGACAATCAAGCAGGCAGAATTCGATGCTTTACATAAGGCCGCGGCCGAAGACTACACCGGCTTCTGGGCACAGCAGGCCCGCGAGCACCTTGACTGGCACACGCCCTTTAATGAGGTACTGGATGACAGCAAGGCGCCCCATTTCAAATGGTTTGCCGATGGCAGGCTCAATGTTACTGTCAACTGTATCGATAGACATCTGGATACAAAGGCCGACAAGACCGCGATTATTTTTGAAGGGGAAAAAGGCGACACACGACATATCAGCTATCAACAACTCAGCAATGAGGTCAATCAGTTTGCCAATGCACTGCGTGCGCAAAACATCCAGAAGGGTGACCGAGTCGTTATCTATATGCCCATGACCCCAGAAGCGGTCATCGCTATGCAGGCCTGTGCCCGTATCGGTGCCATTCATTCCGTTGTATTCGGTGGTTTTTCTGCTGAATCCTTGCGCGACCGGATTAACGATGCCGGTGCGAAAATGCTTATCACCGCAGATGGTGGACACCGTGGCGGAAAAATTGTTGAACTTAAAGCAGCAACCGACAAGGCATTAGCGGGGGGTTGCCCAAGTATCGAGCGTGTCATCGTTTTACAACGCACCAAACACGATATCCACATGCAACAGGGGCGTGATCTCTGGTGGCATGATGCCATCGATGCACAGCCAGCTGAATGCGAGCCCGAGTGGGTTGATTCTGAACACCCACTGTTCCTGTTATACACCTCCGGCTCAACCGGCAAACCCAAGGGTATCCAGCATTCCAGTGCCGGTTACCTGCTGGGTGCAATCGTGACTAACCAATGGGTGTTTGACCTGAAAGATGATGACATTTTCTGGTGCACCGCCGACGTTGGCTGGATTACCGGCCACACCTATGTTGCCTATGGCCCGCTAGCCGCCGGTGGCACCATTGTAATGTACGAGGGAGCTCCCACAGTACCCGACGGCGGCCGTTTCTGGAAAATCTGTGAGACCCATAAGGTTACGATTTTCTACACAGCCCCTACCGCCATTCGCGCGCTCATGAAACTGGGTGATGACATCCCGAATGCATACGATCTGTCTTCCATACGCCTGCTTGGAACCGTAGGTGAACCCATTAACCCGGAAGCCTGGATGTGGTATCACACCATCATCGGCAAGGAGCGCTGCCCCATTGTCGACACCTGGTGGCAAACGGAAACTGGTGCCAATATGATCGCGCCGATACCCGGCGTTGTCGCTGCCAAGCCTGGTTCCTGTACCATTGCCCTGCCCGGAATCGATGCCGATGTTGTCGATGAAGATGGCAACAGCATTACCGAGGCTAACAGGGGTGGTTACCTGGTTATTAAGAAGCCTTTCCCATCACAGCTACGGACTATCTGGGGTGATGATCAGCGATATATCGATACTTACTGGCCGAAGTTTGACGGCAAGTACTATCTGGCCGGAGACTCAGCACGTAAAGATGCCGATGGTTACTTCTGGATCATGGGGCGCATCGACGATGTGCTGAACGTATCCGGACATCGCCTGGGTACGATGGAAGTTGAATCGGCACTGGTCGCACACGAGCGCGTCGCCGAAGCAGCCGTGGTGGGTTATCCCCATGAGGTTAAGGGTGAAGCTATTTTTGCCTATGTGGTACTCAAGGGAGTACGCCCTGAAGGAGGCATCGATGAAGCCCTGACTCAGGAACTTCGCAGCTGGGTTGGCGAACAGATTGGCCCCATTGCCAAACCCGACCAGATACGATTTGCCGATAACCTGCCAAAAACACGCTCAGGAAAAATCATGCGTCGCCTGCTGAGAAACATTGCACGCGGCGAAGCGATTACCTCAGATACATCTACACTGGAGAATGAGGATATCCTGCTGCAGCTTCAGGGTAAGGCATAAACTTTCATGGGTACTTACCAGTGTGAGTACCCATGATATAACTGTCAAATACTTACGATGTTAACCGATAAAAGCACGATCGAAGTCATCGAGAGGTCTCGTAAGCAGGTCAGCATACTTTTTTCAGACATCGAGCACTCGACTCGCCACTGGGGTCGCCGTGGCGATATCGACGCACGCATATTACTTGACCGCCACAATCGATTACTATTCCCGGTTATACGCAAGTACCATGGCCGAATTATCAAAACCCTGGGTGACTCAATCATGGCTGCATTCACGCATGCCGACGACGCGCTACAGGCAGCCATCGCGATTCAACAGATGCTGTCACAGGAACGCGAACGAGATCCTTTTTTTAGCCTGCGTAGTCGAATTGGTATCCACACGGGTAAAGGCCTGATAGAACTGGACGACATCTTTGGCGACGTCGTCAACGTCGCCGCCAAGGTTGAATCCTCTGCTGAAGCCAACGAAATTCTTATCACTCAATCATGCCAGGCACGCCTGAAAAAGCACTATGCACTTCAGCCCCATAACAGCCTGAAACTGGCAGGAAAAATTAAAGACATTTCTCTTTTTAGCTGCGACTGGTCAACTCACCCTACCCTGACTGGCGCCATCAGGGCGCACTCAATTATTCCACTGCTGACGCGACATAAACTGGAAATCCTGAGTTACGTCGCTGCCAGCCTGTTTACCCTGTTTTTTCTTTATCAGTATTACTTCCGTTTCCTGATGAGTGACTATGGTATTAACTTCAACTCATTAATACTAAGCACCTATCTGCCCTCTGATTATCCAACCGTACTAATATTACAGACTCTGGCGATGGTGATATTTAGCTTATACCTGCTGAGGATTCATTTCATATCGCGGCATTTACTCAAGCTCCTCAATGGCTGCTTTGCCGCCAGCCTGATAATACTGTCGTTCGCTGCAATCAATCATTATTTTGAGTTTCCCTTTAAGAAACGCTGGTATGACCCTCTGTACGAGAGTCAGCAACTATTTGTTCAGGTACTCAAGAATAATACCCAGGTCAATAAAGAGCCCGATCGTAAAAGCGAACTACTACACCTTGCACCACGAGGTGAAATCTATATTTATCAGGGATCTAAAACAATTGATAACTTACGCTGGGATAGAGTTAGCTACAGTGATACACAAAGCGGCTGGCTACCTCGACGCATACTACCCGCATTCGGAGTTGCCGAAGAGCAGCTTACACGCACGCATAAGTTTTATTTTCGTTACTATGACCTTTACGGGCTGATTTTGGCTATAATGGCATTCATATGGGGTTATACTGACTACAAAATCAGGCCGAGTTAAATAATAATATTGTGGAACAAACCATGCGACTGCTTTCTATTTCCGCGACCATCGCACTCATTATTTCTGTATCTGCCTGTAGCTTAGGCACGCAAAGCCGAAACATTAGCCCCTATTTTGATGGCGTCATCAAACATAGCGGCGAACCATTAAACGATATAAAAATCCTGCTTAGCCTTAAAGGTGACGACATGCTGTGCAGGCATCCTGTACAAACCGCCAGCACCAATGATAAAGGTGAGTTCAGTCTGATCGCAATGAAAGAACAGAAAGACTATATACCGTTTATGAATTACACCTATAGTGAGTGGAATGTTTGCGCACAATACAAGGGACAGAATTACACCCTCTACTCCAACAACCGTTATGCTGATACCCGTCTTGCTGAATCCGTCTACCTGAACTGTGACCTTGCAAAAAACTCGGACAAAACGCGCTGCAAAATCAATCGCTAATCCGCTTTTACTTGTGCAGACATACTGACTGGTCTATATTGATCTACAAAACCAGTGAGTATGCTGCATGAGTATTACAAAACTGACGCCCATCTACATATTTTCATGCTATTTATTCATACTCTTCAAGGCTAATTCTTTAGCCGCAGAAATCCTCTCACCTCACCTGTCTGTTACCACCTCGGCCAATCCGGAAAGTAATGCCATACAGTCGTTTATCATTATCAACCCCGGCGAATTCCTGAAAGAAGGTATTACTCGTGATGCCGAATCGCGAATAATCGGGCAACAGACACCGTTTGTAATTGAGTATACCGGCCCATTACACGATACACAGCGCTTGAGCTGGCGTATCGATGTTGTAAACAAACAGCATGGCAAAATAAAACTGTTATCAAAATTCAAGGGTAATGCGCGAATTCACAAGAACAGTTATCGATGGGTCTCTGATGCTCTCGATGCCACCATCAGGAATCGGCACCGACTCGTATTCAGACCAGACCCGTTTCAGCACCAACCACAGGTTTACAAGAAAGGCAAAGGTCCGAAAGGCAAACGGCAACAATATGGTGGTGGCACTCGACATATCGATCAGAAGCGCTATAACCCAAAAATCAGTTACCAGGTTATCCTGTCTATTACCTCAGACCAACTTCCACCTGAGGCGCATCGCGCCATCATCAAAATGGATTATAAAGACATGATCCGGCAGGAGTACATTAATCACTATAATATCAAGCGTTATGGTCGCGGTGAGAACGGTAACATCCCGATTCCTATGCGACACGAAATCAGCGAACTCCCAGAAAACGTTGACTCTCTTAAGGGTAATCCCTTAACGGAGAGCAAGTACAAACTTGTTATTAATGACGGCATGCTTGACCTGGCCAAGAGCATTAACCGAGCCTTCAATAAAAAAATGCACGCTCTTCACAAAGGTGAAAGGTTTTATGACCTCGATAATAAGCCGCTGCCCGTTCCCGACGCTGTCCTCTGGCTAAGTAGTGGATGGCGCAACCCAGAGCGTAACGAATGGTACAGTAATGCCGTCAACGGTATACATCAGCGAGGTGGTGCCGTCGACTTCGTTATCCTGCTACCGCCGAACTCAAAAGAATCTGCCATCGCCTACTGGATACTCCATACCGCACTCAAGGAAAATGAAAACAGCATAAATGCCTTCTGGCAACTCGAAACTAATGGCCGCCCAATGACACGTAATGAACTAGAACTGGACATAGAACCCCATAACGGTATACCCGATGCGTTTGACAAGGCTGATCATTTACATGCGAACATTCACTATTAACATGCGAGTTAAACGTCTATTGATTAGCATCAGTCTGCTGCTTTGGCTACCTCTATCGGTATATTCTGAAACACACTTTGAAGAACTCTTTAGTATAAATCCGAGTGTTGAAGAAGATATTGCAAACACGGTGGCGCAGTACCATGCAAGTGACTCTGCCCTTACTCATTCAGAACAGTTAAGCCAGCTGAAACAGCTTGAATCCAGGCTTAATAAAATTGAACCCCACCACACCAATGACCCTGTTTACTGGTTTATTCGAGGTCTTAATCATAACAATATGGCTGCCACATACCTCCGGCTAAACAATGACAGTGCAGCCCTGATCGCGACTAAAGACAAGGACAGAGCCTATGCCAATGCCATTCGACTCGATGACAACCGGTTATCTGCAGCCGCCTATAGCGCCATGAAGCATGGTCTTCCGGAGGATTTAAAAATCAGAGCTACGCAGGCAGAGCTCCAGCTCGGCGGCAATGGTTACAACGATAGCTATTACTGGTATTTACACTGGAGTAATATCGACCAACTGAAAAAGGCTGGACGCCATAGTGAGGCTCAGGCCGCTTACGAGAAGATGCAGGAGGAACTTAAAGAAAGTGATATGGACATACAGATATATAATCAGTTAACACAGAACATCGAAAAGCAGACTTTCAAGCGTCAACCAGACAGTGACGAGAAACCTGAAAAAACCGTCTCGAAGCAGATACAGCCACCACCTGCACGTCAGCCCGAAGAGCCGCAGAAAACCACACTAACAACCGGTTCTATTATTATTCTTCTAGCGATTGCCGCCATCATTTCGCTTATTGCTGTAGCGGTCTATGAAATACTGTTACGTAAACGAAAAACCTGATTTATTACTTCACAAACTGTTCAAATTCCCGCACACACAGGGGACGACTCCATAAAAAGCCCTGTGCATGCTGACAATGACTTTCAACCAGGCAGGCACTTTGCGCTTCCGACTCCACACCTTCAGCAACTACATTTAGATCTAGTGCCGATGCCAGCTGAATCATCGCACTCACAATGGCTGTATTCTGTTTATCTTCAGGTATATCATTCACGAATGAACGATCAATTTTAACCGTATCAAAAGGGAACGCCTTAAGATAAGACATAGAGGCATAACCCGTACCGAAATCATCAAGCGCAATATTTACTCCCTGCTGATGCAGGGCATCGATCATTCTTTTGGCACGATCCTGATTTTTCACCAGAGTATTCTCTGTGAGCTCAATTTCGATCTGGCTTGCATCAAGCCCACTATCTTCAATTAGTTCTCGACAGTCGTCCGCAAGGCCGCCTTCACTAAAATAGCGAGCAGAGATATTTATTGATAGAACATCCAGAGACAGTCCTTGCTGCTTCCACTTTGCAAGCTGTTTGCAAGTATGCTTCATTACCCATTTATCGAGCTTTACTATCAACCCTGTTTCTTCTGCAACCGGTATAAATTCGGCCGGTGAAATAATACCCTTCTGTGGATGATTCCAGCGCAATAGCGCTTCTGCACCCAGGCATTTCCCGCTAAGCATATGTATCCTGGGCTGATAATAAATTTCAAACTGGTCCTGGTCTAGCGCATGGTGCAACTGATTTTCCAGATCCAGTCGCCGCATGGCTTTTCTACTCATTTCTTCAGCATAATACTGGAATTGCTGGCGACCAGATTCCTTTGCACGGTACATCGCTATGTCAGCATGCTTAAGTAACACACCCAGGTCATCACCATCCTGCGGATACATAGCGATACCGATACTTCCAGTAACGTGTATATTCCGCTCTGCCAGTAAAACGGGTTTCGCCAGTCGCTTCAGCAGATTCTGTGCGACTATAGACACCTGATCAGGAACATTCAGACCTTCGACAATTATCGTAAACTCATCCCCGCCCAGTCTGGCAATTGTATCTGATTTTCGAAGTACTGACGTAAAGCGTTCAGCTATCTGGTTGAGCAGTTGATCGCCAACAGCATGCCCCATCGAATCATTAATCACCTTGAAATGATCAATGTCGATATACAGCAATGCAAAAGCTGTGCTCTCTCGTTGCGCTCGTGAAATTGCTCTCTCGACGCGATCATTGAATAGCACACGATTTGGCAACCCGGTCAGTACATCATGGTAAGCAATATGACGAATTTTACGCTGCGCATCAGCAGTAACCAGCATTCGCTGGATGCGATACTTTAACACTGACCAGTTCAGTGGCTTGGTAACATAATCAGTCGCGCCCGATTCAAATGCCGAGATCACCGAATCATCATTATCGAGGGCCGTGATCATTAACACTGGAGTGTCTTTACAGGATTCCAGCTCTGATATTTCTCGGCATGCCCTGAAGCCATCCATTTCAGGCATGATAGCATCCATAATAATCAGGTCTGGTGGTTGCTGGACTATATAATTAAGAGCTTGAAGCCCATTTTCTGCTTCAACAATCTGATACCCCATCTTCTTCAACACATGTCGAATCTGGAGCCTTATGGCTGGATCGTCATCTGCTACAAGAATAACAGGCTGAGACCGCGCTTCAATACTGGATACATCACCAGCGGAGTCTGTATTTATCATTATTATTTATTTTTGATTACTTCTACTGCTATTGCCTGGTAACTACCTGTCACCTGCAACACAAGAACATCCTGTATAAATATCCCTCTACAAATATAGACTATGCCCTGAGACCTTTCTCAGTAATTTCATAAATATCTTTGGCAAGATTCGCGGTATTGGCAACTCGTGACAGTTGCGCCTTCATCATTTGTTGCCGTTGGGCACCGTATTTTTTCCACTGAATTAGCGGCAACAACAGGCGCGCACCAATTTGAGGATTTATTTTATTAAGTTGAATCACCACATCAGCAAGTAATTCATAACCCTGACCGGAGAGACGATGAAACTCCACTGGATTCGTCTGGGAAAATGCACCAATTAACGATCGTACTCGATTGGGTACAGTCAGCTCAAAAGCCGGATGTTCCATCAGCGACTGTATACGCCTGAACGCATGCACACCACTGGCGGTAGCCTGGACCGAAAACCATTTATCAATTACTAGCGGGTCAGATTCCCATTTCTGGTAAAACTCCTGTAATGCCTGCTGCCCTGGCTCTTCAGTGTAATGCGCCAGCACGCGAAGTGCACTAATCTGATCTGTCATATTACTTGCGCCAGAAAACTGCTTCTGCGCCAGCTCAATGGCAGCATGTTTAGCGGTTTCCGTTGCATTACACATCAGGTAACCAAGGCAGATATTTTTTAAACTGCGCTGTCCCATTGCGAGTGCATCCAGCGTATAGTCATCAGACAGATTCTCGGTATATACCTGTTTGAAATCATCCATCAACTCATAGGCGAGAGTCTGCTTGCAGAACTCTCGCACCGAGTGAATCACATCTACATCAATAACATCCATGTTCTGCCCGATATAGTCTTCACTGGGCAAGGTTAATATTCGTGCAGCCAGCGCTTTATCCAGATCTGCATCCAGCAGCACTTTGCGAAAATTATCGACAAAAAATGTATCCAGTCTGAGCTCTCTACCCTGCCGCTGATCCTCGATTAACGCCTGAATAATATGCATTGCCAGCTGCTGTGATGCATTCCAGCGATTAAAGTCATCGGTATCATGGGCCATCAGGAATGCCAGTTGCTGGTTATCCTGCATGAAATTCAATTTCACCGGTGCCGAGAAATTTCTTAAGGCCGATACAACAGCGCCAGCTTCGATATTTTCGAAGTCGACCTGCTGAGCTGGCTGAGTAACATCAACAACCCTGTCTGAACCAGCCACTTCGTTACCATCGGAACCTATGACACCCAGCTTGAGTGGTATATGGAAGGCACGGTTAGCTTCGATATGTGAGGACTGGCGGATTTTTAGTCGCAAGTGTTTTGTGTCAGCATCATATTCTGACTCGATGAATAACTCGGGTGTACCTGCCTGATGGTACCAGCGCCGAAACTGCTTGAGATCGATACCACTGGCATCTTCCATTGCACTAACAAAATCCTCGGTGGTTGCAGCCTCACCATCATGGCGCTCAAAATACAGGTCCATACCTTTTCTAAAGTTGTCCTTACCCAGCAAGGTATGAATCATGCGAATAATTTCAGCACCCTTGTTGTATACCGTGACCGTATAGAAATTATTTATCTCAACATACGAATCTGGCTGAATGGGATGCGCCATAGGACCTGCATCTTCCGCATACTGACGGGTACGTAAAATATTTACATCATCGATACGTTTCACCGTGGGAGAATTCATATCCGAGGTAAACTGCTGATCCCGGAATACCGTGAGACCTTCTTTCAGGGTCAGCTGAAACCAGTCACGGCAGGTCACTCGATTACCACTCCAGTTATGAAAATACTCGTGACCGATAACGCCCTCGATATTTATAAAGTCGGTATCGGTAGCAGTATCCGGGCGCGCCAGCACATACTTGGAATTAAAGACATTGAGCCCCTTGTTTTCCATCGCACCCATATTAAAGTCGTCCACCGCGACGATCATATAAATATCCAGATCGTATTCACGACCATAAGTGTCTTCGTCCCACTTCATGGATTTCTTCAGCGAGCGCATGGCATGATCACACTTATCCAGGTTATGAGCTTCCACATAAATACGACAGTCGATCTCACGTCCGCTCTGTGTCACAAAGCGATCTGACACACACTGCAGGTTACCGGCCACCAGGGCGAACAGGTAGCTGGGTTTTTTAAACGGATCTTCCCAGGTGGCACTGTGATAACCGTTATCCAGTTCATGCTCATCGACCAGATTACCATTGGAAAGCAAGACCGGGTAAAGCGACTTATCCGCTACGATAGTGGTCGTGAATGTCGCCATCACATCCGGCCGGTCCAGATAATAGGTGATCTTGCGAAAGCCCTGCGCCTCACACTGGGTACAGAAATTACCCGATGACTTATAAAGGCCTTCCAGCGAAGTATTTTCCTGAGGCTTGATAAAGGTTTCTACCTGCAGGGTAAACTCATCGGGGACATCGGGTATCCACAGCGCCTCGGGCGTCACACTGAACTCACTGTCACTCAGCGCACGGTTATTCAGAAACACCGATCCCAGCCGTAGTGATTCACCATCCAGCTCAAGTATTTTCGGCCCATTCACATTGGTGTTGCGCCGTATATCCATCTCAGAAACAACCCGTGTTTGCTCTTCACCCAGCTCAAAGCGCAGGCTAATAGAGTCTATCCAGTACTGGGGCGGGGTATAGTCTTTCAGGTAGATTGCTTTGGGGGTTGCTTCTTTAGCCATGTAGATTCCTCGGATATATATCAAAGATACAACAAATCCGATGGATATCAAGCACTTACTAGATTAATTTTGAGCATCAATTTAATAATCCCGTCTTAATCAGTCTAAGGCATTGATAATAGATAGAAATATCACTCATACCCCTGGCCTGGCCAGCTTAGCACTTAGTAAGCTCGATAATATGTAACTCCAGCTGCTGAGGATGCACGTTCTCTTCATTTACGGCAAAGCCTGCGATACTGATGCCAGCTTCACGCACACTATTCGCATCGCCGGATATCAGGGGGTGCCAGTCAGCCAGCCCACGCCCCTCTGCCAGGCGACGATATGCACAACTCTCGGGTAACCAGCCATATTGCTCAAGCGACATATCCCTTACCTGTAAGCAATCGGGGACTCGCTCTAGCCGATGGGGATAGTCACGACATCGACAGGCTTTTATATCGAGCAGATGACAGCTCACATTGGTAAAATGCAGCTCCCCGGTATCTTCGTCTTCCAGCTTGAGCAGGCAGCAGCGGGCACAGCCGTCACACAGGCTTTCCCACTCATCCGTACTCAATTCATCGAGTTTACGCGTTTCCCAGAAGTGTTCTGACATTTTATCTCCCGTCAGCGGATGACTATCACCCGCTTTAATCACCCGTTTGGGGGATGCTAAGTTTATGATCATTCAGTGATTTTCATACACCGAACTTGAAGCGGTTCACAGAACAAAAGCCGGTTTCATCGAATAGGGAAATATTCCTACCGTTCGTCTTTAATGGGGGTGACATTCGCTCTCTACGTGCTTTAATAACACTCAAAGATTACCCCCTAAATGACAAACGTTATCCCGAATTTTTAATCTTATCCCGGAGGATAACTATGTCTAACTCTACTTTTTTCAAGAAAAGCCTCACCGCTCTTTCCGTTGCCGCCCTTACCGGCAGCATACTCGTTGGTTGTGGCGGCAGCAGTGACAGCAGCAGCTCTGAAACTTCAGTCAATAGCGTCGATTATAATGGTCCTGGCTCTAAATGGGATCTGAGCATGAAAGATGATGGCACTTTCCACATCGATCACCGTCCCGACATCAATTCTGCCATCGACTATACCGTTGACGGTACCTATACACGTCATGATTCTGGCTTCATCAGCATGACTGTTACTGGCGGCACTGGTGCCGAAGC
>JBFHWF010000029.1:0-27593 GCA_041589175.1 Gammaproteobacteria bacterium
GGGCACAGTGAGTGGTGCCCCCAAGATTCGTGCGATGGAAATTATCGACGAGCTTGAGCCAGTAAAACGCGGTATCTATTCTGGTGCCGTGGGTTATCTGTCCTGGAGTGGCAATATGGATACCGCTATTGCAATTCGCACAGCGGTTATCAAAGATAAAACCCTGAATATACAGGCGGGTGCGGGTATTGTGTATGACTCCGTACCTGAGAACGAGTGGGCTGAAACCATGAATAAGGGGCGTGCAATTTTCCGCGCCGTTGCCATGGCCGAAGCCGGGCTTGACGGTTCAAATTAGTTTAGATCGCGCTGTAGCTATCGGGGTCTGCACTAAGTCTTGAGTCATCAGGATGCGCTTACCCGGTGCACTACAGCTAAACGCTTTTGGAGTGGTATTAAATGAAAGCAATTTGCGCATCGGTAGTTCATCATCCGTTGTTTGATAAAGTCATAATCGCGCTGATAATTTTAAATGGCGTGATACTCGGGCTGGAGACTTCCAGCTATGTAGTGCAGAACTACGGAGAGTGGCTCGAATTTACCAGCGACATTATCCTGCTGGTGTTTATTGTGGAAGCAGTGATGAAGATCACCGCTGTAGCACCTCGTTTCAGTCGTTATTTTGGCTCGGCCTGGAACCTGTTTGATTTCACCGTTGTGCTGTTATCTCTGGTGCCCAGTACGGGTGAGTTTGCCATGATTGCTCGCCTGGCTCGCCTGTTACGAGTGATGCGGCTAATCTCGACGATCCCCGAACTGCGACTGATCGTCACCACACTGGTTCGATCACTGCCAGGGATGATGCATGTGGTGTTATTGATGGGAGTCATCTTTTATATTTATGCGGTTGCTGGATTCCATCTGTACCATGAGCATGATCCACAGCTCTGGGGGACGTTGGGGCTGTCACTGCTAACGCTGTTCCGGGTGGTGACGCTGGAGGACTGGACCGATGTGATGTACACCGCGATGGAGTTACATCCCATGAGCTGGCTCTATTTCGTCAGTTTTGTGGTTGTCGGTACCTTTGTTATTATCAATCTGTTTATTGCGGTGGTGCTAAACAATCTTGAAGAGGCCAAGCAGGAACGCCTGATGGAGCTGCAACAGCCTACTAGCAAGGACGAGTTGTTAAAAGAGCTCAAACAAACACAGGAAATGTTGCAGCAGCTGCAACGAAAAGTCGAGAATACATCCCTATGATGTTAATGATAGATAACTACGATTCCTTCACCTACAACCTGGTGCAATATCTGGGTGAACTGGGTGCGGATGTGCAGGTGCATCGTAATGATCAGATTACGATAGAGGATATTGAACGCATGCAGCCGGAACGCATTATGGTGTCGCCCGGACCCTGTACGCCAAATGAGGCGGGGATCTCCATGCGGGCAATTGAGCATTTTTCGGGTAAGTTGCCAATACTCGGCGTCTGCCTGGGGCATCAGAGTATCGGTCAGGTGTTTGGTGGCAAAATTATACACGCACGAGAAATCATGCATGGTAAAACCTCCATGATTCATCATAAAGATGTGGGTGTGTTTAGTGGATTGGAAAACCCCTATGAAGCGACTCGCTATCACTCGCTGGTGATTGAAAAAGAATCGATTCCTGACTGTCTGGAAATAACGGCATGGACTGAAAATGAAGATGGCAGTATGGATGAGATCATGGGGGTGCGCCACAAGGAGTATCCAGTCGAAGGCGTGCAATTTCACCCCGAGTCGATTCTCACTCGTCATGGCCATGAACTGCTGCAGAATTTTCTGAATATGAAATCGTAGAATAACGTATAAAAATACGCAGTATAAAAAAGGTGATCCTATGGATATGCAATCTGCAATAAAAGCGGTAACCGAAAAAAAAGATTTAACTCGTGAAGAGATGTCCGAGGTAATGAACCTGATCATGAGCGGTCAGGCAACCGACTCGCAGATCGGTGGGTTCCTGATCGGACTGCGTATGAAGGGTGAAACTGTAGACGAAGTGGCTGCAGCCGCGTCGGTGATGCGTGAGCTTTCAACAAAAGTGAGTGTCACGGGTGATCATATGGTAGACACCTGTGGTACCGGTGGCGATGCTTCCGGCAGTTTTAATATATCGACGGCCTCAGTTTTTGTAACGGCTGCTGCAGGTGCTACCGTTGCCAAGCACGGTAATCGTTCTGTTTCCAGTAAATCAGGTAGTGCGGATGTGCTGGAAACGGCAGGTGTTAATCTTGATATTTCACCTGAACAGGTTGCTGAATGTATCAATAACGTGGGGGCAGGCTTCCTGTTTGCCATTAAACATCATGGTGCCATGAAACACGCGATTGGGCCACGCAAGGAAATGGCAGTACGTACAATATTTAACGTGCTCGGGCCTTTGACGAATCCCGCAAGTGCGCCAAACCAGGTGATTGGTGTATTCAGCAAGGACTGGCTGGTTCCACTTGCTGAAGTTTTGAAACAACTTGGAAGTCATCATGTCATGATCGTACATGCTGATGATGGGATGGATGAAATCAGTATTGGCAGCGCAACTTCTGTTGCCGAACTGAAAGATGGTGACATTAAAACCTATACCATTCAACCTGAAGACTTCGGCATGTCACGCGCTGATCTTGCCGATATACGTGCAGCAGATTCAGCTGCGAGCCTGCAAATGATCAAGGGGGTGCTCGATAATAAAGCAGGCCCTGCAAGAGATATTGTCAGCCTGAATGCGGGTGCTGCTATTTATGTGTCTGGGCTGGCAACTTCGCTGAAAGAAGGCGTGGAAAAAGCCCAGGCTGTGATTGCCGATGGCAGTGCCAGAGCAAAGTTTGATGCGCTGGTTGAATACAGTAATAAATTTTAAAGTTGAACGATATGACCGGGCAATCCGATATCCTGCAGAAAATTCTGCGACGCAAGGCAGAAGAAATTACAGAAGCCGCTGCGAATGAATCACTACAGCAGCTAAGTCAGCGTGCAGAAAATGCGCTGCCTGTCAGGGGCTTTATTCGATCTATAGAGAATAAAATTGCAGCGGGACAATCCGGTGTGATTGCAGAGATAAAAAAAGCTTCGCCCAGCAAGGGTGTGATGCGTGAAAACTTTGTTCCTGCAGAGATTGCTCGTAGCTATGAAAAAGGTGGCGCTGCCTGTCTTTCGATTCTGACGGATCGTGATTTTTTTCAGGGGGCCCCCGAGTATCTGATGCAGGCAAGAGAGGCAGTATCCCTGCCGGTGATCCGTAAAGATTTTATTGTCGACCCCTACCAGGTTTACGAAGCTCGCGCCATGAATGCCGATTGCATTTTATTGATTGTTTCTGCACTGGGTGATGCCATGTTAAATGAGCTGCTTGGGCTTGCACATCATCTTGAGATGGATGTGCTGATGGAAGTACATGATCGTGATGAAATGGAGCGAGCGATAGCGACAGGCGCCAAGCTTCTGGGTGTTAATAATAGAAATTTGCGAACCTTTGATGTCAGTCTGCAGACCACACTGGATATGCTAGACATGTTGCCGGAGGATCGTATTCTGGTTACAGAAAGTGGTATACATACACCGGCCGACGTAAAGCTGATGCGCGACAATAATGTTCACGCGTTTCTGGTGGGTGAAGCCTTTATGCGAGCTGAAGAACCCGGAGAAAAGCTGGCGGAGCTATTTGCCTGAACAGTCAGGCTGCTAGCGGGCGCCATGCACTACGATAGTTTTACCGTGTGCCGAGATCAGGCCATCTTCTTCGAGTTCCTTGAGAACTCGGCCAGCCATTTCCCTTGAACAGCCGACAATCTTGGCAATATCCTGACGGGTGATCTTGATCTGCATGCCATCAGGGTGCGTCATGGCATCAGGCTGCTTGCTCAGTTCGAGCAGGGTACGAGCGATGCGCCCAGATACATCAAGGAAAATCAGGTCACGGACTTTCTGGCTGGTCTTGATTAGGCGATCAAAAATCTGTCCTGATAACATAAACAGGATTTCGGGATCTTCTTTTACCAGCTTACGGAATTGTACATAGGAAATTTCCGCGATTTCACAGGCGGATTTGGCGACTATCTGTGCGCTTCGATCAAGGTCGTCCTTGAACAGGCCTGCCTCACCGAAAAAATCACCACTATTGAGATAGGCGAGTATAATCTCGGCGCCATCTTCATTCTCGGTCTGTACGCTGACTGAGCCCTTGATGATATAGTAAAGGCTATGGGGTTCATCGCCTTCGTGGATGATGTTCTTCTTTGCCGGGTAGGTCTTGCGATGGCAATGATTGAGGAACAGCTCCAGCGATGGATTCGAATTGTCGACTTTGGGTAAAAGGCTCATAGCTTCAGTATCGCACCAATATGGGCTAATTATAGTTAATTTTATCAGCAGCCCTGATATATTTAGTTAATTAACGCAAATTTTAAAATATTCAGCAAGTTATTTTTAGGTGAAATGTATGAAAGTCAGGGTTAAATGGTTAGATCATATGTCATTCGTCGGTGAAACGGGCAGTGGTCACTCCGTTGTAATGGACGGTGCGCCGGACGCGGGTGGACGTAATCTGGCTGCTCGACCGATGGAAATGGTGCTGGTTGGCATGGGGGGGTGTACGGCTTTTGATGTGGTTATGATCCTGCAAAAAGCGCGTCAGCCCATCAGTGACTGTGTCGTGGATATCACCGCAGAACGCTCTGAGGAGATTCCTAAAGTTTTCACCCGGATACATGCTCACTATACTGTCAAGGGAAAGGGGCTGAGTGAGAAACAGGTTGAAAAGGCTGTTAACCTGACAGCTGAAAAATACTGCTCGGTGTCGATTATGCTTGCGGCAACAGCCGAAGTGACCCATGATTTTGAAATAATAGAAGAATAACCGGATCACCTGAATGTCAGAACAGAATAGCCGAGAAGCATTTAACAGTTTACTCGAGCAATATTACGGCGCCTGGTTTCGTTATCATCCAGAACAAGCGGTACACGTAGGTGTAAATGGTTACGAAGAGAAACTGACACCTTTCGATGAGGAAGAAATTGGCGCATTAATTTCACTTAATCAGAAAGTCATTTCTGCGCTTGATGAGCTGGAAGTGGCAGAGCTTGATGAAAGCCAGCGACTGGATTTCACCATCCTCTACAATGCGGTAAACATCGAACTACAACAGTTGATTGATGATGACTGGCGCTACCGTCGTCCGCAAAATTATTTACCGCTTGAGGCAATCCACCAACTAGTTAATCGCCCGGTTGAAAATGTACATCAGGCTCTCAAGCATCGCCTGCAGGCTATACCCGGGCATTTACGTGCAGCACGTAATTACCTCGATCAGAAACCTGAAAATATACCAGCGGAATGGCTCGATGATGCCATTGCCAGTGCGGAAGCGGGTGTCGATTATCTGAGGAATGTATTACGAAATCCTATGATTGTAAGCAAGTTTCAGAACCCGGCACGTTTACAACCGGTATGTGATGATGCGGCACATGCAATGGAAGATTTTGCTCGTTTCCTCAAACAGGATCTGCAGTCAAAAGCAAAGGGTAGTTTTGCCTGTGGCCGAAAACACTTCGACGAATTACTGAATGACTGGCACTGCCTGGATCTGGATGCAGACCAGCTTCATGCGTTTGGCGAGAAGCTGTTTAATGAAACTAGAGAGCAGCTTGAGGTTTTAAGTAGGGAATTGCCAGGTGAGCATTCTATCGAGTCACAGCTGTCCAGGATTCGTGAAAATCATCCGCAGTATGATAATAATGTATTGCTTGATGCTTATAGAAACCGCATGAAGGCGGCTTTTGATTTTGTACGTGATAAACAGCTGGTGACAATGCCGGAGTCACAATCTTTGAAGGTTGTCGAGACGCCAGTTTTTCTGCGGCATGAAATACCCTTTGCGGCTTATGATGAGCCTACCTATAGTGACCCTGAACAACGCGGATACTATTATGTAACCCCGGTTCGCTCACAGGGGCATATGCTGGAACATAACTGGATATCGATTGACCTGACCTGTGTGCATGAGGCATTTCCTGGCCACCATCTTCAGTTTGCTACGGCAAACCAGAATCCGCGAAATAGTTTGCCGCGTATGCTAAATGCATCAGCTACTCTGTATGAAGGCTGGGCGCTGTATTGTGAAGATCTGATGCATGAGCAGGGTTTTCTGGATAAGCCCGATCATCAGTTTATTATGTTGCGTGATAGATTGTGGCGTGCAATGCGTGTCATGATTGATGTTGAATTACATACTCGCGGATTATCAATTGATGATGCAGCACAGAGAATGTGTAACGAGCTCGGTTTTTCTATCGATCAGGCGCGAGCTGATCTCAACTGGTACTGCCAGTCACCAACTGTTCCTATGGGCTATGCAACGGGCTGGGCGCTGATTCGTGCCTTGAGAGATGAAGTCTCTTCGCAAGAAGGGTTTTCTCTAAAAATGTTTCATGATCAGTTGTTGTCAGTAGGCTCATGTGCCCTGCCATTAGTTATCAAATGCGCATTTGGTGATGATGCATGGCGTCGCGTACATGCTCGCGTGTTTGGGAGCGATAAAGCTTAATTCTATATAGGTCAGAGTCATTACTGGTTTCATATGTAATGAACTCTGACTCTATCCCCTCCTCACCTTCCGTTTGCTTATTCCTTTCCAGGTTTGTCATGGCCAGGTATTACTACAGCTATGTTACACAGCCTGTAACATAATTTAAAAAATATGTTCACATTAAATACATATTTTCTGCACAAGTCTGTAACAAAATAAAAATAAGATTCATGCCATCAGAAAACGTAAATACACCCCTGGTGACAAATCAAAGGTAACTCAGTTCATGAAAAATTTTAATAAGACAGCGCTGGCTGCAATGATCGCTGCAATGACTGCACCGGCTATGGCTGCTGCTGATGCAACAATTTTCGGTAAGGCTCACCTGTCTGCAGGTAGCGTTTCACAGGATGATGGAACTGCCGATACTAGCTCTAATGCTATTACTTCTCATAAATCACGCGTAGGTATCAAGGGTAATATGGATACAGATGGTGGTACTGCTGTTATCTATCGCTTCGTGTGGGAAGTGGATATGACAGATAATGGTAAAACTTCAGATGATCACATCAAGTCACGTGAGCAATACGTTGGCCTGAAAGGTGACTGGGGCCAGGTACGTATTGGCCGTGATGATTCGCCTTATAAAAAAGCGGGCAAGAAAAACGTTGAGCATCTGAGTGATACCTGGGCAGATTTCAATAATATCATCGACAAGGGACAGGATACGCGTAATGATGACTCTATTGGTTACTGGGGCAAGGTTGGTCCTGGTGTACTGGCGATTCAGTATGCGGCGGGGGATGACAGGGCATCTGCTGAAAATGCAGGTCAGTCGATGAGTATCGCTTATGATATCAAAATGGGTGCCATTGGTTTTGCAGTTGCCCACCAGACAATTGAAAAGTCTGATACAAACGATGAGACAGGAATGAAGCTGTCTTTCGGTTACAAGATGGGTGATACCAGGCTTGGCCTGATGTATGAAAATGTAGAAGATGACGAAACGCTTGATGATGAAAACACTTTCTTTAGTGTTAAGCATAAAATGAACAGGACTGATAGCGTCGTATTTGCATATGGTATCAAGGACCAGGGTCTGGATGATGATGCAACCATGACGGCACTGGCTTACCAGCATAAACTGAGCAGGAAAGTCACGGTTTATGGTTTGTGGGCTGATGGTGCAGACGGCGGTCTGGCTGATAATTCTAAACTGGTCGGTGATGGCTCGGTAATTGTTGGCGGTATTATTGCCAAGTTCTAACTAGTGTCTCTGAAATGTCGCAACCGGGTGTTGCTAACATCCGGTTGTCTCTAATAACGATAATAATAAAGACTCCTGCAGATTGGTCATCTGCATATAGCACCTCGGTTTTGCAGGTGCTTCTTTAGCCTGTCTTGAATATCTTCCTGTGTATTTGGTTTTTTATTTCGTTAGAATGTAAGCGTGTTTCTGATATGGGCTAACGAATGATCAAAGATATACAGCGATTCTTTAACCAGTATTTTTCTCCATCAGCAGATAAAGTGGAATCAGAGCATCAGGTGAATCTGGCGGCGGCCGCATTGCTGGTGGAGATGTGTCTGCAGGATGATGAGATGCAGACAATCGAAGTCGATATGGTGCATGATGCATTAATCGAGCATCTTGGGCTGTCAGAATCAGAGGCTGCGGAGTTATTCAGGCTGGCAGAGGCAGAGAAGCATGCAGCGACTGACTATCACCAGTTCACCCGCCTCATCGCCAGCCATTATGACCAGGCGCAGAAAATCCATCTGGTAGAGCTGCTGTGGCGTGTCGCTTATGCGGACGGTTTTCTCGATAGCTACGAGGAGCTAATGGTGCGACGCATCTGTGACCTGATCTATGTGTCGCACAAGGATTTTCTGCAGGCCAAGCACCGAGTGATGGATTCATCAGAGGGAAAACAGGCATAAAAAAAGCCACCAGGCGAACCCGGTGGCTTTTTATTATTCACGGGGAGGTGAATTCGTCAGGCAGTCTTAGCGAAGAATAGACTGCTTGGTTTCGCGATTCGCATCCCATGCTGCGTGTACCTGATCGATCGCGTTCTTGATGTGTGTTTCAGTAATCTGAATCATGTCACCGTTATCATCGACGATCATGCCGCCTTTGAAACCGGTTTGTGTGATGGCGTATGCGTACTTGCCGCATTCCTGGTCTTTTGCTGCGTTAGACATATTGAAATTTCCTAAAAAAGTAAAAAATTCTGTATTTCTAACCACCCTTTCTCGTTGTATTTTTTTAACGATGGTTACAGATAAAGAATTTTATGGCACCAGCAACAAATTTGATCTGGCGCAAGTTTCGGCGAATTATATAGCGAGTTCAGTACTAGTTAAAGCCTTAATATGCTGATTTTGTGAATTTAATATGGTTATTTTATGAACAATTAATGTTCTTCCTGGTGTAATGGTGTAAATTATTGATTTACTTGTATAAAATAAAGCATTATTAATGCATCCGTTAGTCGGTGAGTCGCTATCTATGTCCAGAAAACAGCCAACCAGCCGTCGAGACGTCCACTTCGAGGGATATGAAGGGGTCAGAATTAGCGGTAGTTTAGACTTCCCGCAGCAGCAGGCCCCACTGGCATATGCCATTGCCTGTCATTGCTTTACCTGTACCCGTCAGACTCTCACCACGGCCAGAGTGAGCAAAGGACTGGCAGAGGCGGGAATTGCGGTATTGCGCTTTGACTTCACGGGTCTGGGAGAAAGTGAAGGGGATTTCGCCCATAGCCACTTCACCAGTATGCTGGGTGACATACAGGGGGCAGCACGATTCCTTCAATCCCATTACCAGGCGCCCAGCTTCCTGCTCGGGCACAGCATGGGAGGCACGGCCTGCCTCGCGGCCTCGCAGCTGGCAGATAGTAGTCTGTCTCAATTGCGTAAGCTGGTGACATTGGCATCGCCCGCCGCTCCCAATCATGTTCTGCATCACTTTGGAAAAGCCATGCCTGAACTCAGGGCCGGGCGAATGTCCAGTATCCAGGTAGCGGGTCAGACGTATCCCGTGGCACCGAGCTTTGTCGAGGATGTGGAAAATTTTGATATGCGTGCACAGATGGCGCAGTGTGTGTTGCCGATACTGGCCATACGAGCGGGTGAAGATGCGCTGGTGCCGGCCAGTGAGGCTGAGGCAATTATTCGCCTGACTCGAGGTCAGTCGAAACTCATGAATATTGATGGGGCGGATCACTTATTTAGCCATCGCCCTCATACACAGCAGTTGCTAGATGGCCTGATTCCATGGCTGCTGAACTAATGTTGGCCTGGTTCAGCTTCGATAGAAACATTCCCGGAAACCTGTCTATACTCATAGTGATTTGCTGATACACACTAAACAGCCAGGAAAACGAAAATGGTAGAAGTAAAGACATTCTTTGATGAGCAGACGTTCACCTTTACCCATCTTGTCTATGATCCGGAAACTAAGGATGCAGTGGTGTTCGATCCAGTGCTCGACCTGGATACGATCGGCTGGCGTACACAGACAAAAAGCCTGGATACGCTAGATGGCTTTATTGATAGTAACCAGCTCAAACTACACTATGTACTGGATACTCATATTCATGCCGATCACCTGACAGGCATGCAGCACCTTAAAGAAAAATATAAAGTTCCACTGGTGATCAATGCCGCCATTACTACGGTGCAGGAAACCTTTAAGGAGGTTTTTAATCTTGGAAATGATTTCGATACATCCGGTGGTGATTTCGACAAATTGGTAAAAGATGGTGATACGGTACAGGCGGGAAGTATTTCCATAGAAGTACTGCATACGCCTGGGCACACCCCGGCATGCACGACTTACAAGATCGAAGATAATTTATTTACGGGCGATGCGCTGTTTGTGCCCAGTATCGGTACCGGGCGCTGTGATTTCCCCAAGGGCAGTGCCAGAGATCTGTACCAGTCCGTTACTCAGAAACTTTATACGCTGCCTGATGACACTAAGGTCTTCCCCGGTCACGATTATCCTGGTAATCGTGAATTACAGACATTCACGACGATCGGCGAAAGCAAGGCATCGAACGTCGACCTGCCTGCCGATCGCAGTGAAGATGATTACGTCAAGTTCATGGAAACCCGTGATGCAAAACTGCCACTGCCACGCCTGATATACCAGAGCGTTCAAGTGAATCTTACCGCTGGGCAGTTGCCCAGGGCAGAGTCTAATGGGCAGCACTATCTGAAGATTCCAATCTATAACGACTAGATTAAAACTCAACGCCACTCACAGAGTGGCGTTTCACTTTATGGCCGAGGATTATTGACAGGGAAGTTGATCGGTTCAGATCAGTAGTCTTCGCGTTCACTATTCGCTTGCCATGCCTGAAAACTTTTTACGGCGTCAGGATGTGATAGCTGAAGGCTCTTTAATTGTCGTTGCTGAGGATTTTTAGCAAGTTCTTCATAAATAAAGTGGTCGTCGAAACCTGCAGCGGCAGCATCACTGGCAGTTGCGGCATAGACCAGTTCGGGGATGCGAGCCCAGTAGATGGCCGACAGGCACATGGGGCAGGGCTCACAACTTGAATAGATAATGCAGTTGTCGAGCTGGTGGCTTTGTAATGTCTGACAGGCCTCACGTATGGCCATTATTTCTGCATGGGCTGATGGATCACAATTATGTGTGACCTGATTGTATCCGCGTCCAATGATTTTTCCAGCTTTGACGATAACTGCACCAAACGGCCCGCCGTCTGATTTTGCGGATTGCACGGCCAGCGCTATCGCTTCGTTAAGAAATGTCTGGTGGGTATTGTTAGTCACGGATACAGGAAATATTAAACTTGCGATGAAAGTTAGCAATCCTTAACAGGTTGCTGGCAAACTCTGAACAGTTTGTGATGTGTAAAGGGGAATGTTTAAAGTGCTCGTCGAGCAGTAATAACATGCCCAGTGCAGCGGAATCCATGTAATCGGTGCTGGCAAGATCAAGCTCGATCTGTTTAACCTGCTCACAGCTATAATCTCGATAGTTTGAGCGAAATTCATCGTAAATATCAAAATTGAAACGGTCCCGTACGCGAAGGCTCAGGGTTTGCGTCGAAGCATCATAGCTATGGCTGACACTCATAATCCATGCCTTTAGTGGTGAGTGGTTGGCGGGTCCTGTGGTGTCGGCTGGCTGAACAGTTGCTCGACATCCACTTTGTCATAAGTATAGTGTGCATTACAGAATTCACAGTCCACCTCGATATTACCCTGCTCCTTGATGATACTACGGGCTTCATCGATACCAAGGGACAGTATCATCTGTTCAATGCGTTCACTGGAGCAGCCACAGCGAAAACTCACCGGGCTGGGATCAAACAGGCGTATATCATCTTCGTGGAACAGACGATGTAAAACGGTTTGTGTCGAGAGTGTGAGCAACTCTTCTCGTGTAATGGTATCGGCCAGATGCTGCGCGTGATCCCAGTCGTGCAGGCCCTTATCGAGGTTGCTATGGCTGCCGCCTTCGGCAGGCAGTTCCTGAAGCAGGAAGCCCACACAGAGTTGGCTGTCCGAGGCGAGCCACAGACGTGTACGTAGTTGTTCAGATTGCGTGAAGTAGTTTTCGATAGCGTCTTTTATATGGGTTCCCTGCAGGCCGATAATACCCTGGTAAGGTTCGCCATGTAGTGGCTCGATGGTCATTACCATTTGGCCATTACCGAAAATAGACTGCAGGTTATCCAAAGGTACATCGCCATGCCATCGTGCAAGGCCGCGTAGAGTTCCTTCGGATGTGGCCTGTACAACTAGCAGATGAAGGGGGCCGTCGCCCCGAATCTGTAGAATCAGTGAGCCCTCAAACTTGATGGTGGCCGATAGTAGTGCGCATGCGGCGAAAGCTTCACCCAGAATGTGCTTGACGGTATCCGGGTAATGATGGCGCTCCAGCACCGCCTGCCAGGTCGCATGCAGGTGTACCATTTCACCGCGAACACGGGTGTTCTCGATTACAAAACGATGCAGCAGGTCGTTATCGGACATGGCTTAGCCGTCCAGTTTCTGTTTCAGAATTTTATTGACCTGTGCTGGGTTAGCTTTGCCCTGTGAAGCTTTCATTACCTGGCCGACGAAGTAACCAAATAATTTATCTTTACCTGAACGATATTGTTCAAGCTGGTTAGGGCTGTTAGCGATAACTTCGTCGATCATGGCTTCAATAGCAGAGTCATCGGTGATCTGTTTAAGGCCCTTCTTCTCGATAACCGTATCAGCATCACCTTCGCCATTCCACATGCTGTTGAACACGTCCTTGGCGATCTTGCCGGAGATGGTGTTGTCTTCAATGCGTTTGAGCATGCCAGCCAGCATGTCTGCATTAACCGGGCAATCATTGATGCTCATGTCCTCTTTGTTGAGGCGTGCGGCGACATCGCCGTTTAACCAGTTGGCTGCGGTTTTTGCATCGGAAGATGCATTGACCACGGCTTCGAAGTAATCAGCCATGTCGCGGGATGCTGTGAGTAATGCGGCATCGTATTCGCTCAAACCCAGTTCGCTAACAAAGCGTGCAGTTTTTTCTGCAGGTAATTCGGGCAGCGTTGCACGAACCTCTTCTAGGTACGCGTCATCGATGATAACCGGCAGCAGGTCAGGGTCGGGAAAATAGCGATAGTCATTTGCTTCTTCCTTGGAGCGCATGGAGCGAGTTTCATTTTTGTCGGCATCGTAGAGGCGGGTTTCCTGAATGATTTCGCCGCCGTCTTCAAGAATATCAATCTGACGCTCAACTTCGATATTAATTGCGCGCTCAACAAAGCGAAATGAATTGATGTTTTTAAGTTCAGTCCGCGTGCCGAATTCCTCTTCACCCTTGATACGAACGGAAACGTTGGCATCACAACGGAAAGAGCCTTCCGCCATATTGCCGTCACAGATTTCCAGATACTGCACCAGCGAGTGAATCTTTTTCATATATGCGACCGCTTCTTTGGCAGAACGCATATCAGGCTCGGAAACAATTTCCAGTAACGGAGTGCCTGCACGATTAAGGTCGATACCGGTCATGCCATGAAAATCTTCATGCAGTGATTTGCCCGCATCTTCTTCAAGGTGAGCGCGAGTAATGCCCACGGTTTTTTTGCTACCGTCTTCCAGTTCGATATCGATAGTGCCTTCTGCAACAATCGGTAATTCCATCTGTGAGATCTGGTAGCCTTTTGGCAGGTCAGGGTAAAAATAATTTTTACGCGCAAACACGGAGTGTTTTGATACGCGTGAGCCGGTGGCAAGTCCGAACTTTGCGGCCATGCGAATGGCTTCCGCATTCACGACGGGTAAAACACCAGGCAGTCCAAGATCGACTGCGCAGGCCTGGGTGTTAGGCTCTGCACCATAGGCGGTAGATGCCGATGAAAAAATTTTACTCTTGGTACGCAGTTGTGCGTGAATCTCAAGACCGATTACGGTTTCCCATTCCATAAAGAATGCCTCTTAAACTTGTCTATCGCGAACACAGTGTTCTGTGTTTTGGCTCATAGTTGGCGCCTTTTCTATTCGAAATCGCCGGGAATTTTTCGATGCCAGTCGGTTTTCTGCTGGTACTGGTGTGCAACATTCAGCAGCTTGCTCTCTGCAAAATGTGGCGCAATGATCTGCAGTCCTACTGGCATGTTGTTGCTGAAGCCGGCGGGAATGCTCATGCCGGGCAGGCCCGCCAGGTTGACCGCAATCGTGTAAATGTCCGACAGGTACATAGAAATCGGATCGCTGGCTTTTTCGCCGATATTGAACGCGGTTTCCGGTGCAGCGGGACCCATAATGACATCCACCTGCTCGAAAGCCTTTTTGAAATCATCGGAAATCATACGGCGCAGCTTTTGTGCCTTAAGGTAATAGGCGTCGTAGTAACCGGCGGATAAAGCGTAGGTGCCAACCATGATGCGACGTTTCACTTCAGCGCCAAAGCCTTCGCCTCGTGAGCGTTTATAGAGGTCTTCAAGGTCCTGTGGATCTTCACAGCGATAACCGAAACGCACACCGTCAAAACGTGACAGATTAGAAGAGCATTCCGCAGGTGCGACTACATAATAAACGGGAACAGCCAGGTGCGTATTGGGCAGACTGATGGATACCGTTTCTGCACCCAGTGATCGATAGGTTTCGATAGCCTGCTGAATCGTGCTGTTGATGTCTTCGTTCAGACCTTCGCCAAAATACTCTTCAGGTAAACCGATCTTTAAGCCTTTAAGTGGCTGGTCAAGTTGCGCCGTGTAATCTGGAACCGCTTCATCCAGTGAGGTTGAGTCTCGGGTATCGAAGCCTGCCATGGCGTTCATTAGCAGTGCGCAGTCTTCCGCACTCTGTGCCATAGGCCCGGCCTGGTCGAGACTGGATGCAAAGGCAATCATGCCGTATCGAGATACCCGGCCATAGGTCGGTTTTAATCCTGTGATGCCACAGAAAGATGCGGGCTGGCGAATCGATCCGCCGGTGTCAGTTCCTGTGGCGGCGGGTGCGAGGCGAGCCGCGACGCAGGATGCAGAGCCACCGGAAGAACCGCCGGGTACGGCCTCAGTATTCCAGGGATTACGAACGGCACCGTAGTAACTGGTTTCGTTAGAGGAGCCCATGGCAAATTCATCCATATTGGTTTTGCCCAGCATGATGACACCAGCCTGCTGCATTTTTTCAACCACGGTTGCATCGTATGGTGATTCAAAATTATCCAGCATCTTCGAGCCGCAGGAGGTTTTAACGCCGCGGGTACAGAAAATATCCTTATGTGCAATAGGTACGCCGGTTAGTGGGCCTGCAGTTCCAGCCTTACGTTGTTCATCGGCGGCAGCTGCGGCAGCCAGTGCGCTGGTTTCAGTAACAGTAATAAAGCTGTTGAGCTGAGGGTCGAGCTGTTTAATACGATCCAGGAAGTGCTCGGTAAGCTGTACCGATGTCACCTCGCCCGCTTGTAGCATGGCGGATAGTTCACTCAGCGTTTTCGTATGATACATGTCTGTGTGTTCTCTTGATAATCTTCAGGGTTTCGAGTGATGCTATGCGACTGTTTACTCGATAACCTTAGGTACCAGATAAAGCCCATTTTCAGTTTTTGGAGCAATTTTCTGGAATTCATCACGCTGGTCCGTCTCCAGCACTTCATCTGCGCGCAGGCGCTGGGCAAGGTCCATGGGATGAGCCATGGGTGTAACATCCGAGGTGTCCACTGCATTCATCTGCTCAACCAGATCAATAATGCTCGACAGGTTGCTGGCATAGCCGTCGATCTGTGACTCGTCAATTTGCAGACGCGCCAGATGGGCTATGTTTTTTACATCATCAGGTCCCAATGACATGGATATCTCCGTGAGTGTTCAGGCCGGATCTGGCACCGAGTATTTACAGGGGGCCGGGGTAGTTCCGGGATTATGCCCTGTGAGGAATATCACAGGAATTTTTCCAGACCAGCCAAATGCGCTAAAAACCGCGCAAAATTAGCATATTATCACGTCTGAAACCACCTTGTATGCTTGCTCAAAGGCCCCGGCGTTGATAGAGTACCGCTAGTTTCCTGTTGCGGCTGCTATTGGGTCGTGACCATTCCTATTTGATAAAGAAAATATAACGAGTTAATCACGAATGTTTCTTAAACGCTTTCGCGGCATGTTTTCCAATGACCTCTCGATTGACCTTGGAACAGCGAATACGCTGATCTATGCCCGTGGCAAAGGCATCGTGCTCGATGAACCCTCCGTTGTGGCCATCCGTCAGGACCGTGGGGGGAGTGGTGCCAAGGCGATCGAAGCCTATGGTCATGAAGCTAAACGAATGCTCGGGCGTACCCCACAGAATATCACTGCCATACGACCGATGCGCGATGGTGTGATCGCCGATTTCCATGTGACGGAAAAAATGCTGCAGCACTTCATTCGCAAAGTACATGAGAGTGCCATGTTACGCCCCAGCCCTCGCGTACTGATCTGTGTGCCCTGTGGTGCGACCCAGGTTGAACGACGTGCAATTAAAGAGTCTGCGGCTGGCGCCGGTGCTCGCAAGGTGTACCTGATCGAAGAGCCGATGGCGGCAGCGATCGGTGCCGGTATGCCGGTGGATGAGCCGCGTGGTTCGATGGTGCTGGATATTGGTGGTGGTACCTCGGAAGTCGCGGTTATCTCCCTGAATGGTATCGTTTACTCCGCCTCAGTACGTATCGGTGGTGATACCTTCGATGAAGGTATTATTTCCTATGTGCGCCGTAACTACGGTACGCTGATTGGTGAAGCAACGGCGGAGCGCATCAAGCATCAGATTGGTTCAGCATACCCCGGTAAGGATCTGCTGGAAATCGAAGTGAAAGGTCGTAACCTGTCGGAAGGTATTCCCCGTAGCTTCACCCTCAACTGTAATGAAATTCTTGAAGCGCTGCAGGAGCCACTGCACGGTATTGTGAGTGCTGTTAAGACAGCGCTGGAGCAGACACCACCTGAACTGGGTGCTGATGTCGCGGAACGCGGTATCGTATTAACAGGCGGCGGTTCACTCTTACGTGACCTGGATCGACTGTTAATGGAAGAAACAGGCCTGCCGGTCATCATGGCCGAAGAACCCCTGACCTGTGTTGCCCGGGGTGGTGGGCGTGTACTGGAACTGATCGACGAACACGGTGGCGATTTCTTTGCCGTTGAGTAACGTATGGCTGCCTGGCCGTTAATGTGGGCATGAGGTTTACCTATGCAACCATTATTTCTACAGGGACCATCGGTTACGCTACGTGCCCTGATACTCCTCGTGTTATCAGTAGTGGTGATGGTGGCCGATCATCGCTGGCAGGCACTGCAAACCGTTCGTGGTAGTCTCGAAAGCTATATTGTTTATCCCCTGCGCTATCTCATCAATATTCCATCCCAGCTGGTCAGCTGGGCTGATGAATCCTTCAGCTCCCATCAGCAACTACTCGAAGAAAATCGCAGGCTGCGAGAGCAGCAGCTTCGTGCTCAGGTTAGCCTGCAGAAGTTGAGTGTGCTGGAAAAAGAAAATGAGCGCCTGCGGCGTATGCTCAGTGCCCAGCCCAAGGTGGGTGAGCTGGTACTGGTATCCGAAATACTGTCTATCGACCTCGACCCTTATAAGCAGCAGGTGGTATTGAATAAGGGGGCATCCAGTGACCTGTATATTGGGCAGGCGGTTATCGATGCCTGGGGTGTGATGGGGCAGATTGTTCATCTGGGTAATTTTTCTGCGACGGCCTTGCTGATTTCAGATCCAGGCCATGCAATCCCTGTACAGGTCAACCGTAGTGGTCTCCGTGGCACGGCGTTTGGTACGGGTAATCCGCAGCGACTGGAGCTGCGCTATATCCCGCATAACGCTGATATCGAAGTGGGTGATCTACTGGTGACCTCGGGGCTTGGTGGGCGCTTCCCGCCTAACTATCCTGTCGCCCGAGTGGTGTCTGTAGAGCGCCCGGCGGGGGAATCATTTTCTACGGTGCTTGCCGAGCCAATGGCGCACCTTGATCGTAGTCGTGAAGTGCTGCTGGTGTGGCATAACCCCCCGGTTAAAGATGTAGAGATATTGCCGGAAGACGAATCTCCGGCAACGGTGCAAGAGGCGGTGGAATAATGGTGGCACGAAAATGTTACCGGGTGGTTCTGCCCACACTCATTATCGCCATGATGCTACAGATGTGGCCAATCCCCGACTCTCTGTCTTTTCTACGTATTGAATGGGTCACACTTGTATTGCTGTACTGGGCGCTAGCGGTACCGGAGCAGGTGGGTGTTATGGCAGCCTGGGTGTTTGGCCTGTTGCTGGATGTTGCTCTGGGTTCGATACTTGGGCAGCACGCCCTTGGTATGGTTCTTATCGTGTATTTTATTCAGATTGGCTATCAGCGAATTCGAGTGTTTTCCCTGGCACAGCAGGCACTGGTTGTGCTGGTATTGCTGGTCGCCAAGCAGGTGCTTGTGCTGTGGGTAACAGGCATGGTGGGTCAGGCACCATCTCTTGGCAGTTATTTTCTGCCGAGCCTGATGGGGGCTATCGTCTGGCCCTGGTTATTCCTGCTGCTACGGGATCTGCGGCGTCGCTTTACCCTGTCGAATACCTTTTAGCCCAAAACTAGTTAACCGGGACGGTACGCGAGCTGGCCCATTGTCTTAGCTGATGAATCTGCTCTGACATGACTACCGATAGAGGGCGAGTTCGCTGCAATTCTTCTATCAGGTCGAAGGTGCTTAGTTTTTGGTCGGTACCGTAATGGGAGTACAGGGCCGATACCACTGCCTGTTCGATTTCAGAACCCGAGAAACCTTCACTGGCTTCCGCCAGGGCCTGCAGGTCGAAAGCCGCACTATCCAGTTCGCGTTTCGCCAGGTGAATCTGAAAAATAGCTTCTCGGGATTCAGCATCCGGCAAGTCGACAAAGAAAATTTCATCCAGTCGTCCCTTGCGTATTAGCTCGGGGGGAAGCGCATCGATCTGGTTTGCGGTGGCAACGATGAATACACGCTGTCGTTTTTCGGCCATCCAGGTAAGCAGGCTACCAAGGAGTCGGCGCGACGTGCCCTGATCATCATTGCCACTGGCAATGCCTTTTTCCAGTTCATCGATCCACAGAACACAGGGCGACATGACCTCTGCTGTATGTAAAGCCTGACGCAGGTTCTTTTCCGTTTCACCCACATACTTGTCGTAGAGTCGGCCAAAATCCAGTCGCAGCAGGGGAAGCCCCCAGATGCCAGCAACAGCTTTTGCTGCAAGGCTTTTACCGCAACCCTGTACACCGAGTAGCAGTATGCCACGGGGAATATCGAGCCTGCTGTCACCGGGCTCGCTAAAAATAGCCTGACGTTGATTTAGCCAGTGCTTGAGCTTCTGCATGCCGCCCAGATCGGAAAAGTGGGCCGTCTCATATTCAAACGAGAGTGTGTCGTCCTGATTAAGCAGCTGGTATTTAGCCTGCATGACATCTGGCAGGTCAGACTCGGTGATGGCGCCATCATCTATGATGGCATTGCGAATCAGTCGTTTACTATCACGGTGGCTTAAGCCGGACAGATTCTGTACCAGGCGATCCAGAGTCTGTCGGTCGGTGCGGACTTTCTGTCGTGTCTGTTGCTGCCAGGCCTGAGCCTCGTTGCGGATCATTTTTTCCAGCGCTGCACCATCCGGCAGACTCAGTCGGAAGTGGCTTGCCAGGGACTGTAACCCGGCTGGGAGTTCAAGTTGATGGCTGAGTAGTACCAGCTTGCCCTTACTGTCGTCAAACAGCATGGCGGCTTCCTTCAGCAGTCGAACATTTACCGGATCACTGAGATAGGGTTCGAAGTCCAGCAGGATATAAACGCCCTGCAATTGCGAAGCCTTGATATGTTTTAGAACATCACCGGGATCGGACACGTTACGTTGCGGATCCAGCGACAGGTCGATGCGTTGCAGACCTTCAGTGACGCTCCACTTGAAGGTTGGCAGATAATCTCGGGTCGCGGCTTTTGCTACCAGCTGCAGGGCGCGAATTTCTTCGTGAGTTTCGATCACAATGATGGGCAGGTGGCCGTGAATTAACAGTTCAAGATCGTGACGATCAGACATTCCGGTTTTCTCATGGGTCAGATTCAAACCTGATATTACCCCAGCTGATGTTAAATATCAGACATATGCTCTTTCATTAGCAGGCTTGAATCTTTCGATGCTGTGAGGTTACTCTAGTGATTAATTATCAGGAGATGGATTGTTTTATCTATGTACCCTCTTAAATCCGCACTCGCAAATCACGGTTTTAGTTCCAGCGAAAGCTACGACTACGGTGTACGCTGTTATCTCGACAATCCGGTAGAAGGCATACGTTGCCTGAATGTCGAAGGGGATAGCGGGCGCAGGCGCACGGCCTTTGCTCATGCGCTGGCCAATGTGCTAGGTGCGCACCATGTGCTGTATTACGAGTTTGGCAAGGATAAGCCGGTGCCGCAGATTATTCGCATACAGGAGGGCGAGGAGGTTATCGAAGAGCCACCGGTGGAGGCCTTCGATCGTATCCTTACCGAAGCCTGTGCCCAGAGTGAGGCAGAACAGACGGTGTTGATTCTGGATCAGTTACATAAGACTCAATTTATGAATCATATTCGTCTACACGGCTTTTTAGGGAATGGTGTGTGGCACTATAGTGATGTGACATTCCAGGCAAATCCGCAGAACTTGCAGGTATTTCTAATCTCCGATGAACCACTTTATCACTCCCTGCAGAAAACCTCATTCCGACTCTGGATCAGTGATGAATTTGATGCCAGTCGCCTGCCTGCGGCTGTAGAGCTAGGGATTATTCAGGAAAACAGCCCATGGTTTGAGCCTTTGCAGCGATTACTAAAAGAATTAAAGTTAACGCCAGCAGTGGATGAATATCAAAAGTTAATATTTGATATCGAACAGCATGTTCGCACGGAGCAACAGCTTAAGATTTCCTTGTATGGGTGGCTCGAGGGCATCGATCGAAATCAGCTGGATGCCGAATCGCTAAAACCGTTCATTGGCGCAGTGATTGAGGGTATTCAGCAGGGGCTGGATGTGCATGAGGAAATTGAAATCGGTGGTGTTTAGTCTGACCGGTGGTCCGTGAATTTTGTCCACAGGGTAGTGAAAACTCACCGCTTATCAGAAAAGTCTTAACATCGTGGTCAAAGTGCTTGAAAAAGATGGATTTTTTACTTTAATCACTAATATCGGCCGGAGCGTTTGGCTAATTTGTGATCAGATTAACAGCGAAATTTCGCGAGATGATTACACTTGTTATAGATTGAGGTTTATTGGCGGTAATTCATATGCAGAGCAACGCACAACTCCAGCAGGCACCCGTACTTCAGCGTGATGTCACCAGCACGGCGCGGTTATTTAATTTTAATCGTCCGGTGTATATGTCAGAAAGCGTCTGGAAGGACTGTGTCGAACTTGTGGATACAACCGGCCGTATCGTAGATGAGCTGGCTGTTCTACAGCGCCTGCGTCATGTGCTGTTTATGGCGTCGTCGGCTTTGCATGGTCGGGTTGCCGATCTTGAGTGTGAGTTCAGTATTCATCGCATTCCTAACAATGGCCAGTCCCATCGTCCCGAAATCACTACCCTGATGCTGATCGCCAACACAGGCCTGAACAATCAGCCACAGGTGACAATCAAACAGCCTGGTGAGTGAGGCTGTCCCGGTGATCCCAGAGCATAACAGTCAGCTGCAACAGGCTGAAGTGGCTGATCTGCGTGATGTGACCAGCACGGCGCGCCTGTTTAATTTCCGTCGACCCGTTTTCATCAGCGCAGGCGTATGGGATGACTGCATCGATATGCAGGCTAAAGCTGGCTATGCTTTTGATGAGCTGACAGTGTTGCAGAGGCTAAGGCATGTACTATTTATGGCTGCCAGTGCCCTGCATGGTCGTATCGAAGACCTAGAGCTGGATTTTCGTGTCTACCGCGTTCCTAACAATATCGACAAGGGTGCTCGTCAGCCTGAACCCGTTAATCTCCGCCTCAGCGCACATCGTGATGAGCATCATCGTCCCGTTATCGTTATTGATTTCCCACTAACCCAAAAGGGTTAAGACAAATTTTCATACTGTAGTAAAATACTTACGTCTGTCGGAATCTATCCGCTAAACACCTGTGCTGTGAGCCAGTTCCGAGTTTATTGTGGGAAATGCTCTATCATTTAAAACAGGTATAAATGTTAAAAAGAAGTTGTCTCAAATGAAGAACACAATCCTTAGCCGCTGGTTCGGTCACGATAAAACTGAAGACCAGCAACAAGTTAAATTACGTGATGGACTTTCGATTCTTATCGTCGACGATTCTCGCACACAGCTTTTTGCACTCGAAAAGCTACTCAAGGCTGAGGGTGTGAAAACCTATACCGCAGAAAATGGTAAGCAGGGAATTCTCATGGCGCGCCATGTTAAACCTGACCTGATTCTGATGGATATCGTCATGCCAGAGATTAACGGGTTTCAGGCAACACGCTACCTGACACGTCAGGCGGATACCGGGCATATTCCTATTATCATCATCAGTGGTTCTGATCAGCAGTCGGATAAGGCCTGGGGGCTTAAACTGGGTGCTAAAGATTATCTACAGAAACCAGTCAAACGCGAGTTGCTGTTGCAGAAAATCAGTCAGTGGACTGCTGAGATAGGTGTCCAGCGTACAACGCCAGCAGCAGAGCCGGCGCGTAAACCTGCACCTGCGTTTGTTGAAGCTGTTTAGTTTATTAAATCTTACGCAAAATAGGCTGTGGTGGTCATGACTTTCGACATGGCCGCCATCAGTTTCTTCACCGGCCATGGCAGCTCAGCACCACCACCTTCCAGCGCAAGCGTGGCGTGGTGAGCTTCATCAATCTTCATCTGTTGTAATACCGCGCGACTACGCTCATCCTGTTCGGGGAGTCTATTCAGGTGCTTGTCGAGATGGCGAATAACCTGATGCTCGGTTTCCGCAACAAATCCCAGGCTCCATTTGTCACCCAGTAACCCGGCGCAGGCACCGATGGTAAATGAGCCGCAGTACCAGATCGGATTTAGTACGCTCTTGTGACTGGATAGCTCCTGTAAGCGCTGTTCGGTCCATACCAGGTGGTCATTTTCTTCCTCGGCAGCCCGCTGCATGCTTTCACGAACTTCCGCCAGGCGAGCGGTGAGGGCCTGTCCCTGATACAGTGCCTGTGCCGATACTTCCCCCGCATGGTTGACGCGCATCAGGCCAGCAGAACGCTTTCGTTCTACTTCACTAAGCGGGTTTTCATTGAAACCCGTGGCGGGATTCATACGCTCGGTGGTTTTCGGCTCGCCAAACACCGTGCGCAGTGCATGGTCGGCCTGCAGGATAAACTGGTCGAGTGGGTTTAAATGTCGCATACGTGTATCCCTTATGGGCGTATCAATTGCCGGTTGAGTAAGCTGAGTGGATGCATAACATCGACACTAAGATTATACGTGTTTAGGTGAGATTTCATATGCATGCTGCAGCCAATATTATCACTCAGTAAAATCTCACAGTGTTGCAGGTCGAATGTCTGTATCTTTTTACGCACCAGTGCCTGCGCCTGCTCCGGGTAGTTGAGGTGCTGAATGCCACCGGCACCGCAACACAGATCGGGCATGCTGGACTCAATCACCTCAAGTTCAGGAATAAAGGCGAGTAGCTGATAGTTGATATCGCCGGCTTTTAACAGATTGCGATGGCTGCAACTCTGGTGCAGGGCGACGGGCTGTTGCAGTGGCGAAAACTCAGGCTGCTGTTGATGTAGCTGTTGCAGTATAAACAGCCGGGCATCTATCAGGCGGGTATCCTGTAGTGACGCAAGTTGCTGCCCACAGGCCGGGCTGAAAAACAGGATATGGTCGAAACGGCTCTGCTCGAAGTCGTGTTGTAGCTGTTGCGCTAAAGCTTCGGCGGTGGGTGCTGCGCCATTGTGCTGATGCAGGGCGCCACAGCAGGTGCCATGAGTATTCACGAGCTCAACCTGGAAACCGAAGTGACTGAGTAATTCGCCGCAGGCTCTTAGCGTATGGCTATCAAGCTGTTTGCCGGTACAGCCCGTAAACAGACCTATCTGTCCTCTGCTTTGAGCCGGCGTGTTTGAAAAACCGGTAAGCCTTGCCGCGGGCTCAAGAGCAGGGCCGGGTATGCCGAGCAGGGACTGTCCCATTTTCACCAGCTGTCGAATCCCCGGCCGGTTGAGCGTGCTAAGTGCTGACTCAAGTCCACCGGATTGACTGCTTCGGGCCAGTAGCTGCCGACTGAGCCAGGGTTTTGCAATGTCGTTGTGATAATCAGTTCTAAAACTGTCAATAATGGAGCCATAAGGCACCCGTGATGGGCAGATTGTCTGACAGTTCAGGCATCCCAGGCAGTGATCGATGTGTAATAGTGCGGCTTCATCCGCCTGTATTCGTCCTGCATCAATGGATTGCATCAGGGCAATGCGGCCACGCGGGGATTCTGCCTCGTTCTGATAAAGCTGATAGGTTGGGCAGTGAGGCAGGCACATACCGCACATGACACAGAGGTCGGCTCCCGATTGTCGAGAGTCGGCTCCGGGAAGGTTTCCGGGAGGGTTTTTAGATGAGCTCATTAAACCATTGTATAATGCGCGCGCTGATTTGAATATTCGGATGAAACCATGTCTTACTATCAACACCACGTATTTTTCTGTACTAACCAGCGTGATGACGGCCGTCGTTGTTGTGAGCAGTCTGGCGCGAGTGAGCTGAGAGCCTATGCCAAGGCACGCATCAAGGAGCTGGGCTTATCCGGTAAGGGGCAGATTCGTATCAATACGGCGGGCTGTCTTGATCGCTGTGGCCAGGGGCCGGTTATTGTGGTGTACCCGGAAGAGGTCTGGTATCGCTATGAGAACAAGCAGGATATCGACGAGATTATCGAGCAGCATTTATTGAAAAATCAAATAGTTACTCGACTCAAACTAGATATTTAAACGCCGGCAGGCAAAAAAATACATGATTTAGGTCAAAAAAAACTTGCATGCTGCGGATCCATATATTAGTATTTGCTTATCTTATGAATTGCTGACATACGTTAGTTTCATATTTAGTGACTCCTCCATCCTCCTTTGGTGGTATTTTTTAAGCGTAGCACCCCCTGCTACGCTTTTTTTTTGCGTGTTTCATGGGCACGATAGTGCTATTATTCCCAGTCTATTGTCGCCTGACGGCGCATTGTTGGCTTCACGGCCAGTCATACGACTCAGAATTGATGGTATGTGGTAGATTTTGTGAATTTCGGCTTGTTTCCGCTTCGCGATTTCTGTATTATGTCCCGCCTTTCGTAGCGTACGAACATTTTAGGATTTAAGAACATGAAAACATTCAGTGCCAAGCCTGAAACGGTCAAGCGTGACTGGTACGTAGTCGATGCCGCGGGTAAAACCCTGGGTCGTCTGGCGACTGAAATTGCACGCCGTCTGCGCGGCAAGCATAAGCCTGAGTACACGCCACACGTGGATACGGGCGATTACATTGTTGTAATCAATGCTGAAAAAGTAGCGGTAACTGGCCGTAAAGCGTCTGATAAGACCTACTACAGCCACACTGGCTTCCCCGGTGGTATCAAGTCAATTAGCTTTGACAAGCTGATCCAGAAGAAGCCTGAGATGGTTATCGAGAAAGCGGTTAAGGGCATGCTGCCTAAAAACCCATTGGGTCGTGCGATGTATCGTAAACTCAAGGTTTACGCCGGTCCAGAACACAATCATTCAGCGCAGCAGCCTCAGGTGCTCGACATCTAGGCTTCTGACAGATTAATTTAAGAGAAATCTCATGGCAGACACTCAATATTACGCAACAGGTCGACGCAAAACATCCAGTGCGCGCGTATTTATGCGCCCAGGCAATGGTGAATTTAAGGTAAATGGTCGTCCTATCGAACAGTTCTTTGGTCGTCAGACTGCAATCATGGTGGTTAAACAGCCGCTGGAAGTCGTCGAGATGCAGGGCAAGTTTGATTTTCACATCACGGTAACCGGTGGTGGTGGTACTGGCCAGTCTGGCGCGATTCGTCATGGTATTACCCGTGCCCTGATCGCCTATGACGAGAGCCTGCGTTCTCCACTGCGTAAAGCTGGTTTCGTAACCCGTGATGCCCGTGAGGTTGAACGTAAGAAAGTGGGTCTGCGCAAAGCACGTCGTGCGACTCAGTTCTCGAAGCGTTAATTTATCTGCTTCAATCGACACCACGGAGTCTTTTGTGGTGTTACAGAAAAAGCCGACGTTCGTCGGCTTTTTTTTATTTTATAAAAAAAACATCACCAGGTATCCAAATTATCAGTTCAGGATTTTTTCCCGAGCCATGCACCCACGCTCCCTGATTCAGGCGAGGCATAATATGGGTGGATGCTAGCCATGTATTGTCGAATAGATTAAAGCGAAAATGGTTATCAGTCGGGATCAGTGTGTCAGCTGTTAGCGGGCATACTAGTAAGAAAAACAGAGAGTGATGCATGAAAATAGCCCGGTCGTGGCTATATCTAAACCCAAAAAAAATTTATAGACAGGCAATGCGTATGTAACTACGTTTGTATTGCAATATTTACTTCTTGTTGAAAAAATCTTAAAAATTGTAGCTAAATTTCACAAAATCACATCTAAAGTAATTAAATATGAGTATTGGATGATTGTATATGTGAGCTAGGCTATAAGTAAATATTATTATAATGTTTTCGTATATTATTAATTTCTAATTAATATCGGTATGCCTGCTGCGGCCCGAATTTTTCATGGTACATTGTGAAGATTCAGAAGTGTTAGTTAGTTCAATGAATTTAAATCATAAAACTCGTTATAGTGAGTGCAGGTTTTATTGATTGAATGTGTGCCAAAAAAAAATATTTTTTGAAAAAAGAAATCAGATTTTTTTTTCGACTGGCGGATAACATTTTTCACAAAACTGCTTTATTTATAGCTTTATTTTTCAAGTAGGCTTGATCAAAAGGGTTGACTTGATCGGATAAATGTTTATAAATACACATGATTTTTTGTTTGACCACACAAAAAGTTATAGCTATGACAATAAACAACATGCAGGAGTCTTGCATAATGAAAAAACGTTTCCTAGTCGCTGCCATGGCAGCAGCCCTGGTTTCTCCTTTTGCCGCTAATGCAGCAGCTACCGTTTACGGTAATGTTCACGTGAGCATCAACAGCCTTGATGATGACGATGCAACAACAACTGCTGATGACAATCTTCAGTTTTCTAGCAATACCTCTTCAATTGGTGTTAAAGGTAAAGAAGATCTGGGTGGCGGTTTAAACGCGATCTACAAGATGGAATTCCAGGTTGATGTTGATGATGCGAATGCTGATGGTTCCAAGGACCAGATTAAAGACCGTGACCAGTGGGTTGGTCTGAAGGGCGCTATGGGTACTGTTAAGTTCGGTACTATGTCTTCTAACTGGAAGCAGATGGGCGGCAAGATTGACCCAATGTACCGCACTATCCTTGAAGGTCGTGCAAATGGCGGTCAATCTCGTCTGCACAGCGGTTCCGGCATCAATCGCGGTCGTATGACTGATACTTTCCAGTACACGTCTCCTAAGATGGGTGGCATGTGGATGGTATTCA
>JBFHWF010000030.1:0-25059 GCA_041589175.1 Gammaproteobacteria bacterium
CGCAGTGACAAGACACATACCAACGATTGGCACGATCGTGCAGGAAATACAGATATCACCAATTTCTTTGGTCAGTTGAGACATATCGAACTCCCCTGGTATTTAGACATTTTGCACCCTTTTTACGAATTTAGATGATTCACCAGTATTTTTCCAATAAAACTGCCACAAATACGGACAATCGGTAGCCCAGCTAGCTGACATAAGCAGCTTCTACAACCCGGGAATATTTCCCGGCCATGTCAGCTAACTGAGTCTGATTAAAAGTATTTTCTTAACTTTTTCATAAACTTAGTTAATAATTAGCCAGATTATCAGGAAACACACGGCCAAATTCAGATACTGGCACAATACATTTAAAGAAACAGGGTGCACACACTACATGGAACCTGACAAGCAAGAGACAGACTCCCTCGAAACCGTTGATAGTAGACAAGAGTCTCCGGAAATAACATCACCAGTTAAACCTCAAGTTGACCCTGACACAGAATATTTCTCGGTATCTCTTTCCAAGTTTGCGATCATGTATATCGTGACTTTAGGCATCTATACCATTTACTGGTTCTATCGACACTGGAAGCTGCAGCAGCCTCATATGGAACAACCGATTTGGCCCATCCCGCGTGCCATTTTCGCAATCTTCTTCACCCATTCCCTTGCGCGGCGCGTGGAGAACAGTATGCAGAACAAAAAACTCGACGACAGTAATAACCTCAATATGATGGCGACCCTTTTTGTGCTTTTATCCATCGCTGGTGGCATCCTGAATGCATCAAGCTCACCTGAATCACCCGCCTATATGGGGTTATTGATCCTCGCGGCATTTTTATTTAGCGTCTACCCACTCATTGAAATTCAGGAAAAGATAAATCTGCTAAAAGGTGATCCTCTGGGGAAATTGAATGCCAAATACAGTGCCGCCAACATCACCGCAATCATTGTCGGTAGTTTTTTCTGGTTTTTATTTATACTAGGGTTACTTCTAGGTCCTACAGCCTGAATCGAATCGTCTACAGGGATGTGATTATTATGAAAAACTTTTCAACGCTCATACTTCTATATTTATTTTCAACACTGGCTAATGCAAATAATATCGCATTTCTGGATAAAGCCACCATTAACAAGTTACAGAATAGCGTTTTTGAAATTGTTACCCCCAAAAAAGAAAACCCTCAAATCATATATGAAAAAGATCTTCCACTGCATCTGCTGAGCCACCGAGAACGTAATGAAAAATTTCATAGCATCGGCACGGCCTTCTTTATCAATGAACGTCAACTTATGTCTGCAGCTCATGTTTTCATACTCAACCTGTACTCACAGCTGAATGACTTTCACATACGTGACAAGCATGGAAAAACTTATAAGATAGGCAAGGTTCACAGATATTCAATGATTCACGATATGATTGTATTTGATCTGATATCTTATCCTGAAAACCCAGAACCACTGTCATTCTCCAGTGAACCTCATATTGGCGATACTGTATTTTCAGTAGGCAACGCCCAGGGCGAAGGTGTTTCGTTCCGGGCGGGTCAGGTAGCCTCATTTACCCAGGAATCCGAATATGGTCTGTGGAACGATATTCGTTTTACATCACCAGCATCACCCGGAAATAGTGGTGGACCTCTGGTAGATATAAACGGTGATGTCGTTGGCCTCATAGTCAAAAGAAACACTAGCGAGAATCATAATATAGCGGTTCCTATAGAAGAGCATCGTAAGCTGGATAACACTGCTATTTTCTTCGTACGTAACAATATAATTTCACTTTTCGAAGAAGAAAACAGCTTAATACGCGACTGGCGATACGAAACAGACCTTCCCATGGAAATCCACACGTTATCAGAGCGAGCCATTTCAAACTATGATAACTTCTACAAGGTTCTCGCCGACGATACTATAAAAAAATATCAGGACTCATATTTCCCAACCGGTGAACGTTTCCGTTCATATCTCAGAGACCAGAATTATGTTCGTCAGTTTGGTGTTCTCGATTCAGACATTGATTTTAATAACTGGTCAGTTAGCAACCACCAGTCTAAGACGATTCCTATTGCAGCCGACCAGAAACTAACAATAAGCAAAAGCGATATTTCAAGCATGCATATTGTTATCGAAAAACCCAGCGAAGCTAGCCTGCAACACTTTTTAGATAATCAAGTGCTATTCATGGACACGCTCTTAAAAGGCTTCCCCTTAACTCGCCAGATTGGAGCCGAAAAAATACGAATAAAGAGCCTGGGAAAACCTGAATCGACTCATCACTGGGCTGACTCACTTGGCAGAAAATGGACATCATCATTGTGGTTACTGCCACATATAAACGCCTTCATTTATAGCCATTGCCTCCCCTATCCCGGGGGGCAAATCTGCAATCTGGACCTGAAAAACAGTTATGACCTTACTTTCAGCTACATGCAGAATATTAAAGATAATTATCAGGAAATCACAATAGGCTATGAAGGCGAGATCAGTGACTGGTCAGAGTATTTCAGGCTCGACAAAGATAAACTACCCTCTTTTTTTAATAATGCCAGCATTTCTTTAGAAAACAATTTACTCAATATTAATCTCGACGATTACACAATAAATTTCAACGATGAGCTACTAAACGAGAATTCGAACCTGCATTTTCATTTTGGCTATTCAAATCACCAGCTCTTAGCAGAAACATTGCTGTTATTTGAAGTTTTCCCCCAGAAAGGCTCAAAAAATCACTATCGTGTACAGCAGTATTATCAGCCTACAGACTTTAACGATGATCGTACCAGATCTAGATGGGATGATTTGAAAAAATCAAAAGGGATTTTTACAGGCGATATAGTCAATAACGGCACTAACTTCCTGATTCGTAAGATTGCCAAAACGATCGAACCGCGCACTCCCCATACTTTCAACATCGAGTCATATTACGTACTGGGATGCAGCAGAGAGACATCAGACAACAACATGAAAAGCGAATGCAATAATTTTTTCAAGTCGATATCCTTCCCACAAGGATAAGGAATCAGGCACTAGCCATGAAATGCCTCATCTGACAGGAGGTATTCTTTTTCCTGATCACTCGATTCACGACCCAGGATAGCGTTGCGATGCGGGAATCGGCCGAAACGCTGCACCAGATCTCTGTGATGTTCCGCAAATCGCAGATTATCGGCAAGTCCTGCAGCTCGATATTTTTCCACCGATAGCACCTGATGTTCGAGATTTTCACTATGCATCAGGGGCATATAGTAGAACGCCTGCTGCTTGCCAGAAAAAGTTAGATCAAACTGCTTATCTATTCCCGACAAACAGATATCTACGGCTCTGGCCTCTGTTGAATATGCGCGCACATCTCCTCGGAACATATTGAGTGGAAACTGATCGAGAACAATAATTAACGCAAGGCTGGCATCTGCTTTTTCTGCCCAGCTATCCAGTTCGCCCCGTGATGCTTCTTCCCAGATTGCCTGATATTTTTCACGTATCTGCGTATCAATTGCTTCGGTCGAGCGAAACCAGTGTTCGCTCATAGGCGGCTCAAACCAGAAACGAAGAATATTTTCCGCTGTTATCATCTATTTTTTGGCGTTAGGAATCTTACGCGTGAACACCCAGTCATTTCCTTTGGATAGCTTTTTATTAAATTTGTAACCATCAACATCAAAGGACTTGATGTCTTCAACGTCGGAAAGCTGGTTCTGAATGATATAGCGACTCAACAGGCCCCGTGCTTTCTTGGCATAGATACCAATCATCTTATAATCGCCGTTTTTCAGCTCCTTGAAGGCCGGTGTAATAATCTCGCCATTCAGTGTTTTAGGCTTTACAGACTTAAAGTACTCATTAGATGCCAGGTTGATCAGATGATCGGATTTAATCTTTTTCAACTGTGTATTAAGACCATCTGTAATGATTTCTCCCCAGAACTCATACAGGTTTTTTCCTCGCTCATTACTCAGTTTAGTGCCCATTTCAAGGCGATAAGGCTGCATCAGATCGAGTGGGCGCAACAGGCCATACAGGCCCGATAGTATACGCAGGTGGGACTGTGCAAATTTGAAATCTTTTGCACTAAAACTTTCCGCATCCAGCCCGGTGTATACATCACCCTTAAATGCCAGCACACACTGCTTCGCATTTTTTTCAGTAAACTTTTTATTCCAGGCCTCGTAGCGATCAAAATTTAGATCCGCAATTTTAGTACTGACTTTCATTAGTTCAGCAATATCCAGAGATGACAGTTCACGCAGTCGATGAATTAGTTCGGCCGAGTGTTCCAGGTAATCTGGCTGGGTAAATGTTTTCGTTTTTGGCGGCGTATCATAATCCAGAGTTTTCGCAGGAGAGATAACGATTAACATAGTAAGCCTTTAGTTACAGTTATATTTTCAAACAACACTATTCTTTCACAAGCACTTCGATACGATCGACCTTCTGGTAACCACGAGGTAACTTGTGACCCCGCTTACCACGCTCTGCATAATGCTCATCCACTTCAGAGCCTGCCATCGTCTTATGCTTCTTGCCCGCATAAATCACCAGCTTCTCACCGTCCTGAATCACATCGATGGCACAGATCCATTCTTCGTTTTCTTTCAACTTAGCTGGCGGCACATTGATGATTTTATTTCCCTTACCCTTTGCCATTTGCGGCAGCTCGGACAATTCTGTCACCAGCATATGCCCTTCGGAACTGATCGCAACGATATAGTCACTTTCGATATCACGCACTTTGACTGGCGGCAGCACCTTTGCACCCGCAGGTACTTTGAGGAAGGCCTTGCCCGCCTTGTTACGCGACTGCAATTCACCTAGTTCACAGACAAAACCGTAACCATAACTGGTAGCAAACAGATAAAGATCTTTAGGGTCACCCATCATGGCCGCCACGAAACTCGCACCCGCAGGCGGATTAAAGCGACCGGTTAATGGCTCACCCTGACCACGTGCAGAGGGCAAGGTATGCGCTGGCAAGGTGTACGCACGCCCAGTACTATCGAGGAACACGGCCTGCTGATTCGATTTACCTCGGGCTGATGAGCGATGTGCATCACCGGCTTTATAACTGAGTTTTTCTGCTTCGACCTCATGTCCCTTGGCCGCGCGCACCCAGCCTTTATCTGATAGAACAACAGTAATCGGATCACTGGAAATCAGCGCAGACTCATCCATGGCCTGGGCGGCTTCACGTACAACGATAGCAGAACGACGTTTGTCACCATAGGTTTCTGCATCATCCAGAATTTCTTTTTTAATGAGTGTTTTCAAACGACGATCCGAGCCAAGAATTTTTTCCAGCTTTTCCTTTTCTTCCTGTAGTTCCTTCTGCTCTTCACGGATTTTCATTTCTTCAAGTCGCGCCAGCTGGCGTAACTTGGTATCAAGAATGTAATCTGCCTGTACATCAGTCAGCGCAAAGCGCTCCATCAGCACCGGTTTCGGCTTATCATTTTCACGAATAATCTGAATCACTTCATCGATATTCAGAAATGCGATCAGCAAACCATCCAGCAAGTGCAGGCGTTTGTTAACTTTTTCGAGTCGCCAGTTGAGTCGATTACGAACCGTCTGTGTTCGGAAATTTAACCACTCTTTCAGAATCATGCGCAGGTTACGCACACCTGGGCGACCGTCGATACCGATCATATTCATGTTGACACGATAGGTACGTTCAAGATCCGTTGTTGCAAACAGGTGATTCATTAACTGTTCGGAATCGACACGATTCGAGCGTGGCACCAGCACCAGTCGTGTTGGGTTCTCGTGGTCGGATTCGTCACGAATATCCTCCAGCATCGGCAGTTTCTTCGCCGTCATCTGCTGTGCAATCTGCTCAAGGATCTTGTTACCTGACACCTGGTACGGTAACGCGGTAATAACGATATCACCGTCTTCTTTTTCGAATTTGGCACGCGCTCGAATACTGCCATTACCCTTTTCATACATCGCCAGCAATTCTTCACGTGGCGTAATGATTTCGGCTTCTGTTGGGTAGTCTGGACCCTGTATATGCTCACATAATTCTGTCACCGTGGCTTTCGGTTCATCCAGCAGACGAATACAGGCGGTGGCTACTTCACGCAGATTGTGTGGTGGAATATCCGTAGACATACCCACAGCGATACCGGTAGAACCATTCAGTAACACATTAGGTAATCGTGCGGGTAGTGATACGGGTTCTTCCAGGGTGCCATCGAAGTTTGCTTGCCAGCTGACGGTTCCCTGCCCCAGCTCCTGCAATAACACTTCGGCATATTTCGACAGTTTCGATTCGGTATAACGCATGGCCGCAAACGACTTGGGGTCATCCGGCGAGCCCCAGTTACCCTGCCCATCAACCAGTGGGTAACGGTAGGAAAATTCCTGCGCCATCAGTACCATAGCTTCATAGCAGGCGCTGTCACCATGGGGGTGAAACTTACCCAGCACATCACCCACGGTACGTGCAGATTTTTTATACTTGGCTGCAGCATTCAGTCCGAGCTCAGACATGGCATACACAATTCTGCGCTGCACCGGCTTGAGCCCATCCCCTATAAATGGCAGGGCACGATCAAGAATGACATACATGGAATAATCCAGGTAGGCCTTCTCGGTAAAGTGTGACAGGGGCTGGTTTTCAATGCCCTCGAAATTTAGGTTGTCCTGATCTGACATAAGTCGTTTTACCTGTTAATGGTGTTCTCAGCTAACAGAAGCTAAAGTGTTTCCGCAAGGTCGCCCTTAGATTCCAGCCATGCCTTGCGGTCTGACGCACGTTTTTTCGCGAGCAGCATATCCATCATCTGGAAACTGTCATCACCGGCTTCTATGATCAGCCTGACAAGGCGGCGAGTATCGGGTGCAATCGATGTTTCACGTAGTTGCAGCGGGTTCATCTCACCCAGCCCTTTGAATCGGGTGACCTGTATCTTGCCTTTTTTCTTTTCCGCACTGATACGATCCAGCACACCCTGTTTTTCCGCTTCGTCCAGCGCATAGAAAACGTCTTTGCCTACATCGATACGGAATAGTGGTGGCATGGCAACATACACATGCCCCGCTTCTACCAGCGGACGGAAGTGGCGCAGGAACAACGCACAGAGCAAGGTTGCAATATGGTATCCATCGGAGTCTGCATCGGCGAGGATACAGATCTTGCCGTAGCGTAAACCACCCAGCTCACTGGAGCCGGGATCGACACCAATCGCCACGGAAATATCATGCACCTCCTGTGATGCCAGTACCTGATCGGGTTCCACTTCCCAGGTATTCAGGATTTTACCGCGTAGCGGCATGATGGCCTGGTATTCACGGTCGCGTGCCTGCTTGGCAGAACCACCCGCAGAGTCACCTTCCACCAGGAACAGTTCGGTACGCGTGACATCCGTGGAGCTACAGTCTGCCAGCTTACCCGGCAGTGCTGGCCCCTGAGTGACTTTTTTACGTGCGACCTTCTTGCCAGCCTTCAGGCGCTTCTGCGCATTGTCGATTGCCAGTAGTGCAATTTGTTCCCCGAGCTCTGTGTGTTGATTGAGCCACAGGCTAAACGCATCTTTGACAACACCGGATACAAAAGGCGCACACTCACGGGATGACAGTTTTTCCTTGGTCTGGCCGGAGAACTGCGGATCTTCCATTTTAACGGAAAGAATATAACTGACCTTTTCCCAGACATCTTCCGGGCTGATTTTTACCCCCCGTGGCAGCAGGTTACGGAATTCGCAGAATTCACGGACCGCCTCGGTCAGACCCGTGCGTAAGCCATTCACATGGGTTCCACCCTGCGCCGTCGGAATCAGGTTCACGTAGGACTCACCCACCGAGTCGCCGCCTTCAGGCAGCCATAGCAAGGCCCAGTCGACCGCTTCATGCTCCGATGAAAAGGCACCAATAAAGGGCTCCTGAGGCAGTAGCTCAAATCCCTTCAGGCTTTCCAGCAGATAGTCCTGCAGACCATCCTCGTAGTACCACTCCAGGGTTTCACCGGATTTCTCTTCGAAAAAAGTGACGTGCAAGCCCGGGCACAGCACCGCCTTGGCACGCAGTACGTGTTTGAGCTGGGTGACTGAAAACTTTGGCGAATCGAAATACCTGGCTTCTGGCCAGAAGCGGATATGAGTACCGGTATTCTTTTTGCCAACCGTACCCGTTTCAACCAGGTCTTCTACTTTATCCCCATGGGCAAAAGCAATCCGATAACTGATACCCGCACGACGTATTTCGGCTTCTAGCCGATACGACAGGGCATTTACCACGGAAACACCCACTCCATGCAAACCACCGGAAAACTGGTAGTTCTTATTGGAAAATTTACCGCCGGCGTGCAACTTGGTGAGAATCACTTCAACACCGGGTACACCCTCTTCTGGATGAATATCCACGGGCATACCACGGCCATCGTCGGTGACCCCCAATGAGCCGTCCCGATAAAGTACAACCTGAATACGGCTGGCATGGCCGGCAACAGCTTCGTCGACGCTATTATCGATAACTTCCTGCGCCAGGTGGTTAGGCCGGGTGGTGTCGGTGTACATCCCCGGGCGTTTCTGTACCGGTTCCAGACCGGTTAAAACTTCAATAGCCGAAGCGTCGTATGAACTCATCAAGACTCTCTAGGTATTCGATCAATGCGGTGAACTATAAAAGAGTTGGGGCCATGACGCAAAGGCCATAGATCAATCTATCGAGCTGTATAAAAAAGCATTTTATCCAGACGCATAAATCCTTATGCTATAGCCATGAGTCTGCAAGCCGCTAACCCACACATCAATGCCACCGTCACCGCCTCTGCAGGCAGTGGCAAAACCTATATGCTAGTAACGCGAATACTGCGCCTGCTACTCAGCGGTGCCGAGCCCGGCAGCATCCTGGCACTCACCTTCACCCGCAAGGCAGCCGCAGAAATGCAACAACGACTGGCCGAGCGCCTCTACCAGCTGGCCACTGCAAATGATCAAAAATTGACCAGCCTGCTACAGGAACTGGAACTTGGTGATGAATATCGTGAGGCGGCCAGGGCATTATATGAACACCACCAGTACTGTGATTTTCCAGTCCGCACCCTGACCTTTCATTCTTTCTGTCAGGATCTGCTGGCTCGCTTCCCGCTGGAAGCCGATATCCCGCCAGGTTTTGAACTGCTGGAAAGCTCAGCCCTGTTGATGCAGCAGGCACGTGAAGCGCTTTATAACGAAGCGACCCTCGATATGCAGGGCAATCTGTCCTCTCATCTGCAATCGCTCAACCTGGCCTGTGGTAGCCTGTTTTCACTTGATCAGGCACTGAACAGTTTTATTCATCACCGCAGTGACTGGTGGGCCTATACAGATGGCCAGCCCGAACCACTGACATTTGCCTGTCAGCAGCTGGCACAGCAACTGCAAATCGAGCCAGGGGCAGATCCGCTGGCAGATTTCTTTAATGATATTTTCATTCAGCAACTCAAAACGTTTACCCGACAACTGGAAAGCCTGGGCGGTAAAACGAATCTCAGGTTTGTCGAGCAGCTCCATCACTGGCTGGAAAACCGCAATACCGACCCGGCTGGTTTTCAGCAAATACGGGACTGCTTTCTTAAAAAAGATGGTGATCCCTATTCACAGGGCCGTAAGGACTCAAAAACATTACGCAATAAACTCAAGGATGATGCGGATGATTTTCTTGAACTGAATGATTATATCGTTGCAAAAATTCATAACGTCAATGAACAGATACGCCGTCAGCAGTGCTATGAACTCAATCGTTACTGGTACTCCTGCGGCCTTGCCTACCTGAACCACTACCAGACAATCAAGCGCCAGCAACGCTTACTGGATTTCACTGATCTGGAATGGCAAAGCTATAAACTACTGCAAGACTCTGATAATGCCATGTGGGTGCAGTACAAACTCGACCAGCAAATCCAGCATCTGCTGATAGACGAGTTTCAGGACACCAACCCAACACAGTGGCAGTTATTATTACCCCTGCTTGAAGAGATGGCATCGACTGAAAACGAAAAACCCCGGAGCGTATTTCTGGTGGGTGATGAAAAGCAGTCGATCTATAGTTTTCGTCGTGCCAAACCGGAATTGCAGCAACAGGCAACCGAGTGGCTACAAACAAACCTGCAGGCTGAATCATTCCCTTTAAATAAATCATGGCGTTCTTCACCCGCCATCATCGAAACCGTTAATGCGATTTTTAGCCAGCAGGAATTCACACAACGTCTACCCGGATTTTCAACTCACCAGACGCACCATCAATCACTACCCGGTCGAGTTGAAATTTTACCACTCTGGAAAGCCGAAGATTTACAGCTGGAAGAAACTGATGCAAATACCGATTATCGCAATCCGTTATTACAACCCCGTGATGAACCACGAATAACTCACCAGCTGGAAGCGGAGTATATAGCCCAGCACATCAAACAGCTGGTCGAAAACCGCACGCCAGTGATTGAAAATGATCATGCCCGCGCACTCAATTACAATGACATTTTTATTCTGGTACGCAAACGTCAGCATGTTGAAGAGTATGAGCAGGCACTACGCCAGGAAAACATTCCTTACCTGGGTACTAATCGAAATACCTTTCTGGACTGCCTCGAAATTGAAGACATGCTGGCACTACTCGACACACTGTTAACCCCCTTCAACAATCTGGCACTGGCACAGGTTTTAAAATCCCCCATATTTGATGCCAGTGATGATGAGCTACAACAGATTGCGTTACTGGATAATGAAAAGCACTGGTTCGAACGCATTCTACAGCTGGCAAAAGATGCACAGCAGGACAGCAGTATCGAGCGTGCTGCTCGCCTGTTATCAAGTTGGCGAGGACTTGCCGATAAAATTCCGGTACATGACCTGCTCGACAGAATATTCGATGAAGGTGACGTACTGGCACGCTACCAGAAATCAACTCCAGCTGCACTTCAGGGACGCGTACAGGCCAACCTGGTTCAGTTTCTGGAACTGGCACTGGACCTGGATAGTGGACGTTACCCTAGCCTGCTGCATTTTATTGACTACCTGCGCAGCCTGCATGCAACATCAAGCGATGCGCCCGATGAGGCACCGGTAGAAACCCGCCAGCCACGTGTACGCATCATGACAATCCATGCCAGTAAAGGACTGGAAGCACCGGTGGTATATCTCGCTGATGCTATCACCGCACAGAAAAACCGTGATGCCCTGAGTTGTATGATTGACTGGCCGGTTAACAAAAAACAACCCTTGAGATTCCAGTTGATACCTCGCAGCCAGCAGCAGGATGAAATATCAAAGGCATTATGTTCTCAGCAGCAACAGGTGCGTGAACGTGAAGACGCCAACCTGTATTACGTAGCCATCACCCGTGCGCGGCAGTACCTTTTTATTAGCGCCTGCCAGGGGCAACGCGGTCCATTCAATGACTGGTATACCCCGGCGAAAAAAGCACTACAGGCTTTAACTGATAATACAGAGAATGAGACACCATCGTTTACTCATGGTAATTGTCAATCATTAGTTGCAGAAGCAGACACGCCACAATCGACTGAAAACTGCGAAGTAGACGTTGCATTGCGCAAACCGCTGCCGGCCTGTTTTGCCAGTGACCGACTGATTGCACCAAGTAGAGCCGAATCCGCTGAGAATTACTTTAGCAACACGGATAATGATCAGGATGCACAACAGCGGGGAATAGCCATTCACCGCATGCTTGAGCTGTTATGTGAAGGTAAGACGCTTACAGAGATTAAACAGCAATTACAGACAGAACTATCTATCGATACCCTTAACTATTCCGAATGGATTGCAATTGCACAAAGTAATTTCAAACATCCTGACTTACAGCATATTTTTAATCCCGCAAATGCCACCTGTTTTAACGAGTGCCCCGTTTATTTTAATCATCACTCTCAAGCTGCCTTTGGCATTATCGATCGCGTGATCGTTGATAATAACAGAGTCATACTAATAGACTATAAAACTCATCAACATGCACAGCCGGATACACTACAACAGCTGGCAGAGAATTATCATCCACAAATGACAATGTATAGCAGTGCATGTCAACAGCTATGGCCCGACAAAACAGTCGAAGCTTTTTTACTGTTTACCGAATGTGTATCATTATGGCCGATTGTAACAACGACCGAGTTTGAGACATGAGCGAACCTCGTTTTATATTTGATGCTGACGAACAGAATTTTCAGCAGGGTGTGATCGATAACTCACACCAGCTGCCGGTGCTTGTCGATTTCTGGGCCGAATGGTGTCAGCCATGCAAACAGCTTATTCCAATACTGGAAAAACTGGCTAAAGAGATGCAGGGACAGTTCTTACTCGCAAAAGTGAACAGCGAAACACAGCAGGCCTTAAGTCAGCAGTTTCAGGTGCGCAGCATCCCTACGGTTTTTATCTTCAAGAACGGTGAAATCGTCGACCAGTTCAACGGTCTTATACCCGAACAGCAGATCCGGGATTATATCCAGCGACATATCACCACCGAGGGCGATCGCATTCGTAACCAGGCGGTACAGCAGATACAGTCCGGTGACTTTGAAGGCGGACACAAACTGTTACTCGAAGCCGAACAGCTTGAGCCTGAAAACGCTAATATACAGATTGACCTGGCACACATCGAGGCAAACAACCAGGCCTACCAGGAAGCACAACAGCGGCTTGAAAAGCTGCGCGGGGATAACCGGCAGAGACCGGAAGTCATCAGCCTGCTAAGCAAAATAGAACTGGCTCTAGCAACAGAGGGTGCCGCTTCTGTTGAAGAATTACTGCTACAGGTTGAGACGACTCCCGATAACAGCACGGCACGATACCAGCTTGCGATGCAGTTAATTCAACAGGAAAATTTTGAACCTGCCCTGCAACACCTGCTGACCCTGATGCAACGGGATCGGGATTTTCAGGATGGGGTTGCGCAGAAACGCATGCTGGACATTTTCAGTTTGCTGGGTGATGAACACCCACTAGTGGGAAGCTATCGACGCAAGATGTTCAGCGCCCTGTACTAACACGCACAGGACGCCAGATACGGACTTACTGCATGGCATCCAGCTGTTGAATCAGCTTGGATGATGGCACATAGCCCGGCATCAGCTGACCATTGTCCAGCATGATGGCGGGAGTACCGCGAATACCCAGCTGTGAAGCCAGCTGCTGATGCTGTTGCACCGGATTGTCACAGGTTTTTGACTCCACATCTTCACCGGCTTTTGCCTTATCCATTGCCAGATTCGGGTCTTTAGCACACCAGACAGAAACGGATGTTTCAACACTGCGAGCCCCTTTAAATGGAACAAAGATGTAGCGCACCTTTACGCCATTCTTTCTGTAATCATCCATTTCCTGATGTAAACGCTGGCAATAAGGGCAGTAAATATCGGTAAAAACCGTAATGGTATGGCGCACGTCACCGTCGGGCTTATACACCAGCATATTTTGTTCACCCAGCTGATCCAGCGCCTGCAGTCGAATCTTGCCACGGCTGGCTTCGGTAATATTTACCCGGTTCTGCATGTCATACAGATCTCCATCCAGGATATAGCGAGCCGTTTTATCCATATACATTATATTGGCGCCAGAAAGAACTTCGTAAACACCTGGCAGGGGCGTCTCCCGAATTTCCGCACCTGCAGCCTGTGGCAGGCGCTTCTCAAGGGCTGATTTCAGCGATTTAATATCGGCATCACTGGCATTTGCAAGGCCAGACAGGAATAAAGTTAACAACAGAGCCAGTGGGCTAAACAGTTTCATAATAGTTTCCAGAAAGTCATGTAGCTAAGGTCTAATTCTTATAGACCGCCAGCATTATAAATAATTCCGGAGAGTTTGGGTGACTAAATAAGGGATCGCGGCGAATGACTTAAGCCCGTGGGTGATGTTGCTGGTATAAATCCTTCAGTCTCTGGTTAGCCACATGGGTATAAATTTGCGTGGTAGAGATATCACTATGCCCCAGCAGAACCTGTACCACGCGCAGATCCGCCCCATGGTTAAGTAAATGTGTCGCAAAAGCATGGCGCAAGGTATGGGGAGAAAGGGTGTCAGCATCGATACCCACCTGCCGGGCATAGCGTTTGAGCAGGTACCAGAAAGCCTGTCGGGTCATGCCTTTACCCCTGCGCGTCACAAACAGGGCGTCACAGGGTAAATGCCCCTGCATTAGCTCTCCCCTTGCCTGGGCCAGGTATCGTTGTACCGCCTCTATGGCATTTTCACCCAGTGGTACCAGCCGTTCCTTACCGCCCTTTCCGAGTACACGCACCACACCTGGATCCAGTGAGACCTGCGAAAATGCCAGTCCCACCAGCTCACTCACCCTGAGCCCGGTAGCATACAGGGTTTCCAGCATGGCCCGATCTCGTAATCCGAGTGCTTCCATGAGGTCTGGCGCCTGTAGCAGATCGGTCACCTGCTGTTCACTCAGGGTTTTTGGCAGTGGTTGTTCAGGCCGCGGAGCTTCTATCAGGGCAACCGGATCCTGCTTGACCTTATGCTCCCGACGCAGCCAGCCATAAAAACGTCTCATTGATGAAAGCAACCGTGCTGCACTACGGTTACGGCTACCCTGAGAAAATCGGTAAGACAGGTAATCCTGTAACTGAGACTGGTCAGCCGCCAGCAGTTTGCCTCCCGCAGCGTGTAGCCACTGGGCCAGCCCGGCAAGATCATTTCGATAGGCAGCCAGGGTGTTCGGACTCAGGCCATGCTCCATCCACAGGGCATCCAGAAATGACTCGATAAGCACCTGTTCACTTGCAGGTAACTGGTCAAGCCTGGCCATCACAGGATCTGTACTTAATACTCATAGCCCAGCAGACTACCATAATTCACCAGAGAAGCCTGTATGACTGTGATAAAATGCGCGCCATTGAACCCTACTGCTATCGGGACAACCGTAGCAGCATGACCTGATTAGCCCGACGTGATAACCCTGATGTCAAAAATGCTAGCGCAAACGACTTACCTCATTCTTGCCGGTGGCCGCGGCCAACGCATGCAGGGTACGGATAAAGGTCTTATGCTATGGCGTGGGCAACCAATGATCGAACATATTATCGCCGCACTCGGTATTACAGGTGATCAGCTCATTATCAGTGCTAACCGTCATCTGCAGGCATATCAACGTTATAGTGAACGGGTGGTTACAGACACACTGGATAATTACCAGGGACCACTCGTGGGTATACTCAGTGCCATGCAGATTTGCCAGACAAGCAACATCATCTGCGTGCCCTGCGACTCTCCGAGGCCTCCGGCAAAATTACTGGAAACCCTGTGGCAATGTCGCGAGCAGGCTGGCTGTAACGCTGCTGTTTGTCACGATGGCGAACGAATACAACCGCTGTTTAATCTGCTGAGCATTGAGTGCAAGGTGCAGCTGGAACAATATCTGGCCAGTGGACAACGCAAGGTCGAAAGCTTTATGTTATCCCTTGAGCCAGCGATCTGTGATTTTTCCCGTCAACAGCCCGCTTTTCGAAACTTTAACCGCCCCGAAGATATGCACGATGACTGAACGCATTGAATACTCCAAACCCCTGCTGGGATTTGCCGCTTACAGCGGTACGGGTAAAACTACCCTGCTACGTAAACTGATACCGGAACTGAAACAGCGTGGGCTGCGTGTCGCCGTGATTAAGCATGCACACCACCAGTTCGACGTCGACCAGCCCGGCAAAGACAGCTATGAATTGCGAAAAGCAGGCGCAGCACCCATGATGATCAGCTCGAGTCGACGCACCGTGATTATGATCGACCATGAACAGGAGCAGGAGCCTGATCTGCAGCAACTGCTTGCGCAAATGCCCGCAGAAAACGTCGACATGGTGCTGGTTGAAGGCTTCAAACAATGGCCGTTCGCTAAAATAGAATTACACCGGGATGAAACCGGCAAACCGCTGATATTCCCCGAAGATAGCAATATTATTGCCATTGCCCACGACAACAGCACAAAGTCGGCAATTGCACAGAGCACCTTACCCAAACTCAATATTAACAACGTAGCGGCTATCGCAGATTTCGTTGTTGACTATTATCAACAGGCTAACACGGCAGACAACTGATTATGGTAACCAAGCAAGCATCCTGCAATGACGAATTTGATCCGAACTCTTTAAGCTTTGAACAGGCGCTGCAGCGCATTCAGCAGAGTATCAAGGCCATTAATGGAAAGAAAAATGTCACTATCCGCGAAGCGGCAGGCCATGTACTGGCCGAAGACGTGACATCACCCATGGATGTGCCACCGTTTGTGAACTCGGCCATGGATGGCTATGCGATTAACGCACAGGACTTGCCATCTGATGGTGCAACACAGAGTCTTAAGGTCATTGGCAAATCGTTTGCAGGACGCCCTTATGACGGCACACTTAAGAGCGGTGAAGCCGTCCGCATTATGACAGGTGCTGTGGTACCACAGGGTGCGGACACCGTTATTATGCAGGAACATGCAGAAGTCGATGCTGAAAACATTCGTATTGGCGATGGCCATAAAGCCGGACAGAATGTTCGTAAACCCGGTGATGATTTCTTTACCGGCGATGTCATTATTCGTGCCGGTGAACGCCTGTCGCCTGCAAAGCTCGGTTTACTCGCCTCAGTAGGCGTTACCGAGTTCAAGGTAATCCGCAAACCCGTTGTTGCCTTCTTTTCCACTGGCGACGAACTCAAGGGTGTCGGCCAGACGTTAAAACCTGGCGATATTTACGATAGCAATCGCTATATCCTGTTCGGCATGCTACAGAAAATGGGCGTACAGTGCATCGACATGGGTGTTGTTCCTGACATCAAGGAAGAAATCGAAAGTACACTGATCGAAGCGGCACGGGTTGCCGATATGGTGATTACATCTGGTGGTGCTTCTGTCGGTGAAGCGGACTTTATCAAGATCATCCTCGATGAAATTGGCGAAGTCGGTTTCTGGAAAATTGCCATGAAGCCTGGCAAACCACTGGCCTTTGGACAGATTGGCGATACGGTTTTCTTTGGCCTGCCAGGCAACCCGGTTTCTGCCATGGCAACTTTTTACCAGTTTGTACAACCCAGTTTAAAGCTGATGGAGGGAGAATCGATTGATCAACCTGTCCTGTTACGTGCACGATGTGTTTCACAGCTGAAAAAGCGCCCGGGTAGAAAAGATTTTCAACGGGGTATTCTCAGCAGCACGCCCGAAGGTGAACTGGTGGTTGATACCACGGGCATGCAGGGCTCACACATGCTCAGCTCCATGTCTGTTGCGAACTGTTTCATCGTATTACCTGCCGATGCGGGCAATATCGAGCCGGGTACTCTGGTTGAGGTTCAGCCTTTCAATGAATTAATCTAACGACTGGACGCCATGGAGGGCGATCTGTTCGCAATCGCGACATTACCGTAACAACTTTCACATACATTTCTGTTTGTATCTTAAAAAGGGCATTAACGACGTAAAACATGATGTTTTTACGTAACATTTGTCACTCAGCAAGAGAAAATCGCAAAAATTGAATCTCTCAACACCACATTCACCCATGTTTTAACCGGTTGTGCGATAAAACCTGAACGAAATAACAGTAAAAGTGGGTTAACAATACCGAATTTAATTATTTTGTATCTATTCGGGTATCAATTAAGATCAAAATCTCATTAAAAGCACGACAGAATATAATTGTCACCCATAAAAAAAGGCCATATCAAATGATATGGCCTTTTTTATTACCGCATAAGCGGTTGAAGCATATGCTTCATCGAAGCTTTACTTCTTACGAGCACGACGCTTCTTAGGCTTCAGCGACTTCTCAAGCTTGGATAACTGCTGCTTGGTCCACTTTTCAACGAACTTGGCAACAGCGGCTTCTTTGTTTTCAGCCATCTTGATCAGTGCAGCTTCGCGCTTGGCAGCAACTTTCAGCTCTTCACGTGCAGCTTTCAGGTCAGCCTGTACAGCAGAGACCTTGTCTTTCATTGCTTTTTTGGCTTCTGCAGCACGTTGAGCAGCAGCTTTACGCTTGGCTGCCATTTCTTTCTTCTTGGCTGCTGCAGCTTTACGCTTGGCTGCTGCGGCTTTTTTCTTTGCTGCGGCTGCAGCTTTTTTCTTTGCTGCTGCAGCTTTTTTCTTTGCTGCTGCGGCTTTCTTCTTAGCAGCTGCAGTTGACTTAGCGGCTACTTTTTTCTTTGCTACTTTTTTCTTAGTAGCAGGCTTCTTCTTTGCAACGGGTTTTTTTACAGCTTTTTTCTTTGGACGGGCCATTTTATTAAATCCTCTTTGTCGGGTTAATGCACAGATTATAATTCTTATTTTTTGTTTTACAAATAAATCAAGCGTTTAAAGTGCCTTTTTTTTAAAAAATTTAAGTTTTTTTGCTAAAAAAAACCTGGAACAGGGTCCAGGTTTTAATTTTTTTGCCTTTTGAGCAATTTTTCACAAAGATTTCGTTACTTCATAACGTAAAAAAACGACACGATTAATAAACTCAATTCAAACGTTTTTATATGTTTTGATACACATTAAACCCGTTTTGAATTTATTAATCGGTCGAGTTTTTTACGCTTCAAAGCGTTTTTTAAGTGCTAGAAACGGAAACCTGTCTGTACAAATGCGCCGAATGATGAATCTTCACCAACAACAACCGCCGCATCCAGGTGGAAACCTAACCATAGACCAATACCGGCTGACAAAAGATCAGGATCATTTGAGCCACTCGCCATATTGGTCTGATAGCCGGCACGAAGCTGCATAATATTAAACAGATCAAACTCGGCACCCAGTGCAAGCATTTGTGAACCACTCTCCAGATGAACCGGATCAATTTCGGTTAGATCCATATCCGCTGCCAGCGTTACAAAACCCGCATCGAAGGCAACACCCGCACGAAGATGGGTATCAAAATCGATTTTTCGGCCCGATGCCATGGTTTTCGTTTCTGAAAGCAGGTTTTTTGCCACAACACCAACGCGAAGTGTATCAATCACATTCAGTGTTACACCGGCATCGATAGTGGTGAAACTGCCAAGATCTTCTGTATCACGGTCAACAACGTCTTCGATATCGGAGTTTTCAATGATCACCACTTCTTCTATCGCTTCCACCGTTACCAGACGAGGCGTGATACCAAATGATACCTGCATACCCGCCAGTGAGATGTCGGTGCCGATGGGAATACCGATTTCCGTTGTCAGTACGCCAAGCGCATCAACGGTTGCAGTTGGATTATCGATATCAGGGTCGAGTAAACTAACTGGCACATTAATATTCGTCAGGCCCGCTGATACAATTGCATTACCGCGGGCAGTGATGCCAACGGTATAATCATCACCGGAATACACAAATGCCAGATTCGGTGTTGCTGCGGCTATCACACTCGAATTATTCAGCCCATTCAATATACTTGCCTGGCTTTGTAGTGCATTAACACGCGTTGAAATTGGGTTCGCGGTATTATTCACAATGTTTTCCAGGTCCTGGAAGTCATCCACACTGTCGATCACTTCACCGTTATCAATCGCCTGAACGCCAATTGCCGGTAACAACATAGCAAAGGTATCATCGGACTCGTTAACGGATAACATACCCGGATTGGAAAGCGCAGCCGTTGTGATTCCGCCGGTTGCGACACTAACATTACCCATGGCAACCGATCGCGCATCGTAATAGCCATAAGGCAATGCCTGAACATTCGTAATACTCGCTGCCAGCAAGCCTGCAGTAATTAGACTCCGCTTATACATAAGGATTCTCCACCTGTTTTAATAATTCAACCAGTCAAAAGTCTATATCATATCCCTTATAAAACAAGGTGACATTGACATGTGCTGACTCATTAGATGTATATAATGAAGAATTTTGTGTAATCCGTTACAATTTTGCCCCGATAATCCAGCAGGAAAGAAACATGACAGCGACTAGAGCCGGCCTTGTAAAACGTTTGATGGCCATTCTTTATGATGCGTTATTATTACTCGCGCTGCTTTTCATTGTGGGCATTATCGTCAGCACTCTGTCCACGTTTATGGTCAATGATGGCAATGCGATAACTGAAGATCATACCTTCTATCGCTTTCATCAGATCGTCGTGCTCGGAAGTTTATTACTCACCGGGCTAGGCTTTTTTGGCTGGTTCTGGACACATGGTGGCCAGACGCTGGGCATGCGCACCTGGCGAATACAGATGGTCGATGAAAATCTACAGCCCATTGGCTGGCGCATCGCAACTATCCACTTTTTTGCCTCTATTCTGTCCTGGATGCTGTTTGGATTGGGTTACCTGTGGTGCCTGATCGATTCAGATCGTCGCTGCCTGCATGACCGAATTTCCGGCGTGCAACTGTTACAACTTGAAAAAAAGAAGTCGTGAGATCTAGTGAATACGCCGGATTGCAAACAGGCTTGCCATGGCGACCATAATGACCGGTACCGAGGCACTCAGGAAAGGGTGGATTTCATAAACCTGTCCCAGGTGATTCATGGTGCGATTGACCAGGAAAAAACCGATACCCAGCAACAGGCCGATTAACATCCGGCTTCCGGCTCCTGCTGAACGCTGTGAACCAAATACAAAGGGCAATGCAATCAGTAGCATTACCAGACTGGAAAGCGGGGTAAATACCTTAATCCAGAATGCCAGCTGATAATGGCTCGATGCCAGATCATTTTTCTGAAGATAGTCACTGTATTTAAGCAGGTCTATAGCTGACATATTTTCCGGCTTTACACTAATAACATTGAAAAGCTCGGGATTAAATAACGTCTGCCATTCTTCCTGCTGCAACTGCCGGCTCTCAACCTTACCGTTATTGAATTCAGTCTGCCGAATATTCTGCAAATACCAGACGCCGTCGCGATAATAGGCTGACTCAGCACGAGTCACTCGTTTTAGTTGCTGCAAGCCATCCAGCTCATATACATTAACCTGCCCCAGATTCATGCCTGGGTACACCTGGCTGACATAAAGAAAACGCTGTGCATCTCGCGCCCAGAAACCACCCTGGCCTCCCAGACTTATCGTCTGCTGCAATTCCTTCGCTCTCATCGTCTGTGCATATCGCTCACTCATGGGTACGATGACTTCACCCACAAAGGCCACAAACAGTAACAGTATAAAACCCGATTTGAGCACCGAGAAAACAATCCGCATTATCGACACGCCCGCTGCGCGCATAACCGTAAGCTCACTGTTCGATGCCAGTGTTCCCAGGCTTAACAGGCTGCCAATTAAAACCGCCGTGGGGAACATTTCATACAATCGACGGGGCAAGCTTAAGCCAACAAATGCCGCTGCCTTGAGCGCGCTATATTGGCCCTTGCCTACATCATCCAGCTCAGAAACAAAATCAACAAATGCCAGTAACGCGGCGAGCACCAGCAACACCATTAATGTGCCACTAATGACAGTACGTGCGATATATCGATCTAGCAGCCTCATACGCTTACCTGCTTTTGCTGCCAGCGTCGTAAATATTGAATAAAGCCACCGCCTCGGCGCATCCACCAGTAAATCACAAGCAATAGCACGATGCCATGAACCCACCAGATACCTAACCAGCGAGGTACCTGCCCACTCTCCATCCAGGTTTGACCGACCCCTAGCAGATTGGAATAAATCAGGTAAATCAGTATGGCTAATCCCAGCTTTGAAAAACGCCCCTTGCGCGGCGTCGTATAGCTCAGTGGCAGAGCCAGCATCGCCAGTAACAGTGCCGCCACGGGTAATGAAAGGCGCCAGTGTAACTCCGCATGATAATCGGCACGCTCCGACTGCCATAGTGTGAGACTGTCGAGCGCCTTTTTAGGACTCAGCTTCTGGTTTTGTTCTTCTTCCGGCAGATACACTCCTTTGCGCTGGTACTCAGTAATGCGGAAATCTGACTGCCCGGGTTGCCCCTCGTAATGTTGCCCTGCTTCAAACAGGATAAAGTGACGTCCCTGGCTATCACGATAACGACTGGCTCGACTGGCCGACTCGATATGATCCAGTGCAACCTGGCCTGGCTGTTGTTCAATAGACTGGTGTAAAAACACATTTTTCATGGATTTGCCATCATCAGACTGCTGTTGCAGAAACATAATGGCATCGCCTTTGCGGGATTCATTGAAGCGCCCTGCAATCAGGCCACTTAACTCCGAACGATTTTCAATATCTGCCTTCAGGTTTTCTGCCTGCTGGGAAATCCAGGGCATAACCGACAGCGTCAGGTAGGCCAGCAGGGCAATTACCGGCAGGCTCACCATGAATAACGGGCGGTAAAGTCGCCCCAGCCCGATACCACAGGCCCCCATGGCAGCCATTTCATTGTCTTTATACAGACGACTAAAGCTCAGCAGCACACCCAGGTAGAGGCTCAGCGGGATAAGTAATATCAGGTATCGTGCACCGGTAAACATCAGCATTGGCCAGACTGCATCACTGGGAATTGCACCTTCTGCTGCCTTACCCAGCAGCCGTGCCAGTGTGCCACTTAATAGAATAAGCATTAGCACCAGAGTGACCGCTAGTGTCGTTAGAAGCAGCTCTCGGGACACATAACGATCAAGGATCGTAAAGCGAGATGTCAACATGCGGGTCCGGTAGGCCTCTGCCATAATAATGAAAGACTCTATTCTACCGTATGTCGGCTGAATATCACGTGACAATCTGACAACTCACCTTAGATTTAATTCACTCACATACCTGATAATTCGTTTTTTTAAAAAAAATCGTGTTTTTACCAAATTAAACTACCGTCCTTGCCAAGTATTGACTAAAATTCTCAATTATTTTACTTGCTTAGCCATTCTTTACCGCTGGCCAGGCAGGTTCTGGTTTATTTTTAAGCACCCATTCTTTAGCGGGGTGCGTTGATTTGTTTGAATTTTAAATGGAGCAACAATGGAATTTTCGGTTAAAAGTGGTAGCCCAGAGAAACAACGTATTTCCTGTGTTGCAGTCGGTGTTTTCGAATCCCGCAAGCTGTCGCCATCGGCACAGATTCTCGATGAGGCCAGTGGCGGCTATATTTCTAACCTGATTCGCCGTGGTGAGTGCGAAGGCAAGCTGGGGCAGACCCTGTTATTGCATAGCGTACCGAATACCCTGTGTGATCGTATCTTGCTGATCGGCTGTGGTCGTGAAAAGCATTTTGATATCAAGGCCTTCCAGAAAGCCAATAGTGTCGTTGCGACCTTCCTCGATGACCGCGGTGCAACTGAACTGTTTTCCTGTATTACCGAGCTGAATGTTAAAAATCGCGATTCCGCCTGGAAAGTCAGCCATGCGGTTCAGGCCACTGAAGATGCCATGTATCGCTTTGACCAGCTGAAAAGCAAAAAGGAAAACACCCGTCGCCCACTGCGCAAGGTAATATTCAGTGTGCCCAGCCGCCGTGAACTTCCTGAAGGTGAAAAAGCGGTACGCGAGGGTATGGCGATTTCATCTGGCATAAAATTAACCCGTGACCTGGCAAACCTGCCCGGTAACATCTGCACCCCAACCTACCTGGCCGAACAGGCAAAAGCCCTGGAGAAAACCCATCGAAACTTCAAAACGGAAGTTCTCGAAGAAGCCGACATGGAAAAACTGGGCATGGGTTCTCTGCTTTCCGTTTCCCGTGGCTCACGTCAGCCAGCCAAGCTTATCACCATGGAGCATAAGGGCGGCAATGCCGACCAGAAACCTATTGTACTGGTAGGTAAGGGCGTCACCTTCGATTCCGGTGGCATCAGTATCAAACCCGGTGCGGCCATGGATGAAATGAAATTCGACATGTGTGGTGCAGCCAGCGTGCTCGGTGTTATGAGCGCAGTTGCCGACCTGCAACTGCCCTTCAATGTTGTGGGCATTGTACCCGCGACGGAAAACCTGCCCGACGGTCTGGCCACCAAACCCGGTGATATCGTCACCAGCATGTCTGGTCTGACGATAGAAATCCTGAACACCGATGCAGAAGGTCGACTAATTCTGTGTGATGCGCTGACTTATGCACAGAAGTACGATCCTGATGTCGTCATTGATATTGCAACCCTCACTGGCGCATGCATCGTTGCACTGGGGAACCACCCTGCCGGGCTACTGGGTAATCATAATCCGCTGATCAACGATCTGTTAAATGCCGGGCGCGATTCCGGCGACCGCTGCTGGGAATTACCACTGTGGGATGACTATCAGGAACAGCTCGACAGTAACTTCGCTGATATTGCCAATATCGGTGGCCGTGAGGCGGGTACGATTACCGCCGCCTGCTTCCTCTCACGCTTTACCAAAAAGTATCGCTGGGCCCACCTGGATATTGCCGGTGTCGCCTGGAAATCCGGTAAAGCCAAAGGCGCAACCGGACGCCCTGTACCGCTACTGATGCAATATCTGTTTGACCGTATCGAGGCTAATAAATAAATTATATGCACGTCGATTTTTACATACTGCCCGACAATCAGCTTATAAGCCTGCAGCAATACGCCTGCAGGCTGGCAGAGTCGAACTGGCAGCAGGGTCAGCGTGTACTGATTCAGACAAGTGATGCCTCTGAAAGTAAACAGCTGGACGAGCTGCTGTGGAACCTGCAGGAAAACAGTTTTATTCCCCATGGCATAGCCAGCCTGGAACCGGTCGATGAGCAGCAACCCATCCTGATCAGCCACCAGCCCGTAAATACATCCACATTTGACACCCTGATCAACCTTTCCGATCAGGCTATTGAAGTTGAACAGCCTACAGCATCAAAAAAACTGTACGAGGTTCTGAACCAGGAAGAGCAACGCAAACAGCTGGCACGCATACATTACAAGATATACCGTGAACGAGGTTACAGCCTCGAACACCATACCCTGGAGGCCGATGATGCCAAAATCTGAGCAGGTAATTCCGACACTGACTGATATCATCAAGGTGGGTGATGCGAGCATGCTAAATCATTTCAATGCTCATGCATTGCAGGATTACAATAACCAGAACAGCCACATCCAGGCAGAAAATGCATCCAGCTTTGAAAACGGAAGCTCAAATGAACACATGTTTGCTGACGGCACAGGCGATGTCAGCATGGATGAGCCTGTCATAATCAACGATTCCAGCGATAAGGTAATCGATGAACCACTGGAAATTTCCCTGGAAAACGAGTTACATAACTATCAGTCGATGAATACCGACTCGTCTGA
>JBFHWF010000031.1:0-24113 GCA_041589175.1 Gammaproteobacteria bacterium
GAGCCCTACCTCGACCGTAATGACGATAACACCTATGACCCAGCGGTAGACGATACGATTCGCAACGACCCACACACCTACCAGAGCAATATCTATGAAGGTCCGAACTGCGACAGGGCAACCCGCAACGACTGTGCCGAGAGTGATCAGCTGGTTCCAATTTTCGCAAAGTCCTATATGCGACTGAATTTTGAAAGCCAGGATATCGCCGCATTCAGCATTGAAATCGATGATCCGTCCGACCTGGATACTATCGCCTACCCTCAGGAGTTTGGCGCCACCGCTGTCCACCCAACGCAAACGGTTCTCGACTCAAATATCATCTGGACATCTGATATCGATGGTCAGTTCGGCACTGGCAGATACTTTGTTATACCCGCAGCCGGTACACTGACCGCGAATAGCTTACATACCATTACGGTAACAGCAACGGTAACCGATAGCTCAGGCCCACATGTTGTAACTCAGGATATACTCATAATTACACCACCCTAGGCCATACCGCCGAGCACAACAGAAAAGGCAGCTTCACGCTGCCTTTTTTTGTGCCACAGCACTCGCATTCACATTTTGTAATATGCGCCACAAGACTATACACTTCACCCATACTTAACCAACGATAACCACGCAGTGAAGAACATTTTCCTCATTGGCCCAATGGGCGCAGGTAAAACCACCATGGGCCGGCAGATTGCCCGCCGATTAAATATGGACTTCGAGGACAGCGACCACGCTATCGAAGCTCATACCGGTGCCGATATACCCCTGATATTTGAAAAGGAAGGGGAAGCCGGTTTCCGTAAACGGGAAGCAGCCATGATCGACACCCTGACCCAGCAACCCAACCTGGTACTGGCAACAGGTGGTGGTGCGGTATTGCTGGAAGAAAACCGTAAAAACCTCAAGTCCCGTGGGGTGGTGATTTATCTGCATAGTGATATCAAACATCTGATGGAACGCGTGCGCCATGACCGCAATCGCCCCTTGCTGCAAACCGAAGACCCTGAAGCAAGGCTGCGGGAAATCCTCAAACAACGAGAGCCGATCTATCGCGAGCTGGCAGATATCACCATAAATACCGGGCAACAGTCGATTCGTAGCGTAATAAACGTTATCCTTGACCGAATTAACCGCTATCAGGGCAATAACGCATGATTTCACTGAATGTCGACCTGGGTGAGCGCAGCTACCCCATTTGTATCGGCAACAACCTGCTTCAGCAGGGCGAGCTACTGACACAACATATACCAGGCAATAGTGCACTGGTTGTTACAAATGAAACCGTCGCCCCTCTCTATTTATCGGCCGTTGAACAGGCGCTTGATGGCATTCGCTTCAAGTCGCTGGTGCTGCCTGATGGCGAAGAGTATAAAAACCTCGACACCCTGACAAAAATCTACGACTGTCTGCTGGAAAATCGCTTCGACCGAAATACCACACTGATTGCCCTGGGTGGTGGCGTGATCGGCGACATTACCGGCTTTGCCGCAGCCAGCTATCAGCGCGGTGTACACCTGCTGCAGATTCCCACGACCTTACTGTCCCAGGTTGATTCTTCTGTTGGTGGCAAGACCGCCGTCAATCACCCGCTGGGTAAGAACATGATTGGCGCGTTCTACCAGCCAAAAGCGGTGATTGCCGATACCGCCACGCTCAATACACTGGAGGATCGCCAGCTGTCATCAGGCATATCGGAAGTTATCAAATACGGCCTGATTCGCGATCCCGAATTCCTCGACTGGCTCGAGGACAATATGGACAGTCTTCTCGACCGCAACAGTGAAGCCCTGTCATATGCCATCAAACGTTCCTGCCAGAACAAGGCAGAAGTGGTTGCCGCAGATGAGCGGGAAAGTGGCCAGCGCGCTCTGCTCAATCTCGGGCATACCTTTGGTCACGCCATCGAAGCAGGAATGGGCTATGGCGTATGGCTGCATGGTGAAGCCGTCGCCACCGGCATGGTGATGGCCGCAAGACTGTCTAATAAACTTGGCTGGATCAGTGAGGCCGATGTCGATCGGGTTATCAATATTATCGAGCGCGCAAACCTGCCGGTACACGCTCCCGATAAAATGACTGCCGAGCGCTTTCTTGAGCTGATGTCCGTCGACAAGAAAGTTTCAGATGGCATACTCAAACTGGTGCTGTACAAATCCGTGGGGCATGCCATTGTTACCCGTGATTACACCGAAGCTGCTTTACGGGAAACCATTAACGAAAGCTATTAACGCAATTGATCCAGTCGGGGCAATACTATGCAGGAAGGATACGATTTAAGAAACCTGGCACCCTATGCCTGTAGCGAGGCCACCTCTCGAGGGCGCCTGCACCCCGAACCAGACCCGGTGCATCGTACCCAGTACCAGCGTGACCGTGACCGTATCATCCATTCCGCTGCATTTCGCCGGCTCGAATACAAAACACAGGTGTTTGTAAACCACGAGGGCGATCTGTTTCGCACTCGCCTGACACACTCTCTCGAAGTTTCGCAGATCGCTCGCTCTATTGCCCGCGAACTTCACCTGCATGAAGATCTCGCAGAAACCATTGCTATTGCCCATGACCTTGGTCATGCACCTTTTGGGCATGCAGGTCAGGATGCGCTCAACCGTTGCATGAAACAGTACGGCGGCTTCGAGCACAATCTACAGTCACTACGTGTAGTTGATGAGCTGGAAGAAAAATATGCAGAATTTCCCGGGCTCAATCTGAGTTTTGAGTCACGTGAAGGCATACTCAAACACTGCTCACCTAAGGATGCGCGCAAACTGGGTGAGCTTGGCCAGCGCTTCCTCGATAAACACCAGCCAAGCCTTGAAGCCCAGTCCTGTGACTATGCCGATGAAATTGCCTATAACAACCACGATATCGATGATGGCGTGCGTTATGGACTGATTACCATCGAACAGTTACTCGAAACCGAGCTCTTCCGTGAACAGCATGAAGTTGTGATTGCAAAATACCCGGATATCAGCAACACCTGTCTGATTCACGAAGTGATTCGCCGCATGATAAGTCGTATGGTGGTCGACCTGATTGGCACCAGCCGTAATCGCATCGCAGAACTCGACCTCAAACATCCGGATGACGCACGCAAACAGCCTGAGTACATCGTTGGCTTTAGTCCTCAGATGAAAGAAAAAACCCTCGAGCTAAAACGCTTTCTTATGAAAAACCTGTATCGGCACTATCGCGTACAACGCATGACAACAAAAGCCGAAAAGGTTCTGAGTTGTTTATTCGAAGCCTTCATGGAGGATCAACGCATACTTCCTCCCGATGCATTAAAGCACTGCCAGGAATTAAAAGACAAAATGGGTGACAATGGTATCGCACGGGGCATTTCAGATTATATTGCCGGTATGACCGATCGTTATGCTATCGTAGAATACGAGCGTATCTTTAATCCCAGGCAGCTTTCATTTGCTAACCTGATTCCCTGATACGCCTCTTAAGACAACCCTGAAGACACTCCTTGAGAAGGGCCATGGCAAAAAACACAAAAACACAGAACAAACCGGGCGAACTCAATCAGCAAAGCATCGATTACCTGAAGCTGACACGCCAGCCATTTGCTAGTGAAATTCTCACAGAGGAATCTTTTTTTCATACCCAGGCATTACAGAAAATCTGTGATAACCTGGAACATCAGAGCCAGTTTAGCGACCTCATACTGCTGGTAGAGGGGGCACAGGGTTCAGGTAAAACCTGCCTGTTTCGTTACTTTATTCAGCAACAGGTCAGCAATATTAAACTGCTCCCCATTCAGGCTGAAGCTACCGACACCCTGGTTCAGATTCAGCAGAAAATGTCTTTACATCTGCAGGACCTGGGCGACGCCAACCATCTTGAAAATAATCTACAAAGTCTGCAAACCTTCGACCAGACACCACTCGCTATTATCGACAGCTGCCATGTGTTAAGTGATACCACACTACAGGAGCTGATTCGTTTTAAGCATGAAATAAAACAAAGCCACTCGGTTAACCTTAAACTGCTGTTATTTGCCAACTCCGGGCTGTCTGACACGCTGCAAAAAATTACCGACCTGCAGACCGATCAGATATATGTGCAGGAACTCCCCGAATACTCCGCATCTCAGATAGAAAATTTCCTGATGCACAAGTTACGTCTGGCTGGCTATAGTGGTGAGCCATTACTCAATGAGAAGCAGCTATCTCATATCATAAAAAAATCGAATCACACTCTGCAGTCCTACATGCAGACCGCTGCGCCGGTGATTGACAAACTCATCGCAAAGCGCCTCAAACCACCTGTTCCTGTAACTAAAGTCATGCTCATCAGTAGCGTACTCGTCGTGATTATTGCTACGGCAATAACTATTTATTTCTTACTTCCGGCACTAACGAAAACCTCTATCGATGTCACCGAGACAGAAGACGCTGCAGCCACTGTAGCTGTGCCTGTTACACCCGTAAAAACGCTCCCCGGCAAAGAGGTGATCTCGAAAACCCTAACCGCCACTCAACCCGGGCTGGCAACCGCAATACCATCAGGAGCGGACAGCGCTGATTCGACGTCACCTGAAACAGAAACACCTCAGAGCATCACAAAACCACTGCCACACCCTGAGATCACCATGACACCTCTGGATGCACAATCCGCAGATAAAAATGTGCAAGATCAGGAAATCGACGCATCCGTCACGACACAGCACGGCACCACAGAGAAACCGAAGCTAGTAACGAATACACCTGAGAAAAAGCCCGCACAGGAAGCACTGCCTGACAGCACCGCAACACTCACGAGCCAACCCATTGCGCCAGTCTCAGAAACTCCCACGTCCCAGCCCAAACCAGCGCAAGCTGTTACGACAACGAAGACAACAACAGCAAAACCTGTAACACAAAAGGCCAGAACAACTTTACCCGCCTCGTTACAGCAGTTACAGAAAATGCGGGTTCACGATGCCAGCTGGATCAAACAATTACCGCAGCACCACTGGACGCTTCAGTTACTGGGTGCACGTGATCCTGAAACCTTGCTTAAATATGTGCGTCAGCACCGTCCGGGAAATAACACTGCCTGGTACAAAACCTGGTTAAAGGGCAAGCCCTACTATGTATTGATTCATGGCCACTATGCCAGCAGGGACGCGGCAAGGGCGTCTATTACCCAGCTACCCGCCAGCATTCAGAAAAACCGCCCATGGGCCAAGAGCATTGCCTCGATTCAGAAGCTGCTTGAATAATGCTTGCGAACTAATAATCCTCTGCTGTGTAACCACCCCCGCCGGGGGTTTCGATCGTCAGCAGATCACCCGCTTTTAGATAACGTGAAAACTTCGCGCCACAGATTTCACCGTTAATACGGTTAACACCTGGCTGCCCCGCAGCTTTGACCTCATGCTGAGGTATTCCCCATGGCGCGTGCAGGCGTCGCTCACTCAGCACGGTTACATGGGTATCACGAAGCATCCGATAACTGCGCACCAGACCATCTCCGCCTCGCTGCGCGCCGGCACCACCCGAGGCCTGTCTAAGGGCATATGTCTCGACTCGCAGCGGATAGTTTAACTCCAGCACCTCCACTGGCGTGTTCAGTGTGTTGGTCATATGGGTTTGCACACCACTCAGCCCCGGATAATTCGGGCCGCCCCCCATACCACCACCAATGGTTTCATAATAATCCCAGGCACCGCCACTCTGGCTCGCAGCACTGCCCATAGCAACATTATTCATACTGCCATGGCTGGCGGCTGGAATCGCACTCGGAATTGCCTGCGCCAGTGCGCCCATGACCACATCAACTACCCGAGTGCTGGTTTCCACATTACCTGCAGCTACCGCAGCAGGACGACACGCATTTAGCAGACAGCCCTCCGGGGCCTTAATTTCAATATGTCTAAAAGCTCCGGCACAGGCGGGTGTATTGTCCGGCATCAGGCAACGAAACACGTAATAAACCGCTGCAGCAGCCACCGATAGTGGGCAGTTGATATTGCCCTTTACCTGCCCTGCTGTACCACTAAAATCCAGTTTTACACCTTGATCAGTCACCGTCAGGCTGACGCAGATTTCAATATTGCGCCCCCCCTGCCCATCATCATCCATGACATCTGAAAAGCGATATTCCCCCTGCGGTATCCTCTGTAATGATGAGCTTGCAAGCCGCGCAGCATAATCATTAAGGTTTTGAAGTGCACGTTCGTATGCATCTGCACCCATCGATGCAATCAATTCCCCCAGACGCTCCACGCCACGTAAGTTAGCGCTGATCTGGGCCGAAAAATCGCCACCTGACTGTAATGGATTCTGCATATCCTGAAGCAGACGCTGCATAACCACTTCGCTTAACTCACCCTGGCGAATAATATGGGTGGGCGGGATCACCATGCCTTCTTCGGAGAGATCACTGGATATCGGCATCGAGCCCGGGCTGGTTGCGCCAACATCCGCATGATGCGCCCGGTTAGCAACAAATCCAGTTAACCGATTTTCACTAAATACCGGGGCGATCAGGGTAATATCAGGCAGATGCGTTCCGCCGAGATAGGGGTCATTCAGAATTAGCATATCTCCCTGCTGCCATTGCACACAACTTACGATATCCCTTGCTGCATAAGCCATGCTACCCAGATGCACCGGTATATGCGCCGCCTGTGCACACAGGCCACCGTTAATATCGAACACGGCACAGGAGTAATCGAGTCGATCGCGTATATTGGGTGAAAATGCCACGCGCTGCAGCACAGCCCCCATTTCATCACACACGCTTTCGATACGGCTTGCAAATACACTTAAGGCGATGGAATCCACTGCTATCCCCGGTCCTGAGTCCTGATCCGCCTAGAATAACGCAATTTATCTCCGTGTATCACTTGAAAATTAACGCGGTCTAACTTATCTTAATGCCCGACTAAAATAATCAGGTATTAAACTATTCTGATAGTCTTACCCCTAAGTAACAGGAAAAATAAATATGAATCCATTAATGACAATTAAGGGCACACTGGCGGCAGGTTTTATCCTGGCATTTGCAATTGCTTTCGGTCTGTTCAGCGGCTTCGGTGGCCTGAGCGCGGTTATCTGGCTGCACGTTCTGGCTGGCGTCGTCTGGATCGGCCTTCTCTACTACTTCAACTTTGTACAGGTACCAGGCGTTGGTAAAGCCGTAGCTGAAGCGAATGACGGTGGCCCTGGCCCAGCAGCGATCAACAAATATGTTGCTCCACCAGCACTGCTGTGGTTCCGCTGGGGCGCAGTCGTTACATGGCTGACAGGCGCGAGCGGTCTGGCACAGCTGGGTGGTGGTATGCAGGGTATTATCGATGCATTTACCTTCCAGAACGGCATGGGCGTTATTGGTCTGGGTGCATGGCTGGGTACCATCATGCTGTTTAACGTATGGGTACTGATCTGGCCTAACCAGAAGAAAATTCTGGGTCTGGACGGCCAACAGCACGATGCAGACACGATCGCATCTGCGAAAAAAGTAGCACTGCTGGCTTCACGCACCAATACCTTGCTGTCAATTCCAATGCTGATGTGCATGGTTGGCTACGGTCACGGTCTGATGATGTAATCCAGCTTAACTGACTGGGTATAAACGGCGGCCACTGGTCGCCGTTTTTTATTTCCCGAAAGTAATCCAGAATACCTGTGAACCGCCCCTGTAACCCGCATTCCACAGGGGTTTGCTATACGCTCCAAGTGGGGTATAATTATTGATCTACGGCAGCTTACCCCTGCCGTTTTTTTGTTTTATGGGAAACCTAATTTGCATTATCCAGCCCCGGTGGCTGATGCTGGAACCTTGAAAATGAGCGGATCTGAACACCTTATGAGAACTTATGCACCACTCGATGTCTGCTTTGACAGGGGCCAGGGTGCCTACCTGTATGACGATAAGGGCATCGAGTATCTGGATGCGCTGTCTGGTATTGCCGTGTGCGGCCTCGGCCATTCACACCCCGGCGTAACGGCTGCGATTCAGCAGCAGGCTGAGAAGCTGTTGCACACCTCAAATCTGTACTGCATCCAGAACCAGAAACAGCTCGCCGACAAGCTCTGTGACGTATCAGGTATGGACCGTGTATTTTTTTCCAACTCCGGAGCTGAAGCCAATGAGGCCGCGATAAAGCTGGCCCGCCTGTATGGCAATCAGCAGGGAATCGATACGCCCTCTATTATTGTTACCGAAGGCAGCTTCCACGGTCGGACTATGGCCACCCTGACAGCAACCGGTAATCGCAAGGTGCATGCCGGATTCGAGCCACTGGTTCAGGGATTTATCCGAGCACCCTACAACGATATCGAAGCCCTGGAAAAAATTGCACAGAACAGCAATAACGTTGTCGCCATTCTGGTCGAGCCCATACAGGGCGAAGGTGGTATCCATCTACCGGATGAGAACTACCTGACAACACTGCGCGAACTCTGTGACAACAATAACTGGCTGTTGATGCTCGATGAAATCCAGACTGGCATGGGCCGCACGGGCCAATGGTTTGCCTTTCAGCACAGCAGCATTAGCCCCGATATTATGACCCTGGCCAAAGGCCTGGGTAATGGCGTCCCCATTGGCGCCTGCCTTGCCCGTGGCGCTGCGGCGGAGCTTTTCCAGCCCGGTAATCACGGTTCTACCTTTGGCGGCAACCCGCTGACCTGTGCCGCGGCGAATGCCGTTGTTGATGCAATACAGTCAGAACAACTGGTCGCCCGAGCCGCTGAACTGGGTGAGCGTATGCGTAACGGCTTTGCCACAGAGCTTGCTGAGCTGGATGCCGTAAAAGATATCAGGGGCATGGGGCTGATGATCGGCATCGAGCTGGATCGTGATTGTGGCGAGTTAGTAACAGACGCCCTGCACCAGCAATGTCTCATTAATGTGACTGCGGGCAACGTGATACGCCTGCTTCCTCCACTTATCCTGACTGATAAACAGGCAGACACTATCGTTGAAAAAGTGTCCAGCCTGATCCAGCAGTTTACCCAAGCATAATTTGCGGAGACGCTTATGGCGGTACGCCACTTTTTAAGTTTACTCGACCTCAGCCCGGAAGAGCTGAAACAGTTATTACAACGCGCGACTCAACTCAAAGCCAAGCAACATGCCGGTGAAGTTTTCGAGCCTCTGAAAAACAAGGTACTGGCGATGATTTTTGAAAAGTCATCAACCCGTACCCGTGTTTCCTTCGAGGCAGGTATGGCACAGCTGGGTGGACATGCGATGTTTCTGTCTCCTCGCGATACTCAGCTGGGTCGTGGTGAACCTATCGAGGATACCGCACGCGTGCTTTCCAGCATGGTGGATATCATCATGGTACGAACTTTTGAACACGAGAAAATCACCACCCTGGCGGAGCACTCATCTGTACCTGTGATAAATGGCCTGACAGACTGGCTGCATCCATGTCAGCTACTCGCTGATATGCAGACCTGGATCGAACATCGCGGCGATATCACTGGCAAAACGGCTGCCTATATCGGCGACGGTAACAACATGTGCCACTCCTACATCAACGCAGCACGCCAGCTGGATTTCAATTTAAATATTGCCTGCCCAGAAGGTTATGATCCTGACCCGCAACTGGTAGAGGCCGCGGGCGATAAGGTAAAAATTTTCCGCAATCCTCAGCAAGCAGCAGATAGTGCCGACCTGCTGGTCACCGATGTATGGGCCAGTATGGGGCAGGAAGAAGAGCAGAAGGAACGGGAGGCGGCTTTCTCAAACTTCCAGGTTAACGATGAACTGATGTCTCTTGCGGCCGACGATGCCCTGTTTATGCACTGCCTGCCCGCACATCGCGGAGAAGAAGTCAGCGCCAGCGTGCTGGACGGCAAGCAGAGCGTGGTCTGGGAAGAAGCCGAAAACCGCCTGCATGCACAGAAAGCATTGATGGAGTTTCTACTACGCTAATTGCTCGCACTGCGCTTGGAAATAAACGCTTGCAGATCTTTTTCTGTATTGTGTGCAAACTCGGTGAAAGCAAACGCCAGCCCATAGGAACCACGCGCACCGATATACACTGACCGGGTAACACGTGCTTTTACAAACACCCGCCGGAACTCGTTCTCAAACGGCAGGTCAAACGCGATGTGAAATATTTTACCCGGCTCTGCTGCCGCCCCGTACTCCATATAAATCCCTCCCTGGGACAGATCCAGGGCCTGAGCGTGCGTGACATCTCCTGCAGACAGGCGTATATAAACCTTGAAATTAACACGAACACGCTTTTGTCGATGAGCCTTTTTTCTGGCCCCGGTATCCTCTGTTCCACTGGCTTCATTCTGGTCTGACATCGAATGTATTGCTCCAACTTCATAACATGAATTCGGGTTACAATAGGCGTCCACTGAACGACCCTGACCCTGTACACTAACGCGCATGACACTGAATCCAATTAGTATAACTGGACTGCTACTCCTCAGCTTCCCAGCGCTATGTGTGGGCCAGCAGGCTAGCGATCAGATGCCTGAGCTATGCCCTGACACCCTGGATGCCTACTCTAAGTATAGCCCTCCTCCCATATTCGATGCTGAGGAACTGGAGCAAACTCGCCTGAGCGCTGAAGAGGTGCAGAACATAGAAGGTAAAGGCAGTATCTTCAGTGGCAATGTTCTTATCGAACAGCACCTGCTTCGACTTCGCGCCGATCGTGTCATACACAAGCCAGAGCTCCAGCAGCTTGACCTGACGGGGCATGTCCACGTGGATACAGAAGGCATGTCCGTCAATGCGGATGAGGGCTGGTATAACCTGGGCAATCGCCAGGGAGAGCTGTTGAACACTCAGTTCACTATTCAGTCTTCTCAGCTCTCAGGCACCACACCACGGCTCAGCCTTAACACCGACAGAAAAACAACACTGCGAGATAGCCGCTTTTCCACCTGCCCGCCAGAAAAAATGGACTGGTATCTTGATACAGACAAGCTCCAGCTTAACTACGACACGTCTACGGGTGTCGCAAGACACACAACTTTGTGGGTAAAAGATATTCCTGTTTTTTATCTCCCCTGGATTCAGTTTCCGTTAGGGGATGAGCGTCGATCAGGCTTCTTAATGCCAGGCTTTGCCAGTTCGAGCGGAAGCGGTTTCGAGTTTAACCTGCCCTGGTACTGGAATATTGCACCGAATCATGACGCCGTCTTGACCCCACGTTATCTGAGAGAGCGTGGTGAAATGCTCAACACCGACTATCGCTACCTGACACATAAGAGCCGTGGTGAAATCAATATCGAATATCTGCATAGCGATATCTCTCGCAATGACGAATCACGCTACCTGCTTCACCTGGATAATCAGAGCAAGCTAAATAGCAATCCGGAACTCCCGCTATACCTCAGTTTACGTGGCAGCCATGCATCTGATGAGGACTATCTGGGTGACTTTGGCAGTAACAGCTATATCAATAACACCAGCCACCTTGAAAAGCTGGCCTCACTGAAGCTGCAGCTCGATAGCTGGCGCTTTCAGCTCGATGCTCAGTCATTCCAGACGGTAGACCCAGGCATAGCTGCCATTGATCGGCCCTATCGACGCATGCCTCAGTTGAAAATTAACGGCGATGAAACATTATGGTCACAGCAGGGTCTTAGGCTGAATATTACATTCGACGGAGAATGGGGCGACTTTCAACACGAGTCCCCCGGTAGAATTGAAGGGCAGCGAGCGCATGTCTACCCGAAAATCAGCCTGCCCTACGAGAATAGTGCTGGATATATAAAACCTGGCTTCGGCATAATGAGCACTCGATATACGCTAGATGATAACAGCTCTGAACATCGGCGGCTTACCGTTGCCAGCCTGGATAGTGGGCTCTGGTTTGAGCGAAGCCTGAGCGATGGCAAGCTGATACAAACACTGGAGCCCAGGCTCTACTATCTCAATATCCCCTATGAAGAACAGCTCAATCTACCGCTATTCGATACCTCTGCCGACAGTTTCAGTTTTGCTTCCCTGTTCCGTGAAAATCGTTTCAATGGTATTGACCGTATTGGCGACACGGATCAGCTGACTATGGCACTCTCATCCCGACTGATTGAGCAACAAAGTGGCGAAGAATTATTCTATGGCAGTATAGGACGAATCCTGTATTTTGAGGATCAACGCGTATCTCTCACCAACACTGTTGACCGCCGAGAAGCCTCTGACTATGTCGCCGAACTGGGTGGAAAATACCGCGCATGGAAAGCGCGCACCACCGTTCAGTGGAATGCAGAAAGTCACCATGCGGATCGTCGAAGCCTGTTATTAAATTATGCACCATCGACGCGTAGCATTTTCAATATTGGTTACCGCTACTACCGTGGTGAACTCACAACTGACAGCGAAATCGAACAAACGGATATTTCATTTGCCTGGCCCGTATCCAGCCACTATAGCCTGCTTGGCCGCTGGAATTATTCATTGAATGACGAAAGGGACATTAACACACTGTTTGGCATTGAATACGAATCCTGTTGCTGGGCATTACGACTAATTTCTCAACGCTATCTGACAAATAACATCACCCAGCCTTATGATACTTCTGTTATGTTCCAGTTAGTCCTTAAGGGCTTTGGCAGCATCTCAGACAAAGCAGCAACAGAAACGCTTAAACATGCTATCCTTGGCTACCAATCGGATTTTTAATTATGCAGTTCACTTCCATGAAATCGATAATATTTGGCTTTTTTCTCACCATCTCGACGCTATCTGCTAATGCTGCCGAGCCAATAGATGCTATTGCCGTAATCGTAAATGACAGCATTATCAGCGAAAAAGATATCGAAAAACGTGTAAATGATTTCACCAAACAGCTTCGCGTTCAGGGCCAGCGATTACCACCAGAAGATATCCTTCGTAAACAGGTCATTGAAAGAATGATAGTTGACAGCTTGCAGCTACAACTGGCAAAAGCACAGGGCCTGCATATCGACGACCTCAGCCTGAACAAGATGCTGGAGAATATTGCCAAACAGAATCGAACCAGTCTATCCAGTTTCAGGCACTCGCTTGAGTCGCAGGGCATTAGTTACTCTGACTTTCGTGAACAGACACGCAACGACATGATCATTCGCCAGTTACAGCAACGCATGATCTTCAGTCGCGTCAAGGTATCGCAGCAGGAAATCGACATTTTCCTCGAACAGGAAAACCGTTCTGGTGGCGAAGCTGATGACCAGTTTCATATTGCGCATATTCTGATCGCAACACCAGAAGCCGCGTCACCAGAACAGATCAACGAGTCACTCAAAAAAGCACGCAGTGCGATAAAACAATTAAAAAGTGGAAAAAGCTTCGCTGACGTTGCACTCAACTTTTCAGATGGCAGGCATGCATTAAAAGGCGGTGATCTCGGCTGGCGAAGTGCAGCTGCATTACCTCCCTTATTTCTCGACTCAGCTCGCACACTTTCACCCGGCGAAATTTCAGAACCACTACGTAGTGCAGGCGGATTTCATATTATCCAGTTACTGGACAAGAAAACGCAGAAGCACATGGCTAAACAGACCCATGCACGACACATTCTTATCAAAACAGATGAAATAACCAGTGATGAACAGGCTCATAAAACACTGAAGAATATTCGTGCTCGACTGGCACGCGGAGAGAGTTTTGAAAAACTCGCTGAGGAGTATTCTCAGGATCCGGGATCAAAAAGCAATGGTGGCGACCTTGGCTGGACTAACGATGGAACATTTGTGCCTCGTTTCAATGAAGTTATGCACTCATTACGAGTTAACGAAGTATCCGAGCCATTCAAAAGCCAGTTTGGCTGGCATATCATCGAAGTTCTTGGGCGTCGACAGCAGGACGAAACACAACAACGCATTCGACAGAAAGCAGAAATAGCAATACAGAATCGAAAGGCAGAAGAAGAATTACAGCTTTGGCTTCGTCAACTCCGAGATGAGGCTTATGTTGAATATCGACAGGGCTATGACAGCTAATGTCACAGATGATTGCTATTACACCTGGAGAGCCAGCAGGCATTGGTCCTGACCTGGCACTTATGCATGCTGTGCACGCAAATAATAGCGACTGCATTTATTTTGCTGACCCCGAATTACTCGAACAACGCGCCAGGCAATTATCACTAGCGGTAAATATTAATACTATTAATACATTTGCAGATGCCGACACAGATAATGCGGCGACGCTTAACGTCTTTCCTGTAAAACTTGATCAACCTGCAGAGGCTGGCAAGCTTAACCCTCTTAATGCTCCGTATGTACTTGATACAATTCGGCTGGCTGTTGAGTCTCAACTTGAAGGGAACACTGCTGCGCTTATGACTGGGCCAATACATAAGGGCGTTATCAATGATGCTGGCATACCCTTTACTGGCCACACCGAATATCTCGCACAGTTAGCTGGTGGTACTCCAGTTATGATGCTGGCAGCGGAAGCTGAAAGGCTCCGTGTCGCACTTGCAACAACCCACTTACCCTTGAGCAAGGTAAGCCAGTCCATTACGCAGGAAAGTCTGCAACATATTATCGAAATCCTGCATCATGACCTGCAAACTAAATATGGTATTGCTCAGCCACACATTCTTGTATGCGGCCTGAATCCACACGCAGGTGAAGACGGCCACCTTGGAACAGAAGAAATCGAAATTATTTCACCCGTTCTCGATATGCTACGCAGTAAAGGTTATAACCTGGAAGGCCCTTTACCTGCTGACACACTCTTTACCCCAAGATATCTCGATGGCGCCGATGCTGTATTAGCTATGTACCATGATCAGGGTTTGCCGGTTCTCAAGCACGTCGGTTTTGGTCACGCTATTAATATCACGCTTGGGTTACCTATCATTCGTACATCAGTAGACCACGGCACCGCCCTTCCTCTCGCGGGAAGTGGAAAATTAGAAACCGGCAGTTATCAGGCAGCGCTCGATAGCGCGCGGCTACTCGCCAAAAAAAGCAGAGGCGTACGCTAGCATGGACATACAGCACCGCGCCCGAAAACGTTTTGGCCAGAACTTCCTGTCTGATGACGGCATTATTCGTCGAATAGTACAAAGCATTAATCCGAAAAAGGGCGACAGGATTATTGAAATTGGACCAGGACTTGGAGCAATAACTCGCCCCATACTGGATATCGTCGGTGAAATGGACGTCATCGAACTTGATCGCGATATCATTCCAAAATTACAGCTCAACTGCGGCCTCGATCGCCCATTGCATGTGCATAATGTAGACGTACTTAAGTTTGATTTCGCAAGCCTCGGCTATGATCAGCCACTTCGCATTATAGGTAATCTACCGTACAACATCTCGACGCCTATTATCTTTCATCTGGTCGAGTATCGTAGCCTCATCAAGGACATGTACTTCATGTTGCAGAAAGAAGTTGTCGACAGACTAGCTGCGGCGCCTGACACATCAAATTACAGTAAGCTTTCTGTAATGGCTCAGTATCATTTTAATGTAACACCTCTGTTTATTGTTCCACCAGAATCTTTCCAGCCTGTGCCAAAGGTTGATTCAGCAATTGTGCGACTCATACCCCACGCCAGGCCACCGATAGACATTGACAATGAAAAAGCTTTTGCACAATTAGTCAGCAAGGCATTTTCACAACGCCGTAAAACCCTACGCAATGTACTGAAAGATATCTGTAGTACCGAGCAGATAGAAGCCGCAGGAATTTCTGCCAGCGCCAGGGCTCAGTCTCTCTCACTGTCACAATTCGCTGCGCTCTACAAACAAATCCAGACACAGGACTGACTGACGAAAATCACTGAATCTATTCCCGGATTCTGGTAAGCTAAAGCAGTATTGCGAGTTGGACATAGAGACATGAACGAATCCCCATACAAAATCAATGTAGAAGTCACTCCGGCTTATATTGCAGAACAATCCAGCCCGGAAGATAATCATTATGTATTTTCCTATACCGTCACAATTACCAATGATGGAAACATGCCTGCGCGCCTGCTTACTCGCCACTGGGTAATTACCGATGCGACCGGTGAAACACAGGAGGTTAAAGGTGATGGTGTGGTAGGCGAGCAGCCCTATCTGAAACCAGGTGAAGGCTTCCAGTATACCAGTGGCACTTTGATGAAAACCCCCAGTGGCTCTATGGCAGGAAGTTATCAAATGATTGCAGACGACGGATTTCATTTTGACGCAGACATACCAGAGTTCTATCTGTTAGCCCCCAGTACGCTACACTAACCCGTCACGAGATGACACTATGGGGCTAAAATCCAGCTATACAATGCTAGCACCCATCTATGATGCCGTCGTATCTTCTGCGACCGAATCTATGCGCATTCAAAGTCTACAACGCATAGATACTGCAGAAGCCCAGAGCATACTTATCAATGGTATCGGTACCGGGCTTGATATCCCCTTCCTCCCGGGACATCATTCTTATACTGCCACTGATATAACACCAGCCATGTTAAATCGCTGTCAGCGACAGCTTAAGAAGCGTCCTCTCAATATTGAATTGCTCACTGCAGATGCAATGGATCTACCTTTCCCATCTGATAGCTATGACAGTGTTGTCATGAATCTCATACTCGCGGTTGTGCCTGATCCCTTAAAAGCCTTACAGGAAGCAATTCGCGTCGTTAAACCTGGCGGCAAAATTTACATTATGGACAAGTTCCTGCGTCCGGGACAACTTGCACTACTTCGTCGATTCGCCAATCTTTTCATGCGTCATATTGCTACACGCACAGACGTCGTATTTGAAGATTTACTTGAACAATGCACTGACGTGACATTACTCAATGACAGGCCAGCTCTAATGGGCGGATGGTTCAGGTTGATCGATCTGGAAAGGCGACCTCAATGAGTATTTATGCCATTGGTGATGTACAGGGATGCTATACACAACTCAAACAACTCATCGATAAAATCGGTTTCAGGTCAGACTGTGACAAGCTCTGGTTTGCTGGCGATATTGTTAATCGCGGACCAGATTCATTAAAGACCGTACGCTTTATAAAATCCCTTGAAGATAATGCAGTAACGGTACTCGGTAATCACGATTTACACCTGTTAGCTGTCGCCAATGGCCGAGGCAAACAAAACAAAAAGGATACCTTCAAGGATATCCTGACAGCCAGTGACTCAGATGTATTACTTGACTGGCTATCTCACCGCCCTTTAATGCATTATAAGAAGAAATATAACGTCTGCCTTGTACATGCAGGTATACATCCCGCATGGAACACCAAACTGGCCCTGTCCAGTGCTGCTGAAGTAGAGAGTATTTTACAGGGCCCCAGGGCACATGAGTTTTTTCAGCATATGTATGGTGATAAACCTGGTAAGTGGTCAAGCAATCTGGCCGGTTGGGACAGGCTACGTTTTATCACAAATGTTTTCACACGCATGCGTTACATTAATGAGAGTCATAAACTTTGCCTGAAATATAAAGGGTCCCCTGGAAAACAACCTGAAGGTATTCGCCCCTGGTTTGAGTTTGAAAGGGCAAGCATCGACCTTAAGATTGTATTTGGACACTGGTCAACCCTGAAAGACCCTCAACTGGATAATCTATACCCTCTCGACACAGGGTGTTTGTGGGGCGGCAAACTCAGCGCCCTGAAAATTAATCACAAAATGAAAAAGCACGTGCGCATAAAATGCCCACAGACTCGTGCTATCGATTAACCTGCTATGATTTTCGCTCATAGTGGACAATCCTGAACCCATAATTATTTTGTTCATCGGCTGCATGCGCCTCCTCTTTCGTAATTGTCCAGTCGGACGCATCGAAAGCCGGAAACCATGCATCACCCTCGCATTCAGCATCAACATGGGTTAGATACATCCGCTGGCAATGTGCCAGCATCTGTTCATAAAAATTTGCACCACCAATTATCATTATTTCATTACAACCGGGTGCGTGCTTTATAGCCAGCTCTAGTGCAGAATCAATACTGTCTGCCGCCTCTATCCCATCTGCTTTAAAATTATGACGTGATACAACAATGTTCAGGCGCCCTGGTAACGGCCTGCCAATCGACTCATAGGTCTTACGCCCCATTATCACGGGCTTACCCATGGTAACTTCCTTGAAATGCCTGAAGTCAGCAGGTAGATGCCAGGGCAGTGTATTACCTGAACCGATCAGGCGATTTTTGTCCATGGCTGCAATCAGGCTAATAATCATTACTATCTCTTTGTGGTCACGGGAAGCCAGCGTCTATACTCCGCTGATACAATAAACCAGGCATAATAACCCTGGCACGTAGTCGTTATAGTTTATTATATCGCTCCATGGCGATCAAAAACCACATCTCTGTCAGAGAACAATCACAAGCAAACACACTCTCTCGCCATGTGGCAACATGGCCAGGATTACATTAGTCACTGCGCAGAAAGGCAAAATGCGAAATTTTCTGGAATTAATACTGACGACTATTACTAAGGTCGTGGGGATTATTGCTGGAAACTTTTACAACACCATGCACCTCTAGCTGATGCCTGACACATGGTGACTCATGTCTCGGCTTTTATGAAAATACGATTCACACAGTGTTACCATCAACTCAATACCAGTAATGCTGTCTATTGCTTTTGTTCGGGAAAGATAAGCCTGGCGGGTGGATTCACGAGTGTTTCCGCTTCAGGGATTGTTTCGGCCAAGATCAGCAACGAAACGCTACAAAGACTTTTTATTCCCCCGTTCAATCAGCTTAAACGAGGACATCTCTGTGGCCACTACGGGACGCTCTGTTAATATCCTGTGATCATTCCTGCTCATAGTACATGGTCACGATCATTATCGAAGTTAATCAAAGCAAGAATTCATCAACACCCTGCTAATTAAAGCAGGGCTCTTATCGATTCAATATTAATGACTCGCCTTAACTGCTGCCTTGATAGCCTCAGTTCTGTCTTCATAAATATTTTCAGGTGGAATACGTTGTAATATTCCAAGCTTTGCGAGGCGATTCATTGGCTGACCCTCACCACATACAAGATAAACACTTCTCCCCGCATTTAACATATCGAGAATTGCTTCTTCAAGGGACAGTGAGGCAGAAACACCGAGATGATTTACATTCGACATATCAACCACCAGTATATTACGACCTTCTACCTGTGAGTTCTTACGACTAATCGCCCTTGAAGTACCAAAGATCATGGTACCCCTGAGATGGAACAGGATGACATGCTTCTCCGCGGCTCGTAGCATATTCTTTTCATCTTCTGTCAGGTCAAGATCGGTATTATCCGGGTCTTTCACCACCTTTACATCGTCTGCCTGTAATTCAGACAGGCGAGTGACCGTCATAATATTCGCAACAAACAGACCAATACCCACAGCGGCAATCAGGTCAACGAAAACAGTCAGCAATATTACCCCGTAGGTAACCATGGCTCCTTTCGGTGAAATAATATGTGCGCGTCGAAGGAATCCCCAGTCGATAATATCGAAACCCACTTTTATCGCGATACCCGCAAGTACAGCCAGTGGAATAATAGACGTAAGATCCGCCGCCCAGAGCACAACAACCAGCAGAATACCCGCCCTCACCAGCCCTGAAAATGCTGTGCGCGCACCCGCCTGGATACTAACAACCGTACCCATGGTAGCACCTGCACCGGGCAGGCCGCCAAAAAAGCCAGACATTACATTACCAATGCCCTGACCAATCAGTTCCTTATCAGAGTTATGCTGCTGACGCGTCAGGCTATCGGCTATTACCGAGGTAAGTAATGCATCGATACAACCCAGCATGCCCAGCACGATTGCATCTAGAAACATCAGTTGCCATTGTTCCGCACTGAACATCGGCATACGTAATTCGGGTAATCCTGTTGGAATTTCACCGATGCGCCTGATTTCTTCGGAGCTTAAAAACATAACCGAAATCAGAGTACATAATATCAAGGCAAATAACTGTGGGGGTATATAGCGTTTGATTGCTTTCGGCAGCAGGAATAGTATGACCAGGGTGACAACCGCGAGCAGCGTTTCATTCGTATTTATGCCACTTATTAGCTCTGGCACATTTTCCAGCACTCCCAGAACCCCTCCACCTGGAGTTGCCTGCCCTAGCATAGGCGCGAACTGAAGTATTATCAGTATGATACCAATGCCCGACATAAAGCCCGATACCACGGTATAAGGCATCAGAGTGACAAACTTGCCGAGTTTAAGAATACCAAACAGTATCTGGAACATGCCCGCCATGATAACCACGGTAAATGCCATGGCCATGCCATTGACCGGATCAGATGCTATGAGCTTCGCAATCACCGCAGTAAAGACAACGGTCATAGGCCCCGTCGGTTCAGAAATTAATGTCGGAGAGCCGCCAAAAAGAGCCGCAAATAATCCGACAAGTATTGCGCCATATAAGCCTGCTTCTGCTCCAGCACCCGATGCAACACCAAAGGCGAGCGCCATGGGTAAGGCAATGACAGCTGCTGTTACTCCACCGAAAATATCACCACGAGGGTTATTTAAATTGAACTCGTTAAACACTTGCATGCTACAGTAGCCTCCGCATTTGTCTTTGCACCGATTTCAACTGTATTCCCTGTTAACTATTAGCTGATTAAACAGATACTAATTTGAGATAGTCACAGGCAACGTATTGTTGTTTAACTACGTTTTGTAGTTTTCTTTCTTGCCTTTTTTTTCACTTCTTTCTTGTTATTAGTAGCAGTGCTCTGCTTTGTTTCATTAAATATATCTTTGAGTTTAGGCCACATATTCTGCATATACTCAAGAATATTTGGCTCATAGTCGACTGCAAAATCCAGAAACGTCTGCGCTACCAGGGACAACTCCTTACCCCTGGGATAAACAAGATACCAGTTTCGTAATATCGGAAAGCCTTCGACATCAAGGATGGCAACCGGGCCATCTGCACCCTCCAGGGCAATCGTATGCAGAGACAGTACAGACAGCCCCAGCCCACCGACGATGGCATGCTTAATAGCCTCATTACTACCCAGCTCCATCCTGACCTTGGGTCTCAGGCCCTTATCATCAAACATCCTGAGAGTTGCATCCCTTATTCCGGAACCAGGTTCGCGTAATATAAACGGATATTCGGCAATTTCCTCGAGACTGATATTCTTCTTACCGACCAGAGGGTGATTCCGCGGCGCCAGCATCACTAGCGGGTTAGGAGCACAGGGAAATGACTCGATCTTAAGCTCACCTTTTGGTGCCTGCCCCATAATGTACAGGTCATCCTCATTGGCAAGCATTCGGTTAATAATATTTTCCCGGTTAGTGACTTTAAGACCAAGCTCTATACCCGGGTACATTCGACTAAACTCGCCAAGCATTTCAGGGGCCAGATATTTCGCTGTACTGATGACTGCCATTCTCAGACGGCCCCGCTTCAGGCCTTTAAGGTCGGAAATTTTCATCTCCAGATTTGCCAGTGTCTCGAACATATTCCGGCACGCCTGGTACAGTTCTGAGCCAGCTTCGGTGGGCTCGACATTTCGCCCTACGTGCTCAAATAATGCAACACCCATCGCATCAGTGAGCTTACGAATTTGCATGGAAACAGTGGGCTGGGTTAGGTATAACTCTTCGGCTGCCCTTGTGAAGCTACCGAGTCGATAAATAGCTTCAAAAACCTGTAACTGACGTAAGGTTGCATGCCGTATTAAATATTCGGGCATAGCTGCCGGTGGGGTATAGCTACTATCATTTGATGCAGGCATGTAATCAACCAGTTCCTTACAGTGAAGGAGGTTTATCTGTTTTTACGTTGCTGTACTGTCAGCCTTCACCCTGTACTGGCATGAGCAGCAGAAAAATCTATCGCTACGAATGACAGGGATAAGCTGCATTAAGTCATAGGCACTAAATACAGAACAGACATACAGATATATCATAGCAAATTATAATTACAACATATATAGGCCATTATCTATATAAAGACAATGCAGGAGATCAAATAAAGGTGGATGAGGGAAATTTGAGAGGTGGTGGTAATACCCGGCTCTTGTGACCGGGCTTACTCTGTGACAGCGAGCTGCTGATCATTACATCAGTCAGCTTAGCTATCAGGCTAACTATCAATCAATTAATCGGGTTCAATTAATCTGGCCAGACACGCTGTGAAGATTGATAGCCATCTGTTGCAGGCTTGCTAGCTTGCTTTGCTGCAGGTTTTTTAGCTGGTTTAGCCGCTTTCTTAGGTGCCGCTTTGGTTTGAGGCTTTACTTCAGTTGCCTCAGTTTTTGTGCTGCTGTCAGCTTTGGTCATACGCATTGACTCCATTAACTTTTGACGTGTTTTGTCATTACTACTCATTTTTGTAACACCTCCTCAACGAGCTGCTCTAATTCAGTTACCGCGTCTCTTCCACGGCTCCCCATATCAAATACACTTTTACCTTCAAGCGCACTGCTTCTATAAATAGCACGCCTGCGTAAAGCGGTACTCGCTACAGGCAGACCAATTTCAGTTAGCGCTTCGCGAACCAGTTTGGACAGCGTTGTGCGAGGCTCCAGCTGATTAATTACCAGTAGAGCATTTAGATTTGCGTTTGAGTTTCGGGCTTCTCTAACTGCCTCTTCGATATGCACCGTAGCCCATAAATCCACAGGTGAAGGCTGAACTGGAACCAGTGCAATATCACTAAAACCCAGTACTGTTGTGGTCTGTACTGCATGCACGGAGGGTGGGCAGTCAATCACAACGTACTTGTAATCTTCTAACAGTCCCTTTGCCTGTTCTTCAAGCTGATCGTTTGCAGCTATAACAGGTACTGTATTTTCATTATCCGAAAATGCTCGCCATTGTAATGAAGAGCCCTGAGGATCAGCATCGACTACCGCGACTGTAGATTGCCTTGCCAAACATGATGCGAGATTTACCGTTAAGGTTGTTTTACCTGCACCACCCTTGTTGCCCACCATCGCAATTAACGGCATGCTATGATTCCTCAGTGAGTTTTGTTACCAGCCAGCTCATCGAGCTGTTCTGCAAAGCGATGCTTGGCAGGATCAAGTTCATCCTGGCCTTCATCAGCATGTATCGTGATATTAACATAGTCACGACCAAAACCCATATCTGGATAGTATCCTTCTTTTTCGGAAAGGTCGGCAGCAAGATCCAGAAAATCACGAAGCTTTTCGTAATCCTCAAACTGATACTGCTTTTCCAGGCGAGCAGGACGCTTACGCTCTTTCCACTCTGCGCTCATGCCTTTCTCCCACTAGAAGGTATTACTTCTTTGATTTGATGTTGCTTGTTGCTGGGGCTGCTGTAATTGCTGTATCCACTGGATAAGATCCGCAGAATGCGTCTGCTCTTCTTGAAGTAAACCTTCGAAGAACATTCGGCTATCGTGATCACCCGAGCGAGCACAATGATTAACAGCCTGCTGATATAGCCCTACTAGTTCGTTCTCAAATTTGAGATCGATCTGAAGCAGTTCCATAAGGTTCTGACCCAGCTGTACCGGACGCAATTGAGATGCATTCGGCGCCACACCTAGTGCTAACATACGACTGATGATACGGTCTGCATGCCCCATTTCTTCTTTCGCTTCATCGCTAAATTTCCTGGCCACCTCAGACAGCCCCCAGGCTTCGACGAGTCGAGCCTGAGTACTGTAAAGCTGGACCGCGGAGAGCTCTAGACTCAGGGCCCTGCCGAGGTAACCAAGAACAAGCAGATCAGCTTTAGCGGACAGCATAACGTCTAATCAGTTTCAAACTACTGTTTAGCTGCGCTCTGGGCGATTGCCGTTAGAGCTTTCTAACACAGGTTCTACTTCCTTATGAGGACGTGCAATGATGTGTGCTGCTACCAGACCATCACCTACGCGCTCACACGCATCAGCACCGGCACGAACCGCTGCGTTAACCGCACCAGTTTCACCACGTACTAATACAGTAACGTAGCCACCACCAACGAACTCACGTCCGATCAGTCTAACTTCAGCAGCCTTAGTCATTGCATCAGCCGCTTCGATAGCTGGTACTAAGCCACGTGTTTCAATCATGCCTAAAGCAATGCCGTAGGTTGTATCGGCCATTGTTTTCTCCTAATTAAAGAAAATAAACAGTTGAGTGTTACTCAACTGATTATGCAGCACCACCAGTTGGCAGAACAGGCTCAACTTCTTTGTGTGGACGTGCAATGATGTGTGCAGCAACAAGACCGTCACCTACACGCTCACATGCGTCAGCACCTGCGCGAACTGC
>JBFHWF010000032.1:0-24025 GCA_041589175.1 Gammaproteobacteria bacterium
AAGGCAAACTGGTTCGACATATTTTCACTGCAAATTTCTGTTTTACCATGGCTGAATCCCTGACGTATCCCGTTAACGAAAGCTACCAGGTCCACGACCAGGACCTGGCGCGCAAACTCAAGGTACCGCCGCACTCGATCGAGGCGGAGCAGGCGGTGCTGGGCGGTCTGATGCTCGATAAAAGGGCCTGGGAGCAGATAGCAGACCGTGTCAGTGAGCACGACTTTTACCGACATGACCACAAGCTCATATTTCGTAGCATCGCGAAGCTGGAAGCGGCTGACAAGCCATTCGATGTGGTTACCCTGTCCGATGAGCTGTCTAAAACCCACGAGCTGGAAGATGCTGGTGGCCTGGCCTACCTTGGGCAGCTGGCGAAAGACACACCCAGTGCAGCGAATGTCGGTGCTTACGCCGATATCGTACGTGAGCGCTCGGTACTGCGTCAGTTAATCGATGTCGGTACCGATATCGCCAATAGCGCCTATAACCCGGAAGGCCGCGACAGCAAGAACCTGCTGGACGATGCCGAGCGCCGCGTGTTTACCATTGCAGAGCAGGGCAGCCACGCAGGTAACGGTTTTAAGGGTATCAAGGAACTGCTTACTAAAACTGTGGAGCAGATCGACTACCTGTTCGAGCAGGAAGGCAATATCACCGGCGTTACCACCGGTTTCCGCGACTTTGATGAGCAGACTAGCGGTCTGCAGAAAGGAGACCTGATTATCGTCGCTGGCCGTCCTTCTATGGGTAAGACCACTTTCTCGATGAACATGGCAGAGAATGCCGCGATTGCGCAGGGTATTCCTGTGGCCGTGTTCAGTATGGAAATGCCGGCCGAATCCCTCGCCATGCGTATGATTTCGTCCATGGGACGTATCGACCAGCACCGTCTTCGTACCGGGCAGCTGCACGACGAGGACTGGCCAAGAATCACTTCCGCGGTGTCGCTACTCTCCGAAGCCAAGATCTTCGTGGATGATACCCCGGCACTGTCACCGACAGAGCTACGTGCCCGTGCACGTCGACTCAAGCGCGAGCATGGTCTCGGGCTGATCGTGATCGACTACCTGCAGCTGATGCAGAGTGGTGGGGGCTCCGAGAACCGGGCGACTGAAATTTCCGAGATCTCTCGCGGCCTCAAGGCGCTGGCGAAGGAGCTGGAAGTGCCGGTGATTGCCCTGTCACAGTTAAACCGTAGCCTCGAACAGCGTCCTAACAAGCGGCCCGTTATGTCCGACCTGCGTGAATCCGGTGCGATCGAGCAGGATGCCGACCTTATCGTCTTTATCTATCGTGACGAGGTATATAACTCGGAGAGCCCCGACAAGGGAACCGCTGAGATAATTGTCGGCAAACAGCGTAATGGACCGATTGGTACGACACGTCTGACCTTCCTCGGTCAGTACACCAAGTTTGAGAATTTCAGCCCCGAAATGTATTCCTCGGACGGATTCGAATAAATCGCTTATGACGGCTCCACGCGCAGCCCACCTTAATTTCGATTTCGATGCCTTACAGCATAACCTCCAACGGGTACGAGAACTCGCACCTGACAGTAGTGTGATGCCTGTTATCAAGGCGAACGCCTATGGTCATGGCATGCTGGCTGTCGCCCGAGCACTTGAGTCGGCGGACGGTTTTGCCGTTGCCCAGCTGGCCGAGGCGATTCATCTGCGCCAGCACGGTATCGATAAACCCATTACGGTGTTTCAGGGGTTTCGAGACCCTTCACAACTCGAGGCGATGGTTGCGTTCAGGTTATGGCCAGCCATTAGCCAGATCTGGCAGCTGGAGCTACTGGAGGCCAGTCAGGCTATGCAGAGTAAGGCCGCTGGGCTGAATGTGTGGCTCAAGGTCAATACAGGCATGGGACGACTGGGCCTGTTGCCTGGGCAGGTTGAAGCTGCCTGGCAGCGGATACAGTCGTTAACTGGCGTTCAACAGTCTGGCCTGATGAGTCATTTTGCTAATGCAGACGATCCATTGCATGCCTCTAACCAGCAGCAGCTGGACTGTTTTCGTGATCTGGCAGCAACCTGTGGTGGGCTAACCAGCCTGTCAAATTCGGCGGGCATCGTTCAGCAGCTGGAGCCAAACCAGAACTGGGTGCGACCAGGAATCATGCTTTATGGGGCATCGCCCATAAAAGATAAAACGGCGGAATCCCTCGGCTTGAAACCCGTTATGCAGCTGAGAGCCGAGCTGATTGCCATCAATCAGCTGAAAAAGGGTGATACGGTTGGTTATGGTTATCAGTGGTGCTGTCCCGAGGATATGCCGATTGGTATTGTCAATCTTGGTTATGCGGATGGCTATCCGCGTCACGCAGCAACAGGTACGCCGATTGTTGTGAATGGCCAGATGAGTCAGTTGCTGGGCAGGGTGTCCATGGACTCGATTGCTGTGGATCTGCGTAATATTTCTGCTGCACCGGGGTGTACAGTCGAGGCCTGGGGTAAGCAGATAAGTGTTGATGTGATTGCCGAGGCAGCTGACACGATTTCCTATGAGCTGCTATGCCGTGCCGGTTGTCAACTTGATATTGAATAAACAATCCGCTAGTGTCACAGAAGCATTAGCGTTTAGCGAAAATAAAAAACATATGGAGTCTAAAATGGTCAGGGGCCTTTGGTTTATTACGTTATTATTTTCTGCACTTGTTGTGAGTGGCTGTGGTGGTGGCAGTACTGCCATGTATCGGGAAACGCCTCAGCACACGGGGGTTTCGAAAGCAGCCGCACCTTACAAAATGGACAAACTTCTATGGAAGTTCTCTGCGCCGGATAAAATCTATTCATCTCCTATCGTTGCAGATAATACCGTTTATATTGGCTGCAAGGATGGCAAGGTGTATGCCCTTGACCTGAATAAAGGGCATGTGAAGTGGAGTTTCAAAACCGACGGGAACGTAGAAGCGGCCGTTGCAGTTTCTAATGGTACGCTCTATATCGGTAGCTGGGATGGCTATCTGTATGCGGTAGATATTGAATCACAGCAGGAAAAGTGGAAATTCCGTACCGCTGGATTTGTGTACTCTGCACCTGTGGTGAGTGATGGTGTTGTATACGTCGGCAGCAAGGATCAGCATGTTTATGCCATTAATGCGGAAACGGGTGCGGAGAAATGGCGCTTCAATGCCAGGGGGCCAGTTTATACTTCACCTGCAGTCTACGAGGACAAGGTTTATGTCGGAACCCTCAATGGCTATATTCGAGCGATTAATAGAAATACCGGGCAGGAACAGTGGAGCTACGCAATTCGCCATCCCGTTTATTCTTCGCCGGCAATCAGTGGTGAATATCTCTACATAGGAAGTGATAACAAGTATATGCATGCCATTCACCTGGCGACCGGGCAATTGGAATGGAAAAAGAAAACGGCGGGTAAAATTTTCTCATCACCTGCGGTCTATGACAGGGCGGTCTATTTTGGCAGTGGAGATAACTATATCTATGCCTATAACGCTAGAAAGAGTGGGCGTATCTGGGAATATCAGACCGATGGGCCCGTGTTTTCATCGCCTGTAGTGGCATCAAATATGGTGTTAATCGGCAGTACCGACCATAATCTGTATGCCCTGGATGCGGTCAAAGGTAAGCTGAAGTGGAAGTATGAGGCTAATGACAAGATTTATTCTTCACCGGTTGTTGCTAATGGTAAAGTGATTTTTAGTTCGGTCAATGGTGAAGTGTTTGCTATTCAGTAAATAAAACTGACCTTAATAATAAAAAACCTGCAAAGCTGCTTTGCAGGTTTTTTTGTTTCTGCCGCCTGTTAGCGGGAAACATTGTCGAGTCGCTGAGTGCCTGGGTTTTCCGGCGGCATGCGACGTAGCTTGTGTAGTTCGTCGCTATCGATGAGTGCTTCTATGTGCTCGATATTCTGTTGAAGATAATTCAGGTAGAGATTGTCGCCACCAAAGTGTGCTTCGGCATATCGATACACCTGTTTGAACAGCCCATCCAGACGCGCTTTGACTTCATTGTTATAAAAGCCAGGGGTCTTTGCCAGTAAGTCATCGGCCGAGTCAAACAGGCGAGACTGCTTGCGTTGATGTTCATCATCACCCGCGATGCCGCCAAGTACAAACTCCGGGAAGAGTCGGTCACGACATTTTTCCAGATAACAGCGATCAGACATCTGTGCAATAAGGTCGGCGGTGCCGAGCATGTATCCAAGTAAATGAAGCTTTTCATCGGCCAGCTGGATCTGATCGGGTGGAACTTCGTAGCCGGTATAGTGAACCATATTAGCAGCGATGTCAGCGTACTCACCAAGCCCATTCATATGCAGGTAGTTGTACAGGAAGTTTGCACTTCGGCTGACATGAATCAGAGTGTACTGCGCGCCATTGTGGCTTTGTGTGTCATCTGTTGTTCGTATGTAACCCGAGTCATGGAACAGCGCTACGATAATAGCAAGGGATGAGAGTTTTGAACCGAAGGTATGATGACGATCACTGCAGCGCTCATGGCCATCGATGAGGCGAGTCAGGGCCAGTGTCATATCTAATGTGTGCTGCTTGTCATGATAATAGGTATCACAGGCATTGAAGCCGTTGTAGTAACCTTCGAATAAGTTTTCGAAATCATCAAAAGCGCGTCTGATCAGAGTGTCGTCTGCTGACAGATAACAGGCATGAAAAATATCACACACGGCATTACAGACATCCTGTGTGCGACTCACATTCACTGTGTTGGAAACATCAAACTTTGCGTGACGGTTATTCATCTTTGAACGGGTACTACTTGCTTACATTAAGCCTATAGCTCAATGCGTAGAATATCTGTGAGAAATATCACAGCAGCGGTTGGCGCTCATAAAAAAACGTGAACTCGATCACAAAATTCTGCGTATCAGACAGTGTCACAATCCACTGGCTGCATAAAGGGAGTTACTTTGAAGTGTGTGTAAATACGCCATCCCAGTCTGCTTCAGGCGGATTGTTTCTGAAGTAGGCGATGCGATCAAGGTAAATCCTGTATATGAGGCGGTCTTTGTCCTGCTGGCTGAGGTGAAACAGAATCTTTTCTGCATCGTCCCATTTCTGCTGGCGGTACAGAGATAGCGCATGATGGAATTCCTTGATACTGGTGCGAGTTGCCTTATCGATGTTTTCGACAAGGTCGATAGGTTCGTAGATAGTGACGGGTTTATCCTTACCTTTAACTCTTACAATATCCAGCATGCGATATTCGTACTCTGGCACTTCGTGCTGAGTTGATTCATTAACAATAATATCGACACCATAATTTTTTGTCAGGCCTTCCAGTCGCGATCCAAGATTTACAGCATCGCCAAGTACAGTGTAGTCAACACGGAATTCTGAACCCTTATTGCCAACATTCATCTCGCCCGTATTGATGCCTATGCCTATTTTGATCTGTGGTTTATTCTGCTGCTCAAACCGCTGATTCAGTTTCTGTATGGCCTTGAGCATTTCCATTGCAGCGACAATGGCATTACGTGCGTGTTGATGGTCACGCAGTGGTGCACCCCAGAATGCCATAATGGCATCCCCCATGTATTTGTCGATAGTGCCACGATTATGGTGAATGACTTTAGTTAAAGGGGTTAGAAATGCATTAATGAAATGTGTCAGCTCCTTTGGTTCCATTTTTTCGGATAAGGTTGTGAATCCTCGAACATCTGTGAACAGCACAGTCATATTACGTATTTCACCGTCCAGATTAATTTCCTTCAGGTTGCGACTCATTTCATCAACCAGGTCAGGAGGTACATACTGACCAAAAAGATGGGTGAGCTGTCGCTTGCCTCGGGATTCAACAAAGAAGCCATAGGACATGTTTAGAACAAATAACAGGCCAATCAGGATCAGAGGAGATGCCACAGGCATAATAACCATAAGGTCATTCCAGGCATAGTAGTCGATCAGCAGAACAACAAATGCGGCTATCACCGCGCTCAGGCTACTCCAGAGTGGTGACAGGGCGGGGAGCAGGAAAGTAAGGATAATTCCGATGAGTAAGATCAGCAAAATTTCAAAACCAATCATATATTCAGGCTTATGCATGATTGTCTGATCAAGAATCCCCTGGATAATATTGGCATGCACTTCAACCCCGGGGTAAGCGGATTCCAGCGGCGTGGTTCGCAGATCCAGCAGGCCAGCAGCACTGGTGCCAAAGAGAGCCAGCTTGCCACGCAGGTGATCTTTGTCGATCGCTTTGTTGAGGATATCTGCAGCTGAAATGTATTCAAAGGTTTTCTGGCCGCCAATATAGGGGACCATAACCGCGGAGTGCTCATCTACCGGAATCGCGATATCGTCAACATAAACCCATTCGAGTGATTTTAATGAACCGCTATCATCGGTAGTGCCGTAACCCAGTCGAATAGTGTTATCTGCTAATGATGCACGAACAATCTCCAGTGCCAGTGATGGGTATACGTTGCCTGCATAGGATTGCAGTAGTGGAACACGGCGGAATACCCCATCATCATCGATAAATGGATTATCGAAAAATCCACCACTAAAGGCATTTTGCTGAAGTATTTCGACATTTGCAGTAAAGCCTGCAGCATGAGTAAAGGCGAAGCTATCGATAATGTCCTGGGTGAAGTTTGGAATAGCGGGGGGTAGCAGGCCCTTTGACAGGTTGTTGTCGTTGGTATTGAAAATAATCCCAAGAACCGTTTTACGATCTTTCAGGCTCTCTGCAAAAGACTTGTCTCGCTGTAATTTGTTCTGGTTCTGCTGGAGTACACGGGTAAAAATACGATCGTTTGCAAGTGCTGTTGAAGACAGTTGTTCAAGAATCTGGTCGCTAGGGTCTTCGTCTTTTTCAGCGAACACAATATCGAAACCGAGTACATTGATCTGATAATACTCGAACAGGTTGTCGACAATTTTAGCGAGGATGTTACGTTCCCATGGAAATTGACCAATTTCCGCGAGGCTCTTTTCATCGATGTCGATAATCACGACTTTTTTATCGACCTTTTCCGGCAGTGTCAGTTGCAGGCGGAAGTCATAAGCCAGGTTTTCCAGGGTATCGATAACGCGGAAGGAGAATAGACCACTTGCATTGAAGAGAAGCGTGCAAGTGATTAAAAGTCCAAGGATATACCGCAGAATTCGTTGTTTTAACACGCTGTGGCCCCTGTGTAACGTGTATTGATTATTGTATTAGGGACAATAGCAGAGTTCCGCATCAACTGCCATGCTGGCCTTCATGGCAAAAACAGCGGATATAGTCATTTAATCCGCTCAGAATTTCGCATAAAATAGTCAGTCTTTTAATACGAGACTCGCCTGAATGTCTGAATCAAATCCAATCTTCCTGGGTGTAAATATCGATCATATTGCAACCTTACGGCAGGCCCGTGGTACTCGTTATCCTGATCCTGTGCATGCCGCATTGCTCGCCGAACAGGCCGGCGCTGATTCTATTACGCTGCATCTCAGGGAAGACCGCAGGCATATTCAGGAGCGTGATGTACTAATGCTCAAAGATATGATGCTGACACATATGAATCTCGAGATGGCGGTTACCGATGAGATGCTGGCGTTTGCCGAAAAAGTAAAGCCTGCGGACTGTTGTCTTGTTCCTGAACGTAGAGAGGAATTAACAACGGAGGGTGGTCTCGATATCGTCAGTCAGGAGTCGCGTATTAGTGAGGCCTGTCATCGGCTGGCAGAAGCGGATGTCAGGGTGTCTCTGTTTATCGATGCTGATCGTAGTCAGATAGAGGCAGCCAAACGCTGTGGTGCACCTGTTATTGAAATCCATACCGGGCATTATGCAGATGCGCTTGATCGGGATGGTGCCCTGACCGAGCTTAAGAAAATTTACGAAGCCGCCGACATTGCCCATGATTTGGGTTTACAGGTAAATGCAGGGCACGGTCTGCATTATCATAATGTCAGGGAGGTCGCTGCCATACCTCAGATTGTTGAACTGAATATTGGTCATGCAATTATTGCAGAATCTGTGTTCTGTGGTCTGCATGAAGCAGTTGCACGTATGAAGCAACTGATGGAGGAAGGTCGTTTCAACCACTAGATCATTGTTAACTGGCAATGACGACCTGGTTCTTGCCCTGTTTCTTAGCAAGATAGCTGGCACTGTCAGCCTTCTCGAAGATTTCATCCGCATCCTGTTTGCTGTCACAACATTCATAAACGCCGATACTCGCGCCAATAGTGAGGACTGCATCGTTCCACTCAAGCGCAATGGCATGAATATTATCAAGTAATTTGTGGCATATCATATTGGCATTATTAATATCGCAGCCAGCCAGGATAATGCAGAATTCATCACCGCCCAGGCGAATTAACACATCGTTTTCGCGAAAGGTCTGATGCATAACATTTGCGATTTCCCTGAGCAGGGCGTCTCCGGCCTGGTGTCCATAATTATCATTAATCTGCTTGAAGCCATCCAGATCGAACACGCAAAGTGAAAAGGTTTTTTCATCTGTATCGAGTAAACGAATATGTTGTTGCAGAGAGCGTTCAAAGCCTCGACGATTCATAAGATCCGTGAGTTGATCGTGATGCGACTGCTGGGTGAGTACCAGTAAATCCTTTAGCTGTCGCAGGCTATGAGTTGAAAACCAGAAGATAGTTAGAAAACTACATACCATGATAACAGCAACCCATAGAATGAACTCCCGCAGGTGTTCATCGGTGAGGTGTCTGTTTTCGTAGAGTGGGATATCAATATTCAATGCACCTAACAGGTGATGCTGCCGAAAGTTGTGAGGACTAACACCGGTATCGATACGTAGTCGTTGTATCTCATCGCTATCTTCGTGTCGCTGATGGCAACTGACGCAACTTGCGGATGATGCCGGAACGGCATCGAGATAACGTACAACCGGGCCTTTGTCGGTGTATTCGATACGCCATACGGGCTGCCAGTCATAGGGTTCATCCCGTACATTCTGGTTCTGTATTTCCAGTTGTTGCCAGCCCCAGATCAGGAAGGGATCGTCACCCAGACTGTATGGCCCCATGTTCCATTTGCTGACAGATTTATATTTGATGTTTTTTATAATCAGGTCTGATTCCTGACTCAGAAACCGAAGGAACAGTGCCGGTACGGGAACAAATCCCGGATGATCACGAAAATTAACTTGTCCACCATAACCATCTGATTTGAGTTTGCTGACCACTTCGCGGTTATAGACATTGCGGATAACCTTGCGTTGGCCGATGATAATTTCTGCCACCAGCAAGGCATTCGAGATCATGGTCTTTTCCTGCAGGTCTTTCACCAGTTGATAGGTAATAACACCCATGATGATAAAGACGATAACCAGGGAATAAATCAGATTTTTCTTATTGGCTAGGGACTTGTCCATTTACGCCTGTTACTTAATCACTGAGAATAGCTAATCCTGAGTATAGGTAAGATCAGGGAAAAAGCTTGGACTAAGCGTAAAAGCTTTGGTAATTCAATTATTTATTTGGTTGTCAGTTGTCAGGAGTTGCTCTGCTTCGAGAGTGGGGTGTGCTGATTCTGATAGTATTCGAGTAGTTGATTTATAGAGGTATATACCTGGCGGATACTATCATCAATCTTTTCATATTGTTGATGGTCGATCACATATTCAAAATCCGCCGATGCCTGCCTGAGTTCAGGCACACCACAGTACTTGCTACCGCCATGTAACTTATGAATAGCCTTCTTCATAACAGCCTTATCATCCATCTGATGAGCCTGTTGCAGACGTTCCAGATGGGCAGGCAGCTCATTTACCAGCATGCTGAAAAGTTCATCTGCCAGTTGTTCATTGCCTGCTGCGAGCTGCACACTTTCCTGCCAGTCGAATATGGGATTTTCCGGCTCTGCCGGTGGTGTATCACTGTCTTTAGATGGTGGCTCCTGCCTTGCTTCCTGCCAGCGGGCAAATGTGTCGAGTAACTGGTTTTCAGAAATAGGCTTGAGCAATATATCGTTCATACCCGCGTTGAATACCTGTAATTGCTCTTCAGGTAATACATTTGCCGTCAGGGCAATGATAATCGACTGCTGGCACGGGTTTTCGGTTTCGCGAATACTGCGGGCGGCTTCAAAGCCATCCATTCTGGGCATATGCAGATCCATAAGTATGTAATGGAAATGGGTCTGGCTACACTGTTGAACGGCCTCTTCACCATCTTTAGCCGTAGTTACCTGCATGCCCTGTATTTCTAACAGGGTTCTGGCCAGTTTGAGGTTAATGTCATTGTCATCGACCAGCAGAATATGGCTGCTGTTGATCGTGCTGACGGCATTGGGTGAGTGTGTTGCATCCTGCATGTCTGGGCTTTCCCTGGGTGTCTCGGTAAATGTACCGAGAATATGATTACGTAATAATGCTGTTCTTGAACAACGATAGACGATATTTTTCAGTCCTGCCTGACTCAGTGCTTCGGTTTCACTCATATCAAAAATGCTGGCCAGGGTTAAGCAGGGGATATCGAGTCGTTTAATGGTGGTTGCCACAGCTTCCAGGTAAGCTGTGTTACCAATATGTAATCGGTCAATACCCACAACAATACCGGCAACAGCTGGCTGCGTGGCTAGCAGTTGCGGTATTTTTTCAATACTGCTGGTTTCCAGTGTATCGATATGGATGCTGTTAAGCAGAGCACGACTGGCCACACGGTTCTGATCGAGTGGTTCAAATAGTATCACGCGGGTGCCAGCAGGAGCCTTAACAAATTGTTTATGTGCATCACTGTATACTGGCGTTTCAGCTTCGGGAATCGTTAAGGGCAGGTTAAACCAGAAGCTGGAACCCTTATTCAGCTCGCTCTCGAAACCTATCTCGCCATACATTAACTCGGCGAGTTTTCGTGATATTACCAGGCCCAGTCCGGTGCCACCGAACTTGCGGCTAATGGATGTGTCAGCCTGGGTGAAGGCGGTGAATAATCGTTGTTTACTGATTTCGTCCATACCGATACCCGTATCGGTAACAGTAAACTTGATGTGTACCATCGAGTCGTCCTGTTGCTCCAGCAACACACGAATCACCACCTGGCCGGTCTGGGTAAACTTCACGGCATTACTGATCAGATTAATCAGAATCTGTCGTATGCGAGCCGGGTCACCCAGCAGGTTTTCAGGTATGTCGAGCGATGGGTGGTATATCAGCTCGATATTCTTCTGGTAAGCCATGGGAGTGAACATACTGATAATATCATCCATGACATCCTGTATTTCAAAACTGATGTCCTCAATGTTTAACTTGCCGGATTCAATTTTGGAAAAATCGAGAATATCGTTGATGATGGTTAACAGGTTGGTCGCTGAGCTGCGAATGGTATTAACGTAGTCATACTGTTCGCGACTGAGTGCCGTTTTGCTCAGCAGTTCGGTAAAGCCGATAACACCATTCATTGGTGTGCGTATCTCGTGGCTCATATTCGCCAGGAACTCCGATTTGATTTTGCTGGCAGAGAGTGCCTGGTTCCTGGCAAGATCAAGCTCGATGTTCTGGATTTCCAGTTCTTCCAGGGTTTTTTTCAGGTCAGCTGTCGCGTTGCTGACTTTACCCTGCAGGTCTGTGCGAATGGCCAGCATCTCGCTTGCCATCTTGTTAACACCTTCTTCAAGCGAACCAATTTCGCCACCGCTGTTAACTTCGATATGGGTGTTCAGGTCGCCCTGTGCAATATGTTTTACTGCCTGAGTCAGGCGTTGCACTGGAACCACAACACTACGGCTGATGCGTATCGCAAGAAATACGGTGAGAAACAGTCCGGAAAAGGTAATCATCAGACCCTTGAGTAAACTGTCCAGCTGAGCGACTTTTGTGCTCAGGTTGTTCAGGGTAACGTGGACATAGCCAATGTGTTGTGGATTGCTGTTTGTCTGTGTGTCCTGAAACAGGGTAAGTTCTTCATAATCGCTGATATTCACTTCGCTAGTGGTGATCTTTGCGGTATAGCTAAACTCTTCCGGTGAAATGAATAGCGGTAATACACGGTCAGGAATATTAATCTGCCGCGTACGACTTAACAGGATTTCATCGTATTGATTGCTCACAGTAATATTAACAACGTCATTCTCCAGCAGGGTGTTGCTTACCAGGCTTGAGAGTATGTCGGTATTACCAGCAAATACACCATACTCACTGGCAGGTGCCAGGTTGTCTGCAATCAACTGTCCTTTCAGGTGGAAACTGTCTTCAATAGAAACATAGCGGATGTAACTGAAGTAACTGGCCAGTGCAAGGGTAATAAGAAGTGTCGGCAACAGTGCCAGGAACATAACACGTTTTTTGATTCCCCAGTTGTTCATGGCCTAGTGCTCCGCCTCCTTGATGTGCCTGACAATCGTCGAGCTGGCGTCAAGGTTGATGCCTAATGATCGTGCAACTTTACCATTCAGGGCGACAGAGAAATTTTCCGGGTAATACTGGCGTTTGCTGAAATATCCGTGTTCAAGGTAATACCTGACGAGTTTTACTGTCTGATCACTAATCTGTTCTGGCTGTGAGTATACCGCAGCAATTGCACCGGCTTTCACATAGGCACGGGAAAAACCAATAATCGGTAATTTGTGGCGATAGGTGGAGAGGAGAATGCCGCGAGCAGTTTTACGATTGAAAACCTGGGGATCAGGTAAGGTCAGTAGTACATCGGCTTGAGTATTGACACGACGCAGTGAAGTCATGAGCTGGCTATTGTCGGCTACAAATTCTTCAACCAGATCATGCCCGGCAAGGCTGGCAGCACGTTCGATATCTTTCTCATTCTGCCGGGTGGTTGGCCCCAGTAGTATACCGGCTTTCTTCTGCTTGCCCAGAATTGCAGTAATCAGATGAAAATGTCGTTGCAGTGGCTGGTCGATCAACAGGCTGCTCCAGTTACGTTGATCCGGGTAATGCGTGTCGAATGACTCGGCCAGATGTCGAGGCATTAAAACACTCAGGATCGGTGAACTGATTTTAGCATCCAGTAACTGTTTCGTGGTATGGCTACCAATTGCAATGACGATATCACCTGGAGTGAATGCGGCAGTGTCTACGGGCGTATCTTTAATTAAATATTCAACTGACTGTAAATTGGACTGTTGCAAGTCTTCACTCAGGCGTTGCAGTAATGACTGGTTGTAAGTGCTGATGCCCTGATGGGCGATAATAATGCGGGCATGATTAGTGGCGAGCTGGTTATCTGCAAGTATCGAGTTGAGTGGTAGCAGTAACGAAAAAAATACGGCGCATATGTATAAAGCAACTCGTCCTGATATAGACAAATTGCAGTGGTTTGCATGATAGCGACGGGTTGTAAGCTGTAAACCGTTCAACCGCTAATATCCCTGTTCGTAATCCATCCTGTAATTAAGAGAGTATGGTGCAGGATGAGTTCAATCACCAGTGAACAGGGTAACGTAAAAAACATCTTGAATATGAGGCCTAGTTAAACATCAGGGAAAGCTCAAAGTACCCTCTTGGGTCCTGTTCGCTGCCCGGTGTATGCACTGTAGTGAAACTCGCATCGGTATAGCGTGTGCGTGTATAGTCGAAGTGCTCACCGCCCATGTTCTGTAAAATCAACGCATAGCTTAACTCATTCTGGCCTATTTTATGGGTTTTTCTCACGACCAGATCAAGCTTGGTATAGGCTTCTGCTGAGCGGTCTGTATGGGTAAATAATTCCGGGTTGATCCTCGCGTGGGTACGATCCAGCCAGTCCATGTCAGATACATGATATATCGCCAGGCTGGTGTTCAGGCGGTTACCCCATTGCTTCATCAGCATTGCACCATAGCTGCGTCGAGGTGATGACTCTTCCAGTTTACCTACGATACTGTCTTCAAAGTTTGGACTTGTCTTGCGTGCTTTGAGGTAATCCATGTAGGAAAAGTAGCCATATAAACGCCAGCTTTCATCGATTTGATAGTCGCCATACATCTCGAAACCCTGTATTTCACTATCAGCGACATTGGTAAAACTGGTGGCACCGTCGCCGGTGGTTTCGCCGGGCACAGGGTTAATGTCTGTTTCCCCGATCAGCTTACGGAGTTCATCTCGATACAGTTTAAAATCCAGTAACAGGCGCTCATCGAGCAGGCTGGCATACCAGCCAAGTTCAATCGACTCGATTTCTTCTGACTGAACATTGCCACTGCTGTAGATAATGGTGTTGTTGAGGGTGTCTCCACCGAGTAATGCTGCCAGCAGTGGATTAAGTGGCTGGCCACCGTTTTCTGTCAGCTGCTGTTCGATGGCGATATAACCATACTCGTCCCACAGGGTTGGTGTACGAGTGGCGGTTGAATAACTGATACGCATCGAGTGCTGTGTATTCAGGTGATGAATAAACGCCAGCCTTGGGGCCGTATCCGTACCTGAGATATCGTTTTTTTCAATCATCAGGCCGGCGTTTAGCAGGTTACGGTCATCGAGCCGGTATTCACCATGAATAAAGCCTCGACGTAGCCAGAGTGTATCGCGGGTATTTGCATCGAAGACATTATCGGCAATGACCTTGTCCGCTCGCAAGCTCAGGCCGCTGACCAGTCGCAGGCTGCTCATTGGCTGGTAAAAATAGTTAAATTCAAAGTCATGGCGCATGGATTCAAGCTCAATCTCCTCGGCCACCACAATGTCATCCACACTGGAAAATATCGGGTCGATGGAAGCCAGCGAGAAGGTGGTGTAGCCGTCGAACAGATAACTGTGGGTATAGTTCAGGTAATAATGCAGGGAAATGCTGCTGGTATCATCCAGGCTATGTTCCAGTCGGACATGCTGGTAGGCGGTATCGATGTCGACATCGTTGTCTGCATCGTCCCGGTTTTCCAGAACGTCACCATAACGACTGTCCTGTATGCCACCCTGATAAAACAGCTGGGTATCCAGATCGAGCTGGGCATCCAGTCGATAGCTTACAAAATCGGTTTTTGTATCGTCGTATAGAAGGTCCGTACCACTGTTATTACGTGTGCCCACAGTGATGCGGTAGTCCAGCTTTTCGGACTGTTCACCCAGGCGATATAGCAGGTCTGCCGTATCATGGCTGCCAGCTGTGGCACGAAGATACTGGCCGGGGGTTTGTGAAGCGTGACGAGTTTTTATACTCACGACAGCCAGGAAAGCATTATTGCCATAGGTGGATGCATTAGGTCCGCGAATCACCTCGATGCGCTCGATATCATCCAGGGTAATGACCAGATCAGACCATGAAACACCGGAAAGGGTCGGCAGGTATACCGAGCGTCCATCGATAATTAGCTGGATGCGCCTGGAGTAACGATCACTATGACCATGGTAGGTGGCGACCGGGTAATTACCATTGAGGTAACCCACGGTGAAGCCTGGAACCAGTCGTAAGACATCTGCAATGGTTTGTGCACCGCTGGCTTCGATCATCTGTCGGTCGATAACCGTGGTGGCGACCGGTGATTCATTGAGGGGTTGTGCCAGCCGTGTGGCGGAAATGACCACCGGCATATCATCGAAATAGAGTTGCTCACTGCCCAGCATGGCGAGCATGGTGTCCTCCGGCTCCGCCATGATACTGGCAGGGTAAATCGATGTGTATAACAGCAGCCCCAGAACTGGATATCGCAATTTCATCGTTTTTTCTTTTTATATAGGTGTAACGGATTTAACAGCAAAAATATGGGATAATGCCGGGATTCCCTGACGGCTACAGATGCTGCGTTGTAAGGCGGGGCAGGGCAAGTACGGTAGACCCGTTGGTGCTTCAGGACCGTCTATCTGGTTATACCCGGAATGTCTCCCTGACCATTCTTCGCCCGATTCTACCAGTTTTTTGCAGCATGTTAATTTATACAGGTTCAAGTATGTGTGGAGAGCTATGAAAGCTGAGGATTTTCCAACCCTGGAAGACTTCGTTGGTAATACCCCGCTGGTGCGATTACAACGTATGGTGCCCGGTAATAATATCGTAATGGTCAAACTGGAAGGCAATAACCCGGCGGGCTCTGTGAAAGATCGCCCGGCTATGAGCATGATCCAGCTGGCCGAAGAGCGCGGCGATATCAAACCCGGCGATACTCTGATTGAAGCAACCAGTGGTAATACCGGTATTGCGCTGGCTATGGCGGCAGCCATCAAGGGTTACAAGATGGTCCTGATCATGCCAGACAATATGAGCGAAGAACGCCGTGCCAGCATGAAAGCTTACGGTGCAGAACTCATTAGTGTCAGCCGTGAACAGAGCATGGAAGGCGCTCGCGATCTGGCGCTGCAGATGCAGGCGGAAGGCAAGGGGATCGTGCTCGACCAGTTCAATAACCCGGATAATCCCGTCGCCCATTACACTAGCACCGGCCCGGAAATCTGGCGTGACACGCAGGGTCAGATCACTCATTTTGTCAGTGCTATGGGCACCACCGGCACCATTATGGGGACCTCCCGCTACCTCAAGGAACAGAACCCCGCTATTCAGATTGTCGGTGTGCAGCCGGAAGAAGGCTCCAGCATTCCCGGTATTCGTCGCTGGCCGAAAGAATACCTGCCCGGTATTTTTGAGCAGAGCCGTGTCGATCAAACCATCGACATCAACCAGCAGCTGGCAGAAGACACCACCCGTCGTCTGGCGGCAGAAGAAGGTATCTTCTGCGGCGTATCCTCCGGTGGAGCCGTGGCCGCGGCGCTCAAACTATGCGAGCAGGTTGAAAACGCACTCATCGTGTCGATTATCTGTGACCGTGGTGATCGTTACCTGTCCACCGGTGTTTTCCCATCCTGATTTATTCGCGAGTGTTACATGGCTAAACGTAGACGTAGAAAACGCCTGCCGGAAGAAACGGTTGAGCTGAGCATTGAATCATTAAGTCACGAAGGTCGCGGTGTTGCCCACATTGATGGCAAAGTGCTATTCGTGGATTTTGCCCTGCCCGGTGAACGGGTGGAATTCAAGTACACCCGTACCAGCAAGAACTTCGACGAGGGCAAAGCAGTTCGCGTGATCGAGGCGTCTCCCGAGCGTACGGAGCCCATTTGCCAGCACTTCGGTGTATGCGGTGGCTGCAGCATGCAGCACCAGGATCACGAGGCACAGATTCGCAGCAAGCAACAGGCGCTGATGGAACAGTTCGAGCACATGGCAAAGGTGCAGCCAGATGAAATTCTGTCACCCCTGCGTGGTCCGGTGGAACATTATCGCCAGAAGGCTCGCCTCGGTGTGCGCTATGTGCAGAAGAAGGGCAAGGTGCTGGTGGGTTTTCGTGAGAAGGGCAACTCCTTTCTTGCCGACCTCGAGCGGTGCCCGATTTTACATGCCTCGGTGGGTGAGCGTTTAACCGAGTTGTCTGACCTCATTATGGGTATGGATGCACGGGAAAGTATTCCACAGATCGAAGTGGCCATCGACGATACGAAAACCGCGCTGGTGTTTCGGCACCTGCAGGACCTGAGTGAAGGTGATCGAGACAAACTTATCGAATTTGCAAAAGCCACGGGTATTCTGGTGATGCTGCAAGCGGCGGGCCCGGATTCGGTAATTGCACTGTGGCCGGAAGATCCCGAGCCCCTGTCATATACACTCAATGAACAGCAGATCAGTATCGAATTTCAGCCCAATGACTTCACCCAGGTAAACAGTGAAATCAACCAGTCGATGGTGAGCAAGGCACTGGATATGCTGCAACTATCGGCGGAAGATAAAGTTCTCGATCTGTTCTGCGGGCTGGGTAACTTCACCCTTGCCATGGCGCGCCAGTGTGAATCCGTAACGGGGGTTGAAGGTGCGCAGAGTATGGTTGTAAAGGCGCGGGAAAATGCCAGTCGTAACACAGTCGAAAACGCCGAGTTTTTTGCCGCCGACCTGTCTGCCGATATCAGTGATGAGCCCTGGCTCAGGCAACAGTACGACAAAATTCTACTCGATCCGCCACGTTCCGGTGCCATGGAGATGCTGAAATATATCGGCAAACTGGGCGCAAAACGCATCGTCTATGTGTCCTGTAATCCGGCGACGCTGGCACGGGATACCGATACCCTGGTTAATGAGTACGGTTACCGTCTCGAACAGGCCGGTGTGATGGATATGTTTCCTCACACGGCGCACGTTGAATCCATCGCCCTGTTTACCCGAAAGTAAAAACCATGACGGCAAGCATGAGAGACACACTGGAAAAACTGGAAGGGCTGATAAAAACCCATACGGCGAATGAAATTATGCCGCGCTTTAATCAGGTCAGTTATCAGCTTAAGCAGGATGGTAGCCTGGTCACCGAAGCCGATGAAGCGATGCAGGCGGCGATGATTGCTGACCTGCGCAAGTACTGGCCAGAGTATATTGTGCTTGGCGAAGAAATGTCCGAGCAGCAACAGCAACAGCAGCTGGATAGTGATGCGGACGGTGTCTGGGTGCTGGACCCCCTCGACGGTACCACCAATTTTGCCAGTGGGGTGCCGGTGTTTTCGGTATCGATAGCACTGATCAGAAATAACCAGGTGGAGCTTGGGCTGATCTATGACCCGACGATGGATGAAGTGTTCAGTGCCATTCGTGGTGAAGGTGCATGGCTGAATGGTCGTTCCCTGTCATCGGAGAGTGAGCGTGAGACGCTTAAACAGTGCACCGCACAGATCGACTTTAAACGCCTGAGTCAGGACCTGCGTAGTCATCTGGTGCTGGAACACCCCTATGCCTCGCAGCGTAATTTTGGTTCGGGTGCCCTCGACTGGTGCTGGCTGGCCAGCGCTCGAAGTCAGGTGTATATCCACGGTGGGCAGAAACTCTGGGACTATGCCGCCGGGCAGTTAATCCTGAGTGAAGCGGGTGGTGTTGCGACTACGTTTGAGGGTGAGTCGATGTTTATCAAGTCGCTCAAACCCCGCTCAGTCCTGGCGGCAGTGAATCAGTCGTTATACGATGAACTGGAAGCCTACATTAAATCAATGGTATAAGGAGTTGTCTGCGTTTTTGTTAGCTGCATCAGGGATTTTTTCCCGGCCAGCACACACAATGGGCACAAAATGACAGCGTATAAAAAGAGAAGGGACCATGAAGCCATTCGTTATTGAAGATTACCAGATGAAGCAGTATGGGCTGATTGCTGCACTGGTACTAATAGTAACTTTCGTGTTTGGGTTTAGCCTGGGAAAGATGGCAGCGCCTGCGGCTGATGTCGTTACTACAACAGGTGAGGCAGTCGGGCAGCAGCCTGAGCCGGATGTACAACAAACTCTGACAGAAGAGCAGCAGGCTGAGCAACAGGCAGCAGAAGAAAAACAGAAAGCCGAACAGTTAGCCGCTGAAAAAGCGGCTGCCGAAAAGCAGGCAGCCGAGAAAGCCGCCGCAGAAAAACGCGAGGCTGAGAAGAAGGCAGCCGAGAAACGCGCGGCCGAAAAGCAGGCACGAGAAAAGCGTGAAGCGGCACGCCTCGCAGCGAAGCGTGCCGCCGAGAAAAAAGCGGCTGAAGAGAAACGGGCCGCGGAGAAACTGGCACGAGAAAAGCGTGAGGCTGAACGCCTGGCGGCAGAAAAGAAAAAGGCAGAACAGCTCGCGGCAGAAAAAGCCGCTGCTGAAAAGGCGGCCGAAGATAGTCAGCAACAGGATAATGTTGAGCAAGCTGTCGATATCTCAGACCAGTCCAGCGTTAATAAGCGCTTTTATTCTGTGCAGGCCGGTATGTTTGCCAGTAAAAATAATGCCATGGGGTTTATTGAAGAACTGGCGGCTAAAGATTTCGAAGCCTATGTCACCGATTTTGTCTCCAGTTCCGGCACCACCAAGTATAATGTTCGGGTTGGGCGTTTCGAAGAGCGTAACCAGGCCCGTGAAGTGCTACGAGAATTCCAGAAATCCTTTGCCTCACCTGCGTACGTGGTGATTACCCAGTAATCTCGATCTAATATGTATCGCCTGATCTGTTTCGACCTTGATGACACCCTGTGGCCCTGCATGCCCACCATCCAGCACGCAGAGCAGTCGATCTATGACTGGATGCAACAGCACCAGCCTGCCATTACCGAGCAGTATTCCATTAGCGGCCTGCGAGACAAGCGCAAGCAGTTGCTCCAGCAACAGCCACAACTGATTCACGATCTGTCGGAGGCACGGCGAGTGCACCTGAAACAGCTGGCCGATGAACTTGGCCTTGCCGACGACTGGGTAGAAGAGGCTTTCCAGGTCTTTTATATGGCCCGCCAGCAGGTCAACCTCTACGATGATGTGCTGCCTGTGCTGAGTGCCTTGCGAGAGCATTACACGCTCGCCGCACTCACTAATGGCAATGCCCATATACGGCACACGGGACTTCATGATTATTTCGACTTCCAGGTATCGGCGGCCGATGTGCATGCCGCCAAGCCGGATCCGGCTATGTTTCACCAGGCCATGGCGCAGGCTGGGGTTGAACCGATGGAGACCCTGCATGTTGGGGACCACCCGGTACATGATATCGAGGGCGCCCGTAATGCCGGCATCGATGCGGCCTGGCTGCAGCGCGAACAGCAGCCCTGGCAGCATGCGGTGCCACCCCCTCGTTACCAGTTTAGTGACCTGATCCAGCTTAAGCAGTGGCTGGATAGCCACAAGGCAGGGGTATAAACGGCGCAGGTATAAGACAGCGCCCATGTTTTTATATATAATGCGCCGTTCGACCAACCTAAGTCATGACGCGACGTTTCGATGAAGTATAAAACCGACGATCTTCGAATTTCAGGCCTGCAGGAAGTGCTGGCACCGGAAGAGCTGCACCGCGAATACCCGATTACCGAGCAGGCCTCGGACACGGTACACCGCACCCGTCAGGCTATCCATGAAATCCTGCATGGCGAAAGCGATCGCCTGATGGTTATCGTCGGCCCATGCTCTATCCACGACCCCAGGGCGGGGCGTGAATATGCCAGCCGCCTCAAGCCGCTGATCGACGAGCTGGCGGATGACCTGTGCATTGTGATGCGCGTGTATTTCGAAAAGCCCCGCACCACGGTTGGCTGGAAAGGCCTGATCAACGATCCACACCTGGACGACAGCTTCAATATCAACCACGGCCTGCGCCTGGCGCGTAGCCTGCTGCTGGATGTGGCCGACATGGGCGTACCGGCTGGTACCGAGTACCTGGACCTGATCAGCCCACAATATATTTCCGATCTGGTGAGCTGGGGTGCCATTGGTGCACGCACTACCGAGAGTCAGGGTCACCGTGAACTGGCCTCCGGCCTGTCCTGCCCGGTGGGTTTCAAGAACGGCACCGACGGTGGTCTCAAGGTGGCGGTAGATGCGATCCAGGCGGCGTCACGTCCCCATGTATTTATGTCGCTCACCAAGGCAGGCCACTCGGCGATTTTCTCCACCACCGGCAACGAGGACTGTCACATTATCCTGCGTGGTGGTAAGAAGCCGAACTACGATGCGGAGTCAGTAAAAAAAGCTACCGACAAGCTGGAAAAGGCTAGCCAGAACACGCGCCTGATGATCGACTGCTCCCATGCCAATAGCCAGAAAGACCACACCCGTCAGCTCGACGTATGTCGTGATATTGCCGGCCAGGTCAGCGGTGGTAATAAAAACATCATGGGCGTGATGCTGGAAAGTCATCTGGTGGAAGGTCGACAGGACGTGGCCGATATCGACAGCCTGGTCTATGGCCAGAGTATCACCGATGCCTGCATCAGCTGGGACGAAACCGAGGGGCTGCTACGCGAACTGGCCGCGGCGGTGAGGGCGCGTCGGGAAGTTTAGGTTATTTCCTTTTTTGTTTAAAAATCAAAAGCAGAAAAGAAAACGCGAATGAACGCAAATAACAGCTCATTGAGTATCTATTATCTCGTAGAATTAGAATATCTATGCACTTAAACACAATATGTAAAAGTATGCCTGAGGCATGCTTTTTTGTGTGGGATATTGGGAGTTACATGGGTATCCCCAAAGTCGCTAGGCTTATGCTTTCACAGGGAAGATAGACAAATTAATAATGCGATATCAACCTGAAAGTTTGCTATTTTAACTGCGATAGAAACTTATCTTTTAATGACGTATCGCCCAGCATACACGGGCTAGTCAATAAAAAAGACATGCTTTAGCACAAGGGGTTTACTTAAAGTGTTGAAAAGCTAAAAGCAGAAGAAAACGCAAATGAACGCGAATAAACGCAAATATAAAGATTTAGAGTTCACTTTATAAACGCTCCCGACTTCGTCATTCCCGCATGCTTTTAGCGGGAATCCAGTGACTTTCAAAGGCGTTATCTCGCCGATTAAAGCCTTCAGGGATGAGGCTTGATCAAGTTTGGTAATAGCACAAATCAGTATTATAAGCCTCTCTGAGATATCTTCTATGACATAAAAAAGCCCCAATCCATACAGGATAGGGGCTTCAGCCTTTTATTTACAAAGCATCAACAGATTAAGTTAACGCCTTGGCTTTAGCATGCCTTTTTAATGCACTAACATTTGCGTTGGCATGGTCAGGTAACGCTGATTCAGCGAGCATGCTTACGCATTGAAGCTGTTATTTGCGTTTATTCGCGTTCATTTGCGTTTTCTTTTATTACTAATGTTCACATCAAAACGCACACACAAAAAAAGCATACCGAAGTATGCTTTCTGTATCGTCGTGTTAACGCCTGTTCGCGGTATTAATCAATCCTCAAACACGCGATTCTGGCAGCTCATATTACCGCAGTCCTTGTCGCAACCCATTTGCTGATCCAGTAGCATCTGTTGTAGCTGGTCGTTGTTAACGGTTTTTACCGAGCGGCCGGTGCGGCTGTCGAGCAGGCGCAGGCTCAGGTTGGGGCATTCCAGCAGTGTTGCGATCAGGTCGTTCATGTCTGTCAGGTCTCAAAAGGGTCCGGGGGTAAATTTCTAAATGAGAATTATACTCATTTAGAGTGCTTCGTCAATAGCCGTGATTATATCGGCCTCTAAGGCTTCAAATATGTGGATTGCATTACACATTTCAAGCCGTGGTGGGAGATATGTAAGTAATCACGCTGAAATTGACGATCTGCGCTGATTTACCCCTTAATGACCAGTTTAATGTGAAAAGTTTCAGCAAATTCAAGTGCTTTGGCTATTCAGAACCCCATATAACGTGGCACAATCCGAGTTTAGTCATTACCTGCACAAAGATACATTATCTATGACAACCATACTCAAGTCCGACAAGCTGGGCCAGGTCGTTTACGACATTCGCGGTCCCGTGCTGCACGAAGCCAGGCGCCTGGAAGAAGAAGGCCATCGTATTACCAAACTGAATATCGGTAACCCGGCACCGTTTGGCCTCAATGCCCCGGATGAGATTATTCAGGATGTCATGCGCAACCTGATCAACTGTGAAGGTTATTCCGACTCGAAAGGGGTGTACTACGCCCGCAAGGCGGTGATGCAGTACTGCCAGTCGAAGAACTTTCCTTCTGATGTAGACGTGGACGATATCTTCCTCGGCAATGGCGTCAGCGAACTGATCGTAATGTCGATGCAGGCACTGTTAAATAATGGCGACGAAATGCTGATCCCGGCACCGGACTATCCACTATGGACCGCAGCGGTGAGTCTTTCTGGTGGTACGCCCGTGCACTATCTGTGTGACGAAGCTAATGACTGGCAACCGGATATTGCCGACATGGAAAGCAAGATCACCTCGAAGACGCGGGGCATCGTGGTTATCAATCCGAACAACCCAACCGGTGCGGTGTACAGCAAGGAAACCCTGCTGAAAATCATCGAGCTGGCGCGCAAGCACAGGCTGGTGATCTTCGCCGACGAAATCTACGACAAGATCATCTACGACGAAGCCAAACACATTGCCATGGCCTCATTGGCGGATGATATTTTAATTATCAGCTTTAACGGCCTGTCCAAGTCCTATCGTGTGGCGGGTTTCCGCGCCGGCTGGATGGTCATCAGTGGTGCCAAGGATCATGCCATCGACTATATCCAGGGCATGGAATTACTGGCATCGATGCGCCTGTGTTCCAATGTACCCGGTCAGCATGCAATCCAGACTTCATTGGGTGGCTACCAGAGCATTAACGATCTGGTTAAACCGGGCGGACGTTTATATGAACAGATGGATTACAGCTGGAAAATGATCAACCAGCTGGAAGGTGTCAGCTGCGTTCGGCCGAAA
>JBFHWF010000033.1:0-23815 GCA_041589175.1 Gammaproteobacteria bacterium
TCCCCAGGGGGCTTTTTTATTTGTATTGAGTTCCTGGAGTTGAAGCAGAACCTCGGTTCGAAAAAATCGCCGGGAGCGATTTTTAACAGGGTGGATGCTTTTAATCACCCTGGCTCATAAATCACACAAACATCAACCAAGGTAGCTCTACGCCCCGTCTCCCTCGGGGACAGATCTTCAGCTCTGTCCCCCGTTGTGATACCACGCAAGCGGTACGAAGTCATATTACCACCCGGCTCAGAACTTCAACTCAGTGCTAATTCAATAACCAACAAACATCGATTAAAAGCAACGCGGAACTCGCGACTCACACGAGAACGGGAACGGGAACCGGAATATTGATTCGCGCCATTTATGGCGCTCACCCTCCGGCGCGTGCTCGCAGATGCATCGACTACGTCAAAAAGTGCTGTCCTGCACTTTTTTCGAACCATAGTGCTCTTATCAAATACGCTTTTTCCGAATACAAATAAAATGCCCCCTGACGAAGCAGGGGGCTTTTTATTTGTATGGCGGAGAAAGAGGGATTCGAACCCTCGATAGAGTTTCCCCTATACACCCTTAGCAGGGGTGCGCCTTCAGCCACTCGGCCATTTCTCCGGGAATTTGATTTCGATTTACAGGATGAATACCTGGAAATCTTCAAACAAAACCGCCGCTTAGGTGCGGCGGTTTTGAGGTGGCTTAGAATACCTTTGATTGGGTCTCAGGTAAAGCCAAAAATGCAACTAAATTAATTACCTGCACTCTCTGTGGGATGCCCTTCCTGTTCTTTCTGTATACGTTCGTAAATTTCTTCACGATGTACAGAAACTTCCTTAGGTGCATTGATACCAATACGAACCTGGTTGCCTTTAACACCCAGTACGGTTACTGATACGTCATCACCAATCATTAGCGTTTCGCCAACACGGCGGGTTAGAATTAACATTGTCCTACTCCTTATTTCAATCACCAAGGCGTCCAGAGTCCATGTGTTCTCCGTCTACCCTGTCGTTAATTTTAACACATCTGACACAAACGGGTGGTAAATTTAGGCTTCACTGACATCGAGTTCGAAGACATCATGCAGCGTACGAACACCGAGTTCGAGGTATTTTTCATCGACAACAACAGAAATTTTTATTTCTGATGTTGAAATCATAAGGATGTTAATGCCTTCTTTTGCCAGCGCCGAAAACATCCTGGATGCTATACCTGCATGACTTCGCATGCCAACACCAACAATTGAGATTTTCACGATGCTGTCATTGCCAGTAACTCTCCTGGCACCAAGCTTATCCCCTGTTTGCTTTAACAGGTCCAGTGCTGACGTATAATCGTTCCGATGAACGGTGAATGTAAAATCGGTGGTATCGTCTTCAGCGACGTTCTGAACGATCATGTCGATTTCAATATTGGCCTCTGTAATGGGCCCAAGAATATCGGATGCTACACCCGGTTTATCAGGAACACCTGATATTGTTAGCTGGGCTTCATCCCGATTAAACGCAATACCGGAAATAATGGCCTGCTCCATTTGATCATCCTCAGTCGTGATTAATGTGCCAGTTCCTTCACCTTCTTCAAAGGAAGAGAGTACGCGTAAAGGAACATTATATTTTCCTGCAAATTCAACGGAGCGTATTTGCAGAACCTTAGAGCCGAGACTTGCCATCTCGAGCATTTCTTCGAAGGTAATTCGATCGAGTTTTCTCGCCTTGGGCTCCACGCGTGGATCGGTGGTATAGACGCCATCAACATCCGTGTAAATCTGACACTCATCAGCTTTAAGTGCAGCTGCCATTGCTACGGCTGTCGTGTCTGAGCCACCTCGACCCAGCGTTGTAATATTGCCTTTTTCATCCACACCCTGGAAACCGGCGACGACGATAATATAGCCATCATCGAGATCCTGCTTCAGATTTTCACACTGAATATCGAGAATACGGGCCTTACTGTGCGCATCATCCGTCAACATTTTGATCTGTGCACCGGTATAGGATTTTGCCCTGGCGCCCTTTGCATTTAAGGCCATGCTGAGCAATGCAATGGTGACCTGTTCACCCGTAGAGACCAGTACATCCATTTCGCGGCGTGATGCCTCTTTATCGATTTCGTGCGCAAGCGCGATAAGGCGATTGGTTTCGCCACTCATTGCTGATACTGCAACGACGACCTGGTTACCCTTATCACGTGTTGCGATAACTCGATCGGCAACCGCCTGAATGCGCTCGATCGTACCTACTGATGTACCGCCATATTTTTGAACAATTAGTGCCATATCGGTTGACGAGATTCCTGAAACTGTTACACCATCTAAAAGCCCGCTCGTACTGCTGGAGCGGGCTCTCGGGACGGCGAATTATGGCACAAGCCGCGTGCTAATGCGACTTGTCTAATGCCAGATGTACGCGAAAAGGACTGTTTATAGGCGAGACTCTACCCAGCTAGTGACGGATGCCAGTGCAGCATCAATATTTTCTGGCTGACTACCACCTGCCATCGCCATATCAGGGCGGCCGCCACCCTTACCGCCTACCTGGGAGGCTACCATATTGACCAGCTCACCAGCTTTTAACTGTGAAGTCAGTTCCTTCGTAACACCTGCACACAGGCTAACTTTCTGTTCGTCAATGGTGGCCAGCACGACTACGGCACTACCCAGTTTATTCTTGAGTTGATCCATGGTGTCGCGTAAAGCCTTGCTGTCTACACCTTCCAGCTTGACGGCGAGAACCTTGACGCCATTAACTTCGACGGCATCCGCTGTCAGGTCGCGTCCTGTCTGTGTCGCCATTTTTGATTTTAGCTGAGCGATTTCCTTTTCCTGACTCTTGAGCTTGTTAATCAGCTGTGTAATCTTATCTTCAACTTCATCATTACTGGCTTTAAGAAGTGATGATATCTTATTGATTTTATTAGATTGAGCATTAAAAAATTCAACGGTGGCGACACCCGTTATTGCCTCAATACGCCTTACGCCTGATGCGATACCGGTTTCTGCAATGATCTTGAATGCGCCAATATCACCCGTGCGATTCACGTGTACACCACCGCAAAGCTCGACAGAAAAATCCCCCATGGAGATAACGCGCACTTCATCGCCATATTTTTCACCAAACAGAGCCATGGCGCCCTTCGCCTTGGCATCAGCAATCGCCATAACCTCTGCCTGTGTAGACAGGTTATTGCGAATCTGTGCGTTTACCAGCTGCTCTATCTGGTAGATTTGTTCAGCCGTCACTGGCTGATTATGCGAAAAGTCGAAACGTAGCCGCTCACTGTTAACCAGTGAGCCTTTCTGCTGGACATGTTCTCCCAGCACCTGTCGCAGGGCTGCGTGCATCAGGTGAGTTGCGGAGTGGTTACGGATGGTTGCATCGCGGCGATCAGCATCAATGACAGCCTGTATGCTATCGCCCAGCTTCAGGGAACCCTCTGCAACTATACCGATATGGATAAACGCCTTACCCTGCTTCTGTGTATCCATTACATCAAAACGGCACTGGCTATTCTGTAGCAAACCAGTATCACCTACCTGACCGCCTGATTCTGCATAGAACGGTGTTTTGCCGAGAATCACGACCGCCTCATCACCGGCAGTAATAGAATCTACTGCCTGTCCATCCCTGAACAGAGCCTCAATACAGGCTTCGTCCTGCAGGTGGTCATAACCTGTGAAGTCGGTTACCGCGTCAGTATTGATCGTATCGTTATAATCGACGCCAAATTTGCTGGCGGAACGGGCGCGATCACGCTGTTCAGCCATGCAGGCTTCGTAGCCGTCCATATCCAGACTCAGGTCGCGCTCGCGTGCGATATCTGCCGTCAGGTCGACCGGGAAGCCATAGGTATCATATAGCTTGAATACCATTTCACCGGGTATCTGTTTGTCTTTGATACCGGATATGCCGTCTTCGAGGATTTTCATGCCCTGATCGAGGGTTTCAGCGAAGCGCTGTTCTTCAAGTTTCAGTGCTGCTTCTACATCTGCCTGGGCATTCGCAAGCTCTGGGTAGGCCTCACCCATTTGTTCGACGAGAGGTTTCACCAGCGAATAGAAGAACAGTTCATTCTGGCCCAGCTTATGGCCATGGCGTAAGGCACGACGAATAATACGTCGTAACACATAACCACGTCCTTCATTCGAAGGCAGTACGCCATCAACGATCAGGAATGCACAGGAACGAATATGGTCAGCGATGACCTTAAGGGAGCTATTGTTGAGGTCACTGCATCCGGTTGCCGCTGCTGCAGCTTTGATGAGTGACTGGAACAGGTCGATATCATAGTTGCTGTGGCCGTTCTGCAGAATCGCGGCCAGGCGCTCAAGACCCATACCCGTATCGACCGAGGGCTTTGGCAGGGAGTGCATGGTGCCATCCTTGTCCCGGTTGTACTGCATGAAGACGAGATTCCAGATTTCGATATAGCGATCGCCATCTTCCTCGGGTGTTCCCGGTGGACCGCCCCAGATATGCTCTCCATGGTCGTAGAAAATCTCGGTGCAGGGACCGCAGGGCCCTGTATCGCCCATTGCCCAGAAATTGTCGCTTTCATAGCGTTTCTTACCAGGTTTATCGCCAATACGTGAGAATCGATCCGGGTTTACGCCAATGTCGTTTAGCCAGATGTCAGCAGCTTCCGTGTCCTCTTCATAAACTGTGACCCAGAGTTTTTCCCTGGGTAAGCCAACGACTTCCGTTAGAAACTCCCAGGCATAGGCAATTGCCTCGTGCTTAAAGTAATCGCCAAAACTGAAATTACCCAGCATCTCGAAGAAGGTGTGATGACGCGCTGTGTAGCCGACATTCTCAAGGTCGTTATGTTTGCCGCCTGCCCGTACGCAGCGCTGGCTGGATGTTGCTCGGGTGTAATTACGTTTATCCTGCCCGAGAAATACATCCTTAAATTGCACCATACCTGCATTGGTAAACAGCAGGGTTGGGTCATTACCGGGTACCAGTGAGCTGGATGCAACAATCTCGTGCTGTTTACTGGCAAAAAAATCGAGAAACTTCTGTCGAATTTCGGCTGTCGTCGTCATATTAAATTACATTAACTATATAACTTATCACATTGAAATATATGATATTAATATTCGGTATCACCCATAGAATCCAGATTAAGAACCCAGTCTAGTGGAAAACCTCGTGTTTGCAGGAAACGGGCACGTTTTGCTTTTTCAGCATAATCGCTGGCGGCTATATCTGCGTATTTTTTGCGGTACTGCTGGCGCATTATATCGTGCCATTCAGGGTTATTGTGATCGATAAAATCTCTGGCCAGTGATTCATCAATGCCTCGTTCACGCAGCTCCTGAATAATTCTCACAGGCCCGTAACCTCGCTGCTTGCGCATATTAATATAACTTTCGGTAAAACGCTCATCTGAGAGCAAATTATTCTCTATCAACTGAACGATGACACGATCGATATCCTGTGCATCAAAGCTTTTTTGGCTGAGCTTGCGGCGTAGCTCATGCTCAGAATGCTCACGTCTGGCCAGGCAGCTGACAGCGACTTCGGTGATGGATTTAGGCATTTTAACTTTCAGGTATCAGCAATTGAAAACGCCTGTCACATCGAGAGAGATCTCGGTGACAGACGCCATGTGCAGAAGCTTATTCAGCGGCCAGTGCTGCTTCGATCATCTCGTCCGTGATTTCCTGGCTGTCATCCTCTTCAGCCGGTAAATCCTTTGGGTCTGGCATCAGGGTCTCGCGAATTTTTGTTTCAATCTCATCTGCAATTGCCGGATTTTCCTTCATGAAGGTACGTACCTTGTCTTTACCCTGGCCAATACGTTCGCCATTATAAGAGTACCAGGCGCCCGCTTTGTCGATAATCTTGGTATCAACGCCCATATCGATCAGTTCGCCTTCATGGGATATGCCTTCGCCATACAGGATCTCGAAGGTAACCGTCTTGAACGGAGGAGCGACCTTGTTTTTAACGACCTTAACCTTGGTGTCATTACCAATAATCTCGTCACCTTTCTTGATGGCGCCTGTGCGGCGAATATCGAGGCGTACCGAAGAGTAGAACTTAAGCGCATTACCGCCAGTGGTTGTTTCAGGGTTACCAAACATCACGCCAATCTTCATGCGTAGCTGATTGATAAAGATAACCAGGGTGTTAGAGCGCTTGATATTGGCGGTCAGCTTACGCAGTGCCTGACTCAGCAGGCGCGCCTGCAGGCCCATATGTGAGTCGCCCATTTCGCCTTCGATTTCGGCCTTGGGTGTAAGCGCGGCGACCGAGTCGACAACGACTACGCTGACGGCACCAGATCGTACCAGCATATCGGTGATTTCCAGTGCCTGCTCACCTGTGTCAGGCTGCGATACCAGCAGCTCATCCACATCGACACCCAGTTTTTCGGCATAGGACGGGTCAAGCGCATGTTCGGCATCGACAAAAGCGCAGGTGCCGCCAATTTTTTGAGCTTCGGCAATTACCTGAAGTGTCAGGGTTGTTTTGCCGGAAGATTCAGGGCCGTAGATTTCTACGATGCGGCCTTTGGGCAGTCCGCCAATACCCAGTGCGACATCCAGCCCGATAGAGCCTGTTGAGATCGCCTCGATGTTTGCAGCTAGCCCGGCATCGCCCATGCGCATAACAGATCCCTTGCCGAACTGCTTTTCAATCTGACTTAACGCTGCGCTTAGTGCTTTTTTCTTGTTTTCATCCATCGTGGTATCCCCTGTTCTGGTTTTATTCAGTTGGAGCAGCGCATTCTATGCGCCGCGGTATGTTTGTAGGTTAGTGTATACATTTTACGATGTCAATAAAAAATATCATGTTGATATAAAATATTACCTACTCTATATTTATGAGCATGTGATGAGGAGAGGCAACCCGCATGGTAGATAGTGTAAAAATGCTGCATGAGATCAAGTTTGCAACACGGCAACGTCTGCAGTTTATCGAGATTATGGCTTTCTATACGGGGCAGATCAGCCGCAGTATGCTGGCAAAGGCTTACGGGATATCGGACCCGGCGGCCACCAAGGATCTGAAACTGTATAATGACCTCGCTCCCGGTAATCTCGAATACAACCCCAGTTTGTTCAGTTTTGTACCGACGCAGCAGTTTGATGAAGTGTTTGCCGATCTGGAACCCGCTACCATATTGCCGATGTTTGCACAGAATCTACTTTCAGTTGATAACCCGGGTGGTAAACAGCCTATTTATGGGATTACCGTCGACAAACTGCCTCTACCCGCGCGCCTGCCGGATAAAGCCGTGTTAGCAGAAATTATTCGAGCCATGAAGTATGGTAAGCAGCTGCAAGTGGTCTATCACTCCCTGAGCAAGCGTCCAGATGATGCAACCCAGCCACGAATTATCGAACCGCATGCCCTCATTAATACCGGTCTGCGCTGGCATGTGCGAGCCTATAATCATGACGGTTATGATTTTCGAGATTTCGTATTGTCACGCTGCACCCAGGCGAAATCACTGGAGCATAATGCCGAGTCCAGTCAGGGCTATGATGACGACTGGGTTGAAATGATCGAATTAAAGCTACAGCCTCATCCTGGGCTTAGCGATAAACAAAGGCGCGCCCTCGCCTACGATTATCGGCTTAAAGATGGTGTGATCGAAATTCCAGTGCGGCGTGCTCTGGTAGGTTATCTGCTGCAATTACTCAAAGTTGACACGACTCAGGACGCGAGCATGAATCCGAGCGCCTATCAGCTCATTGTGGCTAACCGGGATGAAGTCGAGGCTTTTGCAGGATGGGTCTTTGAATAGGCTGTTGGGCTACTAATAAACCATATTACAGCTAACGCACTCCAGCTCCTTTTCACTATTTTGCGCAAGCATCTCATAACGCGCCCGAAACGCGTCATTTCCCAGGGGATAATCCAGCTCCAGGGCTTTGCCAATGGCTTCGAATTCGTCTGCTGTGAATGTTTCGCATAGCGCCGTGTAAACGGATGCAGCTGGCGCATCATCTGTGGCAAGGCCATTATACAGGCCATGGGGTTGAATGAGTGCATCGGCCTGCATACGGGTGTTATGGGCTGAACTACTCCATGTCGATTGTGGATCACCCAAAGACTCCAGGTAGCACATGCATTTGAGCAAATAGCTTTCCGCATCCAGAGACGATGACAGGTACGCACCTTCCCACAGGGTATCAGCCCTGCCATAGGTCTGATTGATATGGTGCGTTGATTCACGGTTAACAGTTTGCATCATCTGACTAATGCCATCCTGTGAGTAAGGCGTAGCCAGCAACATGACCTGATGCTGTTGCAGCAGGTAGGCATGAATCTGGCAATTGAACTCATCCGCTGCGCGTTTTAATTCATCAAGGTAATACTCGTAATCCCTGTCGACAAAAAAACATGGAGATTGCTGATAGGCGCGCTGCAGGATGAGTTGCGGAACGCCGGGAAAGGTATGGTGACGCTTTAAGGACATTGCTGTTTCTTCGGATTATTGTTTTAAATTATTTTATGGTCTTGCGAGTGTGTAATTGTTGATATCTATCATGTGTTAAACCGGATTACCAGATTTTAAGCCTTTATTTTGTGTTATCGGCTTTTACTCAAGCAGAGGGTAGCGGCTGTCGATTTCATACACAACCCCGCCCTGCCGAGCATTAGAAACAACAAGTGCAAACTCAGTAACATGCCAGTGAATCGGCTCAATATGATAATCAACGATAGATTTTCTGAACTTTCGCTGCAGGGTTATGTGGGGGCGAAATGGCCGGTTATCAGGTATGTAGTCACAGGTCTCCAGGCGCTTCCCCAGGACATCATGTAGTTGTCTGAGTGCGTGTGGCGCTACCTCGGGAGCGAGCCAGAGCACACCCGCCCGTTTAAAGCAGCCAAACTGGCTTATTTCGAGATCAAAGCCGGGGGCCGTAAGCATCGTTGCCTGTTGGCGCATACAGCTGAGCTGGTAATCATCAAGATTACCCAGAAAATGAAGGGTAAGATGTAGATTCTGTGGCGCATAGCGATGCCCGGTTTCAGTTGTGTAATATGGACTATGCCTGAAACACGCGTCCAGCTGCTGGCGTACACGGTCATCAGGCCACAGTGCATAAAAGGCCCGTGTTAGCCTGGGTTTAGCCGCTTGACTGCTCATGCAGAATTCGCCTTAAGCCCTGGGTAGCCGCCAGGACTGCCTGCAGGCGCACGGCTTCGCGGTCACCCTGAAACCTGAAACGCATGGCTTCTATGAGTTGTCCGGGACGTGCCCAGGCGATCCAGACAGTACCAACAGGCTTCTGTGGGCTGCCACCAGCAGGGCCGGCAATGCCGCTGATCGAAACACCAAGCTGTGCATTACAACGGTCAAGCAAGCCCAGCACCATCTCCCTGACGACAGGCTGACTTACAGCGCCATTGCCTTCCAGCGTGGCATGGCTGACGCCCAGAAAATCCTGCTTTGTGGTATTGCTATAACTAACGATGCTGCATTCAAACCACTGTGAGCTACCATCCAGATCGGTAATGCACTTGGCCAGCCAGCCACCGGTGCAGGATTCTGCGCAGGCAATACGCATCCCGTTGCGACAAAGCTCATTGCCAAGTGCGTTCAGTTCTTTATGAATCTGTTGTGGGTAGTCCATACTGGTTAAATTATATACAGCTGAAATCAGTGATATTTCTAACTTATCACGACCACGCTACCAGGCCTAGCACCGGGCATATTTTCCGTTAAACAGTCTTTGCGATAAGCGCATGTAAACAGTAGAATTTGTGGCATGACAACAGCCACTGAATCGACCCTCGAAGCCATCACGGACACTCCTCGGGACATACACCAGGAAATGCCGCAGAGCCAATCAGGCGCACAGCAGAATAATACAAGTGCGCCGGTTAACTCGACTGCTAAAGACAATTCGCAATCAAAACCAGACAAAACTGCACGTCACACACCCATGATGCAGCAATACCTGAAAATAAAAGCGGAACATGCAGATACCCTGCTGTTTTATCGCATGGGTGATTTTTATGAATTATTCTTTGACGATGCCAGAAAAGCCTCACAACTTCTCGATATTACGTTAACAGCCCGTGGCAAATCCAATGGTGAATCCATACCTATGTGTGGCATCCCGTTTCATGCTGCTGATAATTACCTGTCGAGAATTATCCGTGCTGGCGAGTCAGTTGCGATATGCGAACAGGTTGGAGATCCAGCTACCTCAAAAGGTCCGGTCGAACGGCAGGTGGTTCGTATTATTACTCCGGGTACCGTTACCGATGAAAACCTGCTGGAAGATCGTCGCGATAATTTTCTAATGGCGATTGCCGGTCAGGCCAGTCGTATTGGTATAGCGGTACTGGATGTTGGATCCGGTCGATTTTTTGTTCAACATCTGAATAGCGAAGAGCAATTACACACCGAACTTGAGCGCATCAAGCCTGCTGAGCTGCTGATTTCTGAAGATGATGCCCTTTATGCTCGTCTCAAGCAGAACAATCGTATGCGTCGCCAGCCTCCGTGGTTTTTCGAGCTGGATACCTGTGAGCGTTTATTAACCGAACAGTTTGGTACGCGTGATCTTGCCGGTTTTGGATGCCAGGACATGCCAGAAGCAATTATGGCCGCAGGTTGCCTGATGCAATACGTACAGGACACGCAGCGCACTGCCCTGCCACATATTCAGGCTATTCGGGTTGAGCGTACCGAAGATTCCGTTTTACTAGATGCAGCCAGCCGCCGTAATCTTGAGCTGGAAACAAATTTACAGGGTGGTAGTGAGAATACCCTGGCATCAGTTATCGATAAAACCACCACGGCTATGGGTAGTCGTTGTTTACGTCGCTGGATTAATCGGCCTTTGCGTGACCACGCATCATTGTTGCAACGTCACAAAGCCGTAGAAGCGCTCTTGAAAAATCGCGATTATGACGTCATCCAGGCTTGTCTCAGACCAGTGGGTGACATCGAACGAATTATCAGCCGAATAGCAATTAAGTCTGCTCGACCAAGAGATCTTTCTACTCTTTGCCAGTCTCTCGCGCAGTTACCTGAAATTCAGGGCTGTATGGCAAACCTGGATTCACAGCGAATTCAGGAATTGTCGACACAGATTTCAGAACACCCTCAACTCGTTGAGCTGCTTAAACAGGCAATCATTGAAAATCCACCTGTTGTGATACGGGATGGTGGCGTCATTGCCGAAGGATATGATGAACAGCTGGATGAGTTGCGTAACCTGAGTCGTAATGCAGATCAGTTCCTGGTGGATCTTGAAGCGCGTGAAAAAGCCCGTACAGGCCTGAGTACGCTTAAGGTCAGTTACAATCGAGTGCATGGTTTCTATATTGAAATATCACGCGCACAATCCGAGCAGGCACCTGATGATTACGTCCGGCGACAGACACTTAAATCAACTGAGCGCTTTATCACGCCAGAACTTAAAGAATTTGAAGATAAGGTACTCAGTGCCAAAGAACGTGCATTAAGCCGTGAAAAGGCACTTTATGATGAGCTTCTCGAAACTCTACTGGAAAGCCTGCAGGATATGCAGAAATGTGCTGAGGGACTTGCTGAGCTTGATACGCTATGCTGCTTCGCCGAACGTGCAGACACTTTAAATTTCTGCCAGCCAGAGTTTCACGCACGCAGTGGAATTAATATCATAGCCGGTCGCCATCCGGTGGTTGAGCAGGTTTGCCAGGATAGCTTTATACCTAACAACTGCAAACTTAATGATCAGCAGCGTATGCTTATTATCACTGGACCTAATATGGGTGGTAAATCAACCTATATGCGACAAACAGCTTTGATCGTGCTAATGGCGCATATCGGCTCATATGTTCCCGCCGATAAGGCTGTTATTGGCCCGGTAGATCGTATTTTTACTCGCATCGGTGCATCTGATGACCTGGCCTCTGGTCGATCAACCTTTATGGTAGAAATGACAGAAGCGGCCAACATTCTTAATAATGCAACTGACAAGAGCCTTGTGCTGATGGACGAAATTGGACGTGGCACCAGCACGTTTGACGGACTCTCTCTGGCCTGGGCCTGTGCTGAAAATCTCGCAATTGAAAGTCGCCCCTATACGCTGTTTGCAACACACTACTTTGAATTGACCTCAATGGTTGATGAAGTTAAGAGTGTAAAAAATGTTCACCTTGATGCTGTTGAGCACGGTGACTCAATCGTCTTTATGCATGCAGTAAAAGATGGCCCCGCTAATCAGAGCTACGGTCTGCAGGTTGCCAAACTGGCTGGTGTTCCCGTGAGTGTCATAAAAAGTGCGCGTAAGAAGCTACAATTACTGGAAAGACAGTCGGCGGGAGCTCATGAGGTATTTGTTGAAGAAACGACAGGTCAACTAGAGTTGTTTAATAACAATCCCCACCCTATTGTTGAGCAGTTACAGGAACTCGATGTTGATGATCTAAATCCAAGGCAGGCGCTCGCATTACTTTACGAGCTGGCAGAAAAGTCTCACAAGCATTAGTGCATACTATGACATTTAAAATAAACACAATCGGAATTATTGCAAAAAACCAGGGTGATGCTGTCGCCAGAACAATTACTCAACTGGTTGACTATCTTGCAACGAAATCCTGTAACATTCTTCTTGATAAGAGTGCTGAAAGCCTCGTTGAAGGTTACAGTTATGTCGATCGATCAACTCTTGCACAACAGTCTGACCTTGCAATCGTCATTGGTGGCGATGGCACGTTTCTGAGCGCAGTTCGTTCACTGGCGGATCAGAATACACCTGTTCTTGGGATAAACCTTGGACGACTCGGTTTTCTTGTCGATATCTCGCCTGATGACATGATCGAAACGCTAGAACAGATCATGCAGGGGCAATATGTTGATGAGTGTCGGTTCCTGTTACAGGCTGAAGTCGTACGAGATGGACATGTTATTGCTGAATCCGATGCATTTAATGACGTAGTTGTTCACATACGTGATGTTGCCCGTATGATTGAATTTCAAACTTATGTGAATGGGCGCTTTGTTAACTTTCAGCGCGCCGATGGCCTGGTGGTCTCAACACCAACCGGCTCTACGGCCTACGCACTGTCTAGTGGCGGCCCATTATTACATGCAACCCTTGATGCCATGGTGCTAGTGCCTATCTGTCCACATACACTCACCAATCGTCCTCTTGTAATAAATGGTGATAGCAAGGTAGAGATTGTTATTGGGGAAAGTAAGCAGACAACGTCTCAGGTCACTTTTGATGGTCAGACGGCGTTTGATGTTAAGCCAGGTGACCGAATTAAAATTTCCAAGAAAAATAGTAAAATCCATCTGATCCACCCATCTAATTACGATTACTACGAAATTTTGCGTAAGAAACTCCACTGGAGCGAACAGATATAACGTTATGCTGAATCATATTCGAATTCGAAATTTTGCCATTATCGAACACCTTGACCTCGACTTTAGTGACAAACTTACAACCCTGACGGGTGAAACAGGTGCAGGTAAATCTATTTTACTTGGAGCACTGGGCTTGTTACTTGGTGACCGCGCTGATTCAGACAGTGTACGTGCGGGTTCGAGTAAAGCTGAAATCAGTGCCGAGTTTGACATTCAACAACTGCCCGGAGTACAGCAGTGGCTTAAAGAAAAAGAACTTGATGCGGACCAGGATTGCCTGTTAAGGCGTCGACTTGGCGCTGATGGCCGTTCACGGGCTTTTATTAACGGATCACCGGTACCGTTACAGGATATGCGGCAGCTTGGTGAAATGCTGGTGGATATTCATGGCCAGCATGAACACCAGTCCCTGATGAAAAGTGAGATGCAGCGACAACTTCTCGATGACTATGCAGATCATAAGAGCCTGCTTACTGATGTCAGGGAAACCTATCGGCTATGGCAGGAACGTCAGCAGAAACTCTCTCAATTACAGGAAAGTTGCAAAGATCGTAATGATAGACTTGATCTATTGCGCTATCAGGTCAGTGAGTTCGAGCAACTTGATTTGCAGGAAGACGAGTACGATAAGCTGCAACAGGAACATCAGGTTCTCGCAAATGCTGATCAGCTCAATGGGGAAAGCCAGTCCGCACTACTGGCTCTTTATGATGCTGATGATAATAACCTTTATGCGTTATTGTCACAGCAAGCCCGTAAAATTGAAGGTCTGGTTGATGCAGATAATAGCCTCTCCCCTGCTTTTGATATGCTGACAGATGCTATGGTTCAGATCGAAGAAACAGCGCATATTTTACGTGATTACATTGATAATATGAATGCCGATCCAGAGCGCTTTGAAGACGTCGAAACCCGACTGGGAACGATTCACGATCTTTCACGCAAACATCATGTCGAACCACATCATTTGCTACAGGTATATGAAACCTTATCCACAGAATTAGAGCAGCTTGATAATGCGGATGAAAGTCTTGAAATGCTTAGTGCAGATGTTGAGCAGCTAAAAGCCGCCTACTTCAATAAGGCTGAAAAGCTCACGGCGTCTCGTGTAAAAACAGCAAAGAAATTGAATAAATCTATCAGTAATTCTATGCAGACACTGGGAATGTCTGGTGGCCAGTTTAATATTGAACTGAGTAGTGCAAGTAAAGCTTCGCCATCCGGTATGGATATAATCGAGTACAAGGTCAGTACGAATCAGGGGCAGCCTTTCAAGTCACTGGCAAAAACGGCATCTGGTGGTGAATTAGCAAGAATCAGTCTAGCAATTCAGATGATCACTGCCAAGCAAGGTCGAATACCGACACTCATCTTCGATGAAGTCGATAGCGGTGTTGGTGGTGGTACTGCTGAAATAGTGGGTCAGCATTTGCGGGCGCTCGGTGAGAGTCGTCAGGTGTTCTGTATCACACATCTACCTCAGGTCGCATCACAGGCGCATCATCACTTTCAGGTCTGCAAAGTTACTGAGAAAAAACAGACGCGTACCGAAATTATTCCTTTGGAAATGGAGCAGCGTATTGATGAGATCTCACGCATGCTAGGTGGTGTCGAGATTACGCATCAGACAGTTGAGCACGCCCGTGAAATGCTAAGTCGCTCTCAATTGAATGCCTGATCTTTAACTGGATATAGTTAGAGATTAGTTACCGACTAGTGATGGCGAATCAGTCCATTACGCTCGATAACTCGATAGATTTTATTACCTATGTTGCCTAGTCGATGCAGGTCACCCAGGTTAGGCACCTCACCCTGTTTAAGACGAGATTCCCACTCGTTGAGTTGCATATCCAGGAATTCCAGTAGTTTCATAGAGCATCCATTACAGTTGCCATTGCATATTGTCGATTCTGGTTTATCGAATGGCATCGACCGTCGTATCTGAGATATAAGTGAAAGCATGGCCTGAGGCGTTCTAGGTTTCATTAATCAACATTAACACAGGTGTAATCTTATATATTGCTTTGGATCAAATCAGGTTTCGACCTGCTTTAACCACTTCGTCGATATGAGTGCAAGTAGTATCAGCAGCATCGAAACCCATAAGCACCCTGTCAAACCTGCGTACTGATAAGAAAGCCCAGACAGGATTGTGCCTGAAAGTCTGCCCGCCGCATTAGCCATGTAATAAAAGCCAACATTATGTGACACTTTATCGTGTTCGGACCAGGCAACTATAAGGAATGAATGCAAGGATGAATTGATGGCGAATACTACCGCGAAGACAGCTAAGCCTGATAGCAGATATAATAAGGGTTGTTCAACCAGCATCAAGCTAAGTGTTAATAATCCAGTAACAATCAGTAAGGCATTAACGACAATAATTGCAGTGGTAGTGTCGGGTCCTTGACCTGTATGAAAACGACGCAATATACGTGGTGATATTGACTGCACGAATCCATATAGAATAATCCATATTGCGAAAAATGCTCCTACAGAAGAGTGTTCCCAGTTCAGTTGAGAACCAAGGTATATGGGAAGGCCAACAACAAACCAGGCATCACGCGATGCGAAAAGAAACAGCCGTGCGAGTGATAGTCGATTTATTCGCTGATCACGAGAAAAAATCTGTTTAAATTTGCTTTTTTTCTCGAGCTTGCCAATAGACGATGGCAATAATACGAAACTAATAAGCAATACAACAAGCAACAGACTTGCAAGGATATAAAGTGCTCCTGTGAATCCCGCCACGCTCAAAAGCAGGCCACCCAGAAAAAAGCCGGCACCTTTTAGTGCGTTCTTCGAGCCAGTAAGAAGTGCTACCCAGCGAAAAAGCCGGTTACCTGCGTTGTGCTGTGTAAGGTCATCAGGTAATAAATAACGTACGCTTGCTTTGGCACTCATTTTATTGAGGTCTTTTGCGATTCCTGAGATAGCCTGTACAAACATAACGTATACGACACTCAGATATGCATCAGGTACCGTTAACATAAACAATGCAAGTATCTGTAGGAGCATGCCGCTATATAGTGTGGTATTAAGCCCAAAACGCGCCCCAAGCCAGCCACCTAACAGATTAGTGACAATGCCAAAGAATTCATAGAACAAGAACAAGGAAGCGATTGTTAGTGGTGCATAACCCAGCTGGTGAAAATAGAGCACGATGAGCATACGGATCGCACCATCAGTGAGCGTAAAACCCCAGTACGCTCCTGTGATGACCGCGTAATTTCGGATTGAATGGTGTTGCTGCATAAGGGATTAACTCAATACATTACTACAGACTAACTTTTACTGAGTTACAGCCATTCTCCTTGGCAACGAAAAGCCCCATGTCTGCTTTTCGCATGAGCGTAGAAATATCTTCTGATGGATCAGAAACAATAGTAAGACCGATGCTAGCAGTCGTGATAAGAGCCTGTCCCTGATAGTTTAAGCTGATACGAGATATTTTCTCTCTGATTGTTTCAGCTTTGGCTTTAGCGCCATTAAGATCAGTTTCATCCATTAAAACCACGAAGCCCTCTTTTCCATAGCGTCCTAGAATATCATTGGGGGTGAGTTCGTTCATGATGACTCTGGAAACTGCCTTATACATAAGTGTCGCAGCATCACGTCCAATCGTATCTGTGATTTCATGCAGATTGTCCACGTCCACGATAAACATCGAACATTCTCTTGGTTTACCGAGTTTTTCAAGTACGGGTTGTATCATCGTAACAAACTGATCACGACTATAGAGAGTTAACTGGTTTGCAGATTTGCCAGATGACAAGCGCTTGATTTCATCCTGTAATCGAGCCTGACGTAATATGCCCATACAATTAAAGACAATGCTGGACATCAGTTTTACATCCTGATTATCGAATAATAGTGTTTCCCTGAAGAATGTCACGATGCCAACGGCTTTCTGATTTGTTATAACGGGAACATCCAGGCGTTGTATAGACTGTGCAACATCAGAGCCACTTCCACTCAAGTGGTTCTGTTTGCTTAAACTTGCCACACGTGATGAAAAAACATCTTTGATTCGTGGGCTGCCCCAACCTAGAGATTGCGCATGTATATATTCATCATCGCCCATAGTTGCAATTTTTTTCAGCGTTCTATCCTGTAGCATGCCTACTGCCGCGGCATCAAATTCTATGCGCTCGTTAATGAATAGCAGCATGTTTTTAAATAGCTGGTCGACATCGGAGGTCGGTTTTACTTGTGATTGAACATCTCTGAGTATCTGTTCCCAGTCATGGGTTGGTGACTGTTCATTAAGTGGCAAAGTATTAATCGCAAGTTCTGCCTCTATCTCATGAGATTCAATCTCTGAAGGCAGTAATTCATCAGCATTAATATCATCGAATGTTTTAGAATCTGTATGATGACTCGCCGGGGCTATGATTTCTTTGAAACTGATAAAGCCGATGGCAATACTGGAAATTAGTACGCCAGCAATCGCTGTTAAATATAGATAATTTTGTGTTGTAAACACATAAAGAAGTGCAATAAGCGTAATCAGGCAGGCAGAGGAAAGATAAATTGCAAATTTAAAAAATCGCTGATGAAGAAAAATACTAATGCATAAGCCAGTTATGAACAGTGTGGATGAGATACCTTTAAGAAGATCATTTGATGAGTTGTTTACCGGGCTGTTTGCTGATAGTTGTGTGAGCATATCATGCAGCGCAAATGACCAGCTGCTGAAGACCATCACAAAAACAACGGGGACAATTGATTTATCAATCAGATCAGAATCTGTCTTGTGAATGACTGCTAATGCAATTAGTGAAATTAATATGGGTAGAAATTCAGCAATAGAATAGATATCAAAATCTACCGGAGGCTTAAATAACCATGCTCCACATATTACAGCGATCGCTGTAATTAGAAATGATAGTATTGCTCGACTCGAATATTTTGCAGGCGCCTCAATGGGGCCTGCAAAATATTTATCTTCATTATAGTTATTAGAATCTTGCAATCTGGCTCTCCCTATCCCATGCTGTTATTTTTATATCAGCTATTAGGAACCGATGTTGCGAGCTCTATACGAGCTATGATATCTGTCGGTTGATCGACATTCGTGAATATCTGCTTAAAGTTAGTCTGTAATTGACTGCCAAACACAGAACTGTCTTTATTACCCATTAACTGAGCGAGCGCATTGATATGCTCACCTTCACCTTTAGCTGCCTCATGACGAATGGCGATATAGCGCTTCGATACAAACTCATTAACCGTAACGTCAGGTGTCACTGCATCAAGGGTAGAACTGGTGCTTGAGGTAATGTCAGTGATAGCGGTACAGGCTGATAATGAGCCTGCGAGGATAGCGCTTAGGATCGTGATATTGAGTGTTTTCATAGGATTCACCTGCTGTTATGCCTGATTGCCCAGAACTTGCTCACCAACCGATATGGTATTGCCTTCAGGGTCATTAATATAAAACTGCTTCATGCCATATGCGGTTTGCTGAATACTGCCCGTTGTGTATCCACGAGCACGTATGTACTGGTGAAGCGTGGTTATGTCATTAGTATAGTAATGTAAAATTATACTGTCACTGATTGCTTTGTTTGTACCTGATTTATCTGTACATTGCAACATCAGGAAAGTACTGTCTGATTTGAGATACACCCACTTCAGCGCGCCGTCTTTTGACTGCTGCTGCACGGGGACATAACGGAAAGCTTGCTGATAGAACTCGAGGGTTTCTTCGAGGTGTTCACATTGTATGACAGGAACCAGCGAATTGAGCTTCACGGCTTTACCAGGTTAGCAAAACCGCGCCCCAGGTAAAGCCTCCGCCAAATGCTTCCAGCATAACGGTTTCACCTGGTTTGATACGACCTTCTCTCACAGCTGTATCCAGTGCCAAAGGTACAGATGCAGCTGAGGTATTGCCGTGCTTGTCGACTGTAACAACGACATGGTCCGGTTTAAGGCCAAGCTTTTTTCCTGTGGCATTAATGATTCGAATATTGGCCTGATGTGGTACCAGCCAGTCTATATCCGATTTCTTCATTTTATTAGCTTCGAGCGTCTCGTCGACGATTCGACCCAGTGTGTTAACGGCCATTTTGAATACTTCATTACCTTTCATGGTAATGTGGGCACCTTCTTCGCGGAATCGTTGCTGATTACGCGATATACCATTTGGCACATTGAGCAGATGCTCATAACTTCCATCAGCATGAAGATGTGATGAATGTATACCAGGTGTTTCACTCGCCTGAACAATGACAGCACCTGCACCATCTCCAAATAACACACAGGTACTACGATCCGTCCAGTCCAGGATACGGGATAAAGTTTCTGCGCCAACAACCAGTGCGCATTTAGCGCTACCCGCACGTATGAAGTTATCAGCAATACCAAGTGCATAAACAAAACCGGTGCACACGGCCTGAACATCGAATGCGGCGCAACCATGAATATCCAGACTCTTTTGTAACAGGCAGGCGGTACTCGGAAATACCTGATCTGGCGTTGTTGTTGCAACTATGATGAGGTCAATATCTTCCTTGTTGATACCAGCTGCATCAATCGCATTTAGTGCAGCCTGTTCAGCCAGGTCACAGGTGGACTGATCATCCGCTGCAATATGACGTTGTTTGATTCCCGTACGTTCCTGAATCCACTGGTCAGTGGTTTCGACAATGGTTTCCATCTCTGCGTTGGTTAACACGCGTTCTGGTAAGTAACTTCCGGTGCCTGTTATACGTGCATATTTCAAAATGTGTCTCTCTATTATGACAGAACTGACTCATCAGCCTGTTTATCAAGAATACTATCCAGTTGACTATCAATACGCTGAGGAACAGATTTTTGAGCCTCTAGAATCGCAACCTCAATAGCTTTACCAAAGGCATAACTATCGGCACCACCATGGCTCTTAATGACGATGTCTTTGAGACCAAGCAGGCTAGCACCATTATATCGACGGTGATCTACACGCTTTTTAAATGATTTGAGTACAGGCATGGCAATCAGACCAATGAGCCTGGTAAAGGCATTACGGTTGAACTCTTCCCGCATGTAATGGGTGATCATTTTTGCTACACCCTCGGTACTTTTCAAAGAGATGTTACCGACAAAACCATCACAAACAACAACATCAACCGAGCCATTGTAAATGTCATCACCCTCAACATAGCCAATGTAGTTTAGTGGGCTATTCTTAATAAGTGGGTCTGCTGCTTTTACCTGAGCATTACCCTTCATTGCTTCAGAGCCAACATTCAGCAGGCCGACTCTTGGGTTTTCGACATTGTCCACTGCAGATGCTGTAACTGCACCCATAACGGCAAACTGAAACAGGTGCTCTGCACTGGAATCTACATTTGCGCCAAGATCAAGCATATGCGTATGCCCTTTCATATTGGGCAGAGTTGTCATAATTGCCGGTCGATCTATGCCAGGTAATGTTTTAAGTACAAACTTGGCTGTCGCCATCAGTGCACCCGTATTACCTGCACTCACAGCTGCGTTTGCTTTACCTTCAGCTACAAGGTTTATCGCAACGCGCATAGAGGAATCTTTCTTCTTACGTAGTGCCTGAGAAGGCGATTCGTCCATTAATACGATTTCGCTGGCATGCTGGATCGTTAAACGCTCTGAGTCGGGTACTTTGAGATTGTCTAACTGTGCCTGAATATCATCCTCTATGCCAACCAGGATGAGTTTGATATCCGAATATTTGCTGAGTATATGAGATGCTGCACTGACGGTGACTTCAGGTCCAAAGTCGCCACCCATGGCGTCAATAGCAATTATTGGGGAGTCAGGCATGAGAATCTCTTTGGCGTGATGTATTAGGGCGTGCAGCGCCCGGGTGTAATTATACTGGCAGATGTCTGTGCTCTGCCTGTACGACTTCGACAACAGCTAGCCCCGTGGCCTGAGAATCAGCTATAGCTATAGCCGGGGCTAGTCTGATTGTTGGCGAATTAGTCGTCTTTAGAGGCGCTAATCTTGCGGCCCTTGAAGTAACCATCTGGGCTTACGTGATGACGCAGATGCGTTTCGCCAGTTGTTTGCTCAACAGACAGAGTGGCACCAGTCAGTGCATCATGTGAACGACGCATACCGCGCTTAGAACGAGTTTTACGGTTTTGTTGTACCGCCATGTCAATCTCCAATAAATCAATAGCTTAAAGCTGTTTACTTAAGTAAATCCTTAAGTGAGGCAAACGGGTTATGCGTTTTTTCACCAGGATCAACTTCATCAGACTGCTCAGTACCCTGCTGTTGCGGAATATCGGCGCAGTCATAATCATGCATGGCTACCAGCGGTAGCGCCAGCAACAACTCATCTTCGAGCAGGTCGGCGATGTAGTTGCTTTCATCTTCAACCAGGTACGGCTCATATTCATCCGGTAGCTGGTCGATCTGTTTCTCATTAAGTACCAGACCCAGTTTGAAATCATGTTTTACCGGGTATTCCATCGGCTGCATGCAGCGTTGGCACCTGAGTGACAGACTGGTTTCGATATGCCCTTCGATAAACGGTATATGCCCAGCCCTGTCAAATCGCAAACTGACTTCAACTTCCCCCGTAGTAGACAGTAAAGCATCATCAAGACGTTTTAACTGATTTAACGGCCATTTTCCCTGAATTTCGAAGCCGTTGCGGGCTTTTTGCATGAAGTTCAGGTTAACAGGAATAGTCGGCTTCATAATAAACGCGCGATTTTAGCTATATTTACTGCTACTGTCAAAAGAAATTCCTTTATTTTCAAGCATTTCCAGCCTGAGATCAAATCCACTGAATTTCGCCTTGAGTCCACCTCTGATACAGGTAATATGGCCGCAATCAGAAACAGCTATTTTAAGACTTTCGTATGGATCTCGTTCTTGCTTCCAGCTCGCCATTTCGTCGGGCTTTACTCGATAAATTACAGCTCGATTATATCACTGCATCACCGGAGATTGATGAAACTGCACGTCCTGGTGAAAGTATTGAGGCCATGGTATGCCGCCTTTCCAGATCCAAGGCGCAGGCACTATCCAGCCAATTTCCTGAGGCACTCATTATTGGCTCTGATCAGAGTGCTGCTATTGATGGCCAGCGTCTTGAAAAGCCGGGTAACCATGAAACAGCAGTCAGGCAGTTACAGTCCGTTTCAGGTCGGGAAGTCACCTTCTATACAGGGCTCTGCCTCCTCAACACAGTAACCGGCGAGGATCAGGTTATATGTGATCCATTTATCGTGAGCTTTCGGCACTTGAGTACGAGTGAAATCGAAAACTACCTGCAAAAGGAACAACCCTATAACTGTGCGGGCAGCTTCAAATCAGAGGCCCTAGGGATTAGCCTGTTTGAAAGCCTGAAAGGCAGTGACCCTAATAGCCTGATTGGGCTGCCACTCATTGAGTTATGTCGAATGCTACGAGAAAACGGTATGCCTGTGATTTAACAGCGTTTTTAATAAGAACTGCTACACTTGTTGTGACTAGAATAACAATATTACGTCATGACAGCACAACACCCACTCTGGCACAACCTGTTCAGACCCAAAGAAGACCGAATCTCTCAGGTCACCGATATGTGGATGACTACGCCACTATTCGAAGGCATTAAGAAGCGAGAATGCCATGACCTTGTCAAAACAATGCACCCTCGTCACTATAAAAAAGGTGAAATGGTTTTTAATAGTGGGGATATTGGAACCAGCATTGTACTGATACGAAAAGGTGCAATCGAAATCAGGGCCGCTGACAAACTACTGGCCGAACTTAAGGCCGGTGATTTTTTCGGTGAAGTCGCACTCATTATTGATGAGCCTCGAACGGCTGATGCTATCGCCTCTGAAGAATCTGAATTGATTTTCTTTCTACGCTCTGATCTTGAGGAATGGGTTAAGCGGTCACCAAAAAGCGGTGCGCGTTTCATGCTAAACATTGCAAGCGTGCTAGCAGCACGATTGCGACACACTAACATTCTATTATCACTACAGTCGAGCTAAAGAGTGAGCCGGTAATGTTTCAGGTTATTATTGATCACCCACTCAGCAAGACACTCTTCATCTTTATACTGATATGTTCAGTCACGGTATTACTGGCAATACTTCTAGCACCCTTGCTTGTTCCAATTATTATTTCATTTGCTCTCTATGTTCTACTGGAGCCTGCCTCTGAAACTTTCGAGCGACTTGGTCTGTCGAGAAATGCCGCATCATTGTCTGTACTGCTCATACTGGTTGCGGTTACGGCATTATTTATCGTGCTATTATTGCCCCATTTGACGAATCAGTTAACATCACTTCAGTCGCAGCTGCCTGTTGTCTGGCAATCGATAATGTCACTGGGTAATGATTTCAGCCAGCATATTGTTTCATCGTTAGGACTTGATGTTCATTCCAGTGGCATCACACAACATTTCTTTAACCAGGCAAATGACTGGGGTAAGACAGCCCTGATACAGGGTTCAAATGTTTTAATCAGTCTGTCGGTGTTATTCGTACTCGTTCCTATTTTTACATTTTTCCTGGTGCGTGATTTCAGA
>JBFHWF010000034.1:0-23071 GCA_041589175.1 Gammaproteobacteria bacterium
ACGACATGGCTGAGACCGTCGAGAAAGTCGGCATGAGTCCATTCAAGTTCTAAGGGGAGGTCGAGTAATGAGTGATATGAATAACCAGATGGTTGAAAAGTATCGCAACAACTTCCTCAAAGAAGTTGAAGCGAATGTCGAAGAAGGTCACTGGGTGAAAATGTGTATGCAGTGTGGCGTGTGCTCCGGCTCATGCCCCATGGGTCCATACTGGGATCACCCACCACAGGAACTGTTCATGATGATTCGCGCGGGTAAGCGTGAAGAAGTCCTGTCATCAACCTCCATGTGGATGTGTACCTCCTGTTATAACTGTATTGCCCGCTGTCCACGTGAGCTGCCGATTACGCATATCATGCACGGTCTGGCTCACTACGGTAAGCGTCTTGGCATTGCACCGAAAGAGCAGCCAACCCTGAAGTTCTCGCAGAAATTCTGGGATAACCTGGCTGCCAATGGTCGTGTTAATGAATTACGTTTAGGTTTAAGCCTGTACTTCATTAACGGTTTTGCTGAAGGCGTGAAGACTGCATTAAAGATGAAAGACATTGGTTTAGGTATGTGGAAAACAAAACGCATGAATCCAATGGAATTCTTCGGTGGTCATACCGTGAAAGATAAGTCTGGTTTACAGGCGATGTTAAAGAAAGCGGCCGAGATTGAAGAAGCAAAAATCTCGGGTAACAAATAACAGGAGAAGACTCAATGGCTAAAGAATATTCATTTTATCCGGGTTGCTCTTCTCAGAAGGGTGCCTCCGGTTCTAACCTGCAGACCTCGATTAACTCGATCTGTAACACTCTGGATATCAAGTTAAACGAAATTCCAGACTGGAACTGCTGCTCTGCATCCATCGGTTATTCCGGTGGTGGCGAGCTGCCTCGCCTGGCACTGTCGGCGCGCAATATCGCATTGTCAGAAAAGGAGAACCCCGGCCAGGAAATCGTCGCGACCTGCGCGGCCTGCTGGCTGGCAACGCGCGAAACCAAGGAGCGTATCGAGCAGAACGAAGAAATTCGTGAAGGTACCGAGGCGGCGTTGAAAGAAGCCCACCTGGAAATTTCGAGAGAAATGCCCAAGGTGCGTCACATGACGGAAGTGTTGATTGAAGACATCGGCTTCGATGCCATGAAAGAAAAGGTGAAGAAGCCGCTGGAAGGTATCAAGATCGCGGGTTATGTCGGTTGTCAGACCAACCGTCCATTCGGTATCGATGGTGAATCGTTCGAGAATCCCCAGTACCTGGACAAGATGGTGGAAGCCATGGGTGCCGAAGCCTGTAATACCTACGAGAAGAAAGTGGCCTGTTGTGGGGGTGCACTGGCCTTCTCGGAACCGGAAAAATCACAGGCACTGGTGAAGGGTATTATCGAGTCGGCCTATGACAACGGTGCTGACATGATCGTAACTCCTTGCCCGGTTTGTCAGATGAATGTTGAAGTGTACCAGGATCAGATCAATGCTACCTATGGTACCAAGTTCAATATCCCGGTAACTTACTACAGCACCCTGATGGCCGTTGCCTATGGAGCCTCGGCGAAAGAAGCTGGTCTTGATGGTCAGATTATTCGCGCCAAGCAGCTGGAAGATATTGCAGCAAAATAAGTAGCAATACTGATCTAGCTCTACAGGGCCCCGGGCGAACCCCGGGGCTTTGTTGTTTCAGGTACTGTCGTTTTCAATCGAGGATTTCGAGCTAGTTATAGATGAATATAGTGACATATTCCCATTGGCTGATGTAGCATGGAAGAATGCTCTTTTTGAATCAAAACCGTTGCATGCCGGAGGCTGTATATGAATTCTCAATCTGAAACCATACTCGTGGTGGATGATGAGCCCACATTAAGCAATATGCTGAAAGACATCCTGAGTCAGCAGGGTTACCGCATGCTGGAAGCGAATAATGGCGAGCAAGCATTGAAGCTGTTGCAGCATAATCATATCGATCTTGTGATATCGGATATACGAATGCCAGGTATGGATGGGTATGAGCTGGTGAAACAGATAGAAACCCGTTTTCCAGATACACGAGTCCAGCTGGTCAGTGGTTACTCGGAAAATATTGATCCTGAGCGCGTGCTACACAAAAAAATTCTCTTCAAACCTTTTCATAGTGAAGAACTCGTTGAGCGGGTTCGAGCGCTGCTGGAAAGTGATGTGGCCAGATAAAGCCAAATAATATATTCCTTTATCGTATTTCTCACCTGCGCATACCATCTGTAACTTCAACTATACTCGTCTAAAAAATAGCGGGTGAAATATATGAAAGTCGTCGATGACATTATGGTGAAAGATTTAATTATATTGAATCAGTCAGACTCGATATATCAGGCGCGTATGTTGATGAAGGAAAAGAATATACGCCATCTGCCGGTGATTGATTCAGATACGGGTGATTATCTAGGTGTGGTATCCCAGGCGAGATTACTCAATTACACCTTTAAAATCATAGAAAAATTTGGACTTGCCAGTTTCGAGAAGCGTGAACAACGAACATCGGTAAACGAAATTATGTCGAAAGACAGTCCGGTGGTTGCGCCAGGAACGGGATTGCGAGAAGTGGCGGATATGTTTCTAGCGGATAAACTGAGTTGTCTTCTGGTTGTGGATGGCAGTAAGTTAAAGGGTATAGTGTCGTCCGTTGATTTTGTGAAACTGGCGAGACAGTTTCTTGATGATTGAAAAGAGCTTGCTCATAACGACGCTAACTCCTTTTTATAAAATCACTCCACAACATCATCCACCTAATTTGATCTTCTATATTTGGACGCATCACTTTCCGATATCGGGCGCAATTTAACACGAGAATTTTCCGCATTACTGACTCTCGGGCCAAAACTATAAACAGTATTGCTACCAAGAATAGTGAAAATTTCCCTATAACGTCTATTTTCAAAAATCATTGACCAGTCATTACAGGTCATAATCTCTCTATCGTTTACGACTTTAGCCGTAGACTTGAGCGCTCCATCGGCTCCTTCCCTCCAGAATACTATCGCTTGTTCATTACCCATTGCGCCTGGGAATTTACCTGTTGAAATTTCTATTAGCTTAATCGTTTCACAGGATGTTTTATCATTCTGATCACCAACAACACAGTGCCAATTATACGCCTCATAAATCGCATCTTTGTATTTACAGTTCATCATAAACGGATTCGTAGAACCTACTGTCTGGCATCCAGACATGAATAGCGTTAGCGACAGAGCGCCAGCAAGCACTGTAAATTGTTGCTTCATATATCAATCCTTTTATTATATTTTCTTTGATCTCGAAGAATATACATGATCACTATTTATAACAAGTGAACAGCCTCAATAATTCAGACTTTAAAAAGATATATGTTCTAATAATGTACTAGAAGAGGTTTTTATTACCTTTATTTTTTTGCAAGCTCTTATCCGAGTGGGAATTAGATTTCTGGTTTTTCGCCTTCCTGGCGAGTCACTTCTTTGTCAGTAGCAACAAAGAAGTAACCAAGAAAATGCCACTCCGCCACCCTTGCCCCATAAACAGCATGGGGTTCCCGAAAATTGTAAGGGGCCACTGGTTGGTTTCTTGAGAGTCGTTGAGAGTCTGGTCTTCGTTGCCGGGTCGGGCTGATGCGCCGTCCTGGCTTATCAGCCCTCAAAATCACGTCCTGTGATTTTGCCCCTACAGGGATACAATTTTCGGCAAGGGGTGAGGGAGATTAGTGCAAGTACAGCTTTCGCGAAGACAACAGCAGAAGGCGAAGGGAGCCATCCTGTGGTAGGCAGCTTCAGTAACTTCGCAAGTCCCCATCGCACTTGCCAAAAATGCCCCGCCCAAGGGGCGATTTCACAGGACGTGAAATCGAGTGCTGTTGAGCCATGGATGGCGATAAATTCGCCTGGAGCGAATTTAAACAGGCTCTGCCTGGCCCGAAGGGTGAATTACATGGATGTAATTCATAATCAGCACGACCCGGGAACGGAGCGAGACTGACACAGTAACTTAAAACACCAACGCAGCTCTACCGACGCATTTTTGGGGACCCTATCTGCTGTTTAGATAGGGCAAGTGTGCTCGGGGCGGCACTCTTTTGGTTACTTTTCTGTTGCTGCAGACAGAAAAGTGACTCGCCATAAAGGCGAAAAACCAAAGTTCAAATTCCCACACGGATAAGAGCTTGCTCATACCATTACAAGTTCTCACCACAACAAGAAAGTCACTGGACCCCAGCTAAAAGCATGCAGGGCTGACAGGGGGTATGAGTCTGCTCCAGGCTTCGAAAACCGAAGCATTTATTAATAACGAACTAGAGCAAATAATAATTAAACTCACGTAAGAAAAGATTGAAATAAAATCTAAAAACTCGATATGCAGGCGCTAACTGTGCCAATAAATCAAATACTGTGCTAATCATTCAAATAATTAACTTCATACTAATAAACTAAATTAAACAAAAAATAACCACTTGATATGTATCACTATAACCCCCACTAGGGGCATCATAAAAAAGCCTGATTTGTCGCCCAGATTTCATTGCGTCATTATGTTTGCGCAAATTAGGAGCAAAAATTTCTGAAATTTCGACAGGGAATAACAACGAATAGCCCTGCGATCATAGCTGGAAACTTTAATACGCTCGTAATACAAGAATGATTAACTATTAAAATGTGGGATGAGGAAAGATGAGCGCAAAGAACGCCTTTTATGCACAGTCTGGTGGTGTTACCGCCGTAATCAACGCATCAGCCTGTGGCGTTATTGAAACAGCACGCAAACACTCGGATAAAATCGCTAATGTCTATGCTGGTCGTAATGGCATTATTGGAGCACTGACAGAAGACCTGATCGACACCAGTGCAGAATCAGATGCAGATATCGCTGCGCTCAAGCACACGCCCTCCGGTGGCTTTGGATCATGCCGCTTTAAATTAAAAAGCCTGGAAGATAACAAGGCGGAATACGAGCGTCTGATCGAAGTTTTCAAGGCCCATAACATCGGTTACTTCTTTTATAACGGTGGCGGTGACTCTGCCGATACCTGTTACAAGGTTTCTCAGCTGTCTGAAAAAATGGGGTTTCCGGTTCAGGCTATTCACGTGCCAAAAACCGTTGATAATGATCTGCCCATCACCGATAACTGCCCCGGTTTCGGCTCAGTCGCCAAGTATATTGCGGTATCAGCACTTGAAGCCTCGTACGACGTGCGTTCCATGGCAAAAACCTCAACCAAAATTTTCGTGCTCGAAGTCATGGGTCGCCATGCTGGCTGGATCGCAGCTGCTGGTGGTTTGATCGAAGACGAAGGTATACCGGTTGTTGTGCTGTTCCCCGAGGTTGAGTTCGACCAGGACAAATTCCTGGCATCAGTTGATGCAAAAGTTAAAGAACATGGTTACTGCACTATCGTGGTATCCGAAGGTACCCACTGGCCGGATGGCAAGTTCCTGGCAGAGCAGGGTACACGTGATTCCTTTGGCCATGCCCAGTTAGGTGGTGCGGCGCCGGTTGTTGCCAATATGATTAAAGATGCACTGGGTTACAAGTTCCACTGGGCGGTTGCTGACTACCTGCAACGCGCAGCGCGTCATCTGGCATCTGAATCGGATGTCGAGCAGGCCTATGCACTGGGTGAAAAGGCTGTTGAGTTTGCTCTGCAGGGTCACAACTCGATTATGCCAACGGTCGATCGTAAGTCGAACAACCCCTATAAATGGGAAATTGGCCAGGCTCCGCTGTCCGAAGTGGCCAATGTCGAGAAGATGATGCCGATGGACTTTATCACTGATGACGGGTTCGGCATTACCCAGGCCTGTAAGGACTACCTCTATCCGTTGATCAAGGGTGAGGCCTATCCGCCATATAAGGACAACGGCTTACCCAATTATGTAACCCTCAAGTTACAGGCAGTGGATAAGAAGCTGGATCCATTTGAAATTTAGGCTTTGTAACAGACGCGGTGGCGGAGACGCCATATAATGGGCTTCCCTGCGCTACCGCGCTTTTGCAAAGAGATACAAATGACATTAGACAAAGCTCGAGAAATTATTGCCGACCACGTGGCCATCGCTGGCGGTTATAACCAGACAGCAACAAAAATCGTACTGGGCGAGTTACAGAATGACGAAGGACAGGCGGCTGTAGACGCGGTAATACGCGAGTTCAGGCTGGATGAACTATGGGGCTTTATGCCGGGAACCCATTTTGACCGACTGTATAAATAGTGCTGTTCAATTTCGTTTATTTATACATAAAAAGAATTATTAAATCTCGACATATGACGTTGAACCCCCATTGATAGAAATCAATATTTCAAAAGCCATTCCTGCATATAGTCATAGTGCCATTTTTAGATAATTAGATAACTCTAATATTCTGATAGGACATTCTCAAGATTAGAGCGCTCTAAAAAAACTGGTTTCGCAGGGCCCGAGTGATTTCTCCATCACCCTGGCTCATAACTAAAGTGTTTTTTAACACATAAAAGCAAAATGAGAGGGGGTCGATATGTCCGAAGGACTTATTATTGCACTAGTCTGTGCCCTGGCGGGTATAGCCTATGGCGTCATTTCAATCTTTAGCATCCTGTCAAAGCCTGCCGGCAATGACGAAATGCAACGCATTGCGGGTGCTATACAGCAGGGCGCTACTGCCTACCTGTCCCGACAGTACACCACCATCAGTATTGTGGGTGTTGCACTGTTTGTGCTCATGGGCATCTTCCTCGACTGGGCGACGGCCATCGGTTTTGCCCTCGGCGCTCTCTTGTCCGGTGCGGCTGGCTATATTGGTATGCACGTGTCTGTCCGTTCTAATTCACGCACAGCCGAAGCGGCCAGACAGGGTATTAATCCTGCACTGAGCGTTGCCTTCAAGGGCGGTGCCATCACCGGTATGCTGGTGGTTGGCCTGGGTCTGCTGGGTGTAGCCGGTTACTATGCTGTTCTCAAGTCCATGGGCATGGACCAGGATATTATCCTTCACGCCCTTGTGGGCCTGGCCTTTGGTGGCTCACTGATTTCCATCTTCGCCCGTCTTGGCGGTGGCATCTTTACCAAGGGTGCTGACGTAGGTGCCGATATCGTGGGTAAGGTTGAAGCTGGTATTCCGGAAGACGACCCACGTAACCCGGCGGTTATCGCGGACAACGTCGGTGATAACGTAGGTGACTGTGCCGGTATGGCAGCTGACCTGTTCGAAACCTATGCGGTTACCATCATTGCAACCATGCTACTGGGTGGCCTGTTACTACAGAACGCGGGTGAGCTGGCAATTACCTATCCACTGGTACTGGGTGGTGTTTCCATTATCGGTTCGATCATTGGTACTTTCTTTGTGAAGGCCACTGAAGGTGGCAAGATCATGACAGCCCTGTACAAAGGCTCAGTTGTTGCGGCCATTATCTCGGCCATCGCTTTCTACTTTGTCACCAATAGCATGATGGGTGGCATTGAGATCGAGCTGGCACGCGGTGCAACCGTTGGTGCAACCGAACTGTACCTGTCTGCACTGATCGGCCTCGGTCTGACCGTAGCCATGGTGGTCATCACCGAGTACTACACTGCAACTGAGTACTCTCCAGTTCGTAAGATTGCGGAAGCCTCAACCACCGGTGACGGCACCAACGTTATCGCTGGTCTGGGTATCTCCATGAAATCCACTGCTATGCCAGTACTGGCGGTGTGTGCCTCTATCTGGGGTGCTTTCCACTTCGCCGGTCTGTATGGTATCGCGATCGCGGCAACCTCAATGCTGTCTATGACCGGTATTATCGTGGCACTCGATGCCTATGGTCCTATCACCGACAACGCCGGTGGTATTGCCGAAATGGCAGAGCTGCCAGAAGATGTTCGTACCACTACGGATGCGCTGGACGCGGTGGGTAACACTACCAAGGCGGTTACCAAGGGTTATGCGATTGGCTCTGCGGGTCTGGCCACACTGGTACTGTTTGCCGACTATACCAACAGCCTGAGCAAGGCGGGTATGAGTATTTCCTTCGACCTGTCTAACCACATGGTTATCATCGGCCTGTTTATCGGTGGCCTGATTCCATATCTCTTCGGCGCCATGGCGATGGAAGCGGTGGGTCGCGCAGCGGGTGGTATCGTGAACGAGGTACGCCGCCAGTTCAAGGCGATGCCCGGAATCATGGATAAAACCGAGCAGCCAGACTACTCGAAAGCGGTTGATATGCTGACCAAGGCAGCCATCAAGGAAATGATACTTCCTTCACTGCTACCGGTTGCGGTACCTATAGTTGTGGGTCTTACCCTGGGTGCAGAAGCGCTGGGTGGCGTACTGATCGGTACCATCGTAACGGGTCTCTTCGTTGCTATCTCAATGACTACCGGTGGTGGTGCATGGGATAACGCCAAGAAGTACATCGAAGATGGTAATCATGGTGGTAAAGGTTCTGACGCACACAAGGCGGCGGTTACCGGTGATACCGTAGGCGACCCGTACAAAGATACAGCCGGCCCTGCGATCAACCCACTGATCAAGATTATGAACATCGTAGCGCTGCTGATTGTTCCTCTGATCTAAGTTCATCACTCAACCCGCCCCATACCGCACCTGTTTAATGACAGGGCGGTATGGGGTTGTGGACATTATTCTTAATATTTCTCCAGATCAGCTCAACGGCATCAGCATATCGAAATAGTATTCAAATCCTGTTGCCTTTAACGGTATACTCATGTGCCCTTTAGACAGCGATATGTATTAGAAGAAACCATGAGTGAACGCCACAGTCCTAGCGAAATTAAACTGCATCAGAAATCCCGTCTGCTGGAAATCAGCTTCAAGGACGGCAAAACATTTACCTATCCCTGTGAATACCTGCGCACCCATGCCCGATCAGCGGAAATAGAAGCGTCTGAACTCCCGGTGTATGGCAAGGCTGATGTTCAGATAGAAAAAATCGAACCTCAGGGAAACTATGCACTGCGCCTGTTCTTTGATGACGGCTACAACTCCGGCATATATTCCTGGGATACGTTCTATGAACTGGGTGAAGATTATGACACCCTGTGGGCAGAGTACCTGGCGCGTCTGGAAAAGCATGGCCTGAAACGTGAGCCTCGGGGAGCGGGTGAGCAAAAAGAAATACGTATTCGACTGATGTTCTTTATGACCAATATGCTCAAGGTTACCAAAAAGGAAAGCGAAGAAATTGAATTGCCCGAAAGTATTCGTGACGTGCAGGGGCTTCTGAAGCTATTGCGTTTTCGCGGCGAAGACTGGGCGCGTATGTTTGCTGATGATGCTGTGCAGATAACGGTTAATAAACAGTTTGCTGAACTGTTTACGCGACTGGATGATGGCGATGAGGTTGCTTTTGTGCCTGTATCAAAAGATATCTAATAGAGATTCACGGCATCGTTCGATATTTAAAAAATAAGCATATTATTAAAAGCGAGTTAACCGAACCGGTACTCGCTTTTATTTTTTTCGGCGTTTTCTTTTAACAGGAAAAAGACCTGTTGTAATACTGTATCAGCTGAGGCTTTATGCCACATGTAAAACGCTGATGAAGCATTGTGATTATCATAATAACCTAGTGGAGTGCTCGGGCATTAAACGGGAGTGTTTTAGTTTGCCTGTAACGCCTGATTTTTATTGTCGTTCGGTATTTTTGATCGAAATCAAACAATGCGTATATTGCAATTCGAGGCAAGAAAATAAGTGCTTGTTTGTTTTGATTAGTTATTAATTTATATCTAATATTAGAACCTACTAACCAATGTCTATACGACTGTTTTAACAGGTTTTTTTTAAATTGTTTTCATCGTTTAGATGCAAATCAATTAAATAAAAATTTCTTATCTGGGTAAAGATAATTGTGTTTGTGTTTTCACTTTAAAGGGATTAATGTTCAATGGCCCATAAGGGTAAGACCGGAGCAGTACCGTTAACCCGAGAAGTACTGCAGTAGCAAGACCGTAAATTACGCCTTTGCTTCCGGGGAAAAGGATTTTCCTTTTGATTAAGAATTCTGGCCGGTTAGCCAGCCTGAGGGATTCAAAAAAACAGGGTGGCCTGACCGGCCGTAAAAATTAGTAGTAGTAAAATGATCCGTTTTAAATGGGCGCGTTATAAACCCGTGTGACACCTCGAGTGACAACCCCTTAGTAAAAACAGAACCCATTCTCTATTACAAAAATGTAAGTCTTACAATAAACCAGCAAAGGAGCATACGAATGCCAACTTTCGTACGTACTGAAAAGTGTGATGGCTGCAAAGGTCAAGACAAGACCGCTTGCATGTACATCTGCCCACATGACTTAATGAAACTCGACAAAGATGGTTCTGAAACGGGTCACGCAATGAAGTCATACAACCAGGAGCCAGAGCAATGCTGGGAATGTTATTCCTGCGTTAAGATCTGCCCACAGAATGCGATCGAAGCACGTCACTATGCGGACGTAGTACCGCTGGGTGGTTCAGTACAGCCGCTACGTGGTACCGACTCTATCATGTGGACCATCAAGTTCCGTAACGGCACTATGAAGCGATTCAAGTTCCCGATCCGTACAACTCCAGAAGGTTCTATCGACCCATATGCCGGTAAGCCAGCTGCTGATATGAGCAAGATTGAAGACAATGGTTTCTTCAACCATAACGAGCAGAATGGTTATCGCGAAGGTGATCCTAGCGAGCTGATCTGTAAATAAGCCACGCCCATAGTCGATAAATATAAAAATATAAACTTAGAGGAAAGAGATAATGTCTGAAGGTACTTTTGAAAATCCAACCGTTGTCGAAGAAGAAGTTGATATTCTTCTGATCGGTGGTGGTATGGCATGCTGTGGCGCTGGTTTCGAAATCATGCGCTGGATTGAAGGCACAGACCTTACTGTAAAACTGGTAGACAAGGCCGCTATGGACCGCTCAGGTGCGGTTGCACAGGGTCTGTCTGCAATCAACACATACATCGGTACTGAGCAGGATCCTGCTGACTACGCACGTATGGTGTCTAACGACCTGATGGGTATCACCCGTGATGACCTGGCTTATGACCTGGGTCGCCACGTTGACGAATCCGTACACCTGTTCGAAGAATGGGGTCTGCCCATCTGGAAGACTGACGAAAATGGTGAGCGCTACGACGGTTCTAAAGGTATGACTCCACTGAAAGACGGTGGTAAGCCTGTACGTTCTGGTAAGTGGCAGATCATGATCAACGGTGAGTCTTACAAGTGGATCGTTGCAGAAGCAGCTAAGAAAGCACTGGGCATGGACCGTATCCAGGAGCGTGTTTTCATCGTTGAGCTGGTTAACGATAAGAACGACAAGAACCGCATCGCGGGTGCAGTTGGTTTCTCTGTTCGTGAAAACAAGATCTTCGTATACAAGTTCAAAGCCGCTCTGCTGGCTGCCGGTGGTTGTGTAAACATCTTCCGTCCACGTTCTGTTGGTGAAGGTACAGGTCGTGCCTGGTACCCAGTATGGAACGCGGGTTCAACTTACGCGATGGCTGCACAGGCTGGCGCTGAGCTGACGATGATGGAAAACCGCTTCGTACCAACCCGTTTCAAAGATGGTTACGGTCCTGTAGGTGCATGGTTCCTGCTGTTCAAAGCGAAGGCAACTAACGCATACGGCGAACTGTACATGGTTAAGAACAAGGAAATGCTGGATGACTATCCTCCATATGGCCACGCTGCCGTTCCTGCCTCTTGCCTGCGTAACCACCTCATGCTGAAAGAGATGAAAGACGGTCACGGTCCTATCTACATGGACACCGTAACTGCACTTGCTGATCTGCGTGAAACACTGTCTCCACGTGAGGTTAAGCACCTTGAAGCAGAAGCCTGGGAAGACTTCCTGGACATGTGTGTTGGCCAGTGTGGTATCTGGGTTGGTGAAAACATCGAGCCTGAGAAGAAAAACTCTGAGCTGATGCCTACCGAACCATACCTGCTGGGTTCTCACTCAGGTTGTTGTGGTATCTGGACTTCTGGTCCTACTGATGTAGGCGCGCCTACGACAGAAACTGAAGCTGGTGTTCCTGAGCACTTACCTTCTGGCTGGAACTGGGGCTACCGTGGTATGACTACGGTACAGGGCCTGTTCACAGCAGGTGACGGTGTTGGTGCATCAGGTCACAAGTTCTCATCTGGTTCACACGCTGAAGGCCGTATGGCTGCTAAGGCAATGGTTAAGTACTGCCTTGACAACAAGGACTACAAGCCTGAACTGGAACGTGATGCAGCGACTCTGGCTGAAGAAGTATGGGCACCGGTTCGTACTTACCTTGAGCACAAAGACTACTCAACTGCAATCGACGTTAACCCTAACTACATCACGCCTAAGATGCTGCAGTTCCGTCTGCAGAAAATCATGGACGAATATGTAGCGGGTGTTGCAACGTACTACAACACTAACGAGCATATGCTTGAAGTGGCAGAAGAGAAGCTGGAAATGCTGAAGGAAGACGCGGCCAAGATGCGTGCTAAGGACCTTCACGAACTGTTACGTGCGTGGGAGAACTATCACCGTATCCTGACTGCTGAAGCTCATATGAAGCACATTCAGTTCCGTCAAGAATCTCGTTACCCCGGTTTCTACTACCGTACTGACAAGAACTTCGTTGATGAAGAAAACTGGCACTGCTTCGTTAACTCAATCTACGACAAAGAGAGCAAGAAGTGGACCTGCTTCAAGCGCGCTCACGTAGATCTGGTTGACAAGTCCAAGCTGTTCAAATAATTGCGTTTGAGTAGTAAACCAGGAGCCGGCCTTCACTAGAAGGCCGGTTTTTTTATACCCTGAAAATACGTTAAAAAAAGTGTGGTTTTTAGTGCAGCGCGACCGTTCGTGATGCCAGACATGTTGATCACTTGCGTTTTTTGAGTTTTACTGGATGATTACACGAAACTGAGTCACCAGGTTATCGGTTTTACTGGAGTAGTTACTATGAGTGATAACATTGATATCGGCGACATCCCGTTTAAAAGCGATGTCATGCCAACCGTTCTAGACCCTAACAGCGAAGTTAAATTCAGCTGTCATAAGGGTATTTCATGCTGGAATGCCTGCTGTAAAAATGCAGACATTACCCTCACCCCTTATGACATCGTGCGCCTTAAAGTGGCCACGGGTAAAGACTCTTCAGCCGTTCTGAAAGAGCACACCGTTCCCTTTACCATGGATGCCGATGGCGTTCCCGGCATCAAGCTGCGCACCACTGATGAAGGTGCCTGCCTGTTTATGGATGAAGAAACGGGTTGTACCATTTATGAAAATCGTCCATCGGCCTGCCGTTATTACCCACTGGGTAACCTGTCGATGAAGAAGGCCGACCAGGCCCACGAAAATCAGCATTTTGTACTGGTAAAAGAAGATCACTGTAAGGGGCACGAAGAAGATCGCCCGATCAAGATCCAGGACTACCGTGCAGAGCAGAAAGTCGAGGAATTCGATCAGCACAATATTGAGTATTTCCAGCTGATCCTGAAGAAGAAATCCATGGGCCCCGGCGTGGGTAAGCCACCGGAAATGAGCCTGCAGCTCTACTTCATGGCCTGTTTTGATCAGGATCGCTTCCGCCGCTTCGTAGCAAGTGATGCTTTCAAAAAGACCTACACCCTCGACCAGGAAACCCTGGACAAGGTCGCAAAAGACGATGTCGACTGCATGTACTTCGGCTTCCGTTTGTTACGCCAGGTGCTGTTCAATGAGAAAACCATTCCGGAAGTGGATGGCATCCTCGAGAAACGCGTCGAAGAGCGTAAAGACGTGATCGAAATGCGTCGTAAGCTGGAACAGCAGAAATCCCTGGATAATGACCCATACCAGGCCTACAAGCAGGAAGTGGAAAGCGAGAAGGCCTCGCAGGAAACACCCTAGCTCTGATCTTAGGTCAAAACTCGCTGCCTGTGCAGTTCGTCGTCGTTACTCCATACGAGGGATTTGCACAGGGCGGTTATCGACTACACTTACAGGCCTAGGAAACAACGTCTCTTTGGCCGCCACCTGCATTTTGCATGGCGGCCTTTTATTTTTTTGGCTAAAATCCGCCCCAATAATCCAGTATTTTCAGTTACATAGTGCAAATTCATGAAACAGCAGAAAGTCGCCATTATTTCAGACACCCACGGACACATCGACGACAACATCATCGAAATCATCAAGGACTGCGACCAGGTCATTCACGCCGGCGATATCTGCGGTGCGCATGTGCTGGAGCAACTGGCTGAAATCAGTGACAAAGTAACGGCAGTAACTGGTAACAACGATGCCCCCGGCCTGTGGGCCGAGGAAGAGACAGAAGTTGTCAGCCAGTTACCCCGAACCGCAACCATAGAACTGCCAGGTGGCAGCGTGGCCGTAGAGCATGGGCACATCCATGGAATGCATCAGCCTGAACATGAGCTTCTGCGGCAGGCGCATCCAGAGGCTCGTGTGATTATTTACGGTCACACCCATAGTATGGTCATAGATGACGACCAGCGCCCCTGGGTGGTCAATCCCGGTGCTGCCGGTGCAACTCGAACACGTGGTGGCCCATCCTGTCTGGTACTTACCGCGCTTGAAGAAGGCGAGTGGGATATCCAGATGATCCGCTTCCATGACGAGCAGGTGGCCTGATTACCCTTAACCGGGGTCAGATCCCTACCCTTAACCGGGGTCAGATCCCAGTTTTCGCTTATATTAGTCAACACTGGGATCTGACCCCGATTTTTGTATTAGTCAAAACTGGGATCTGACCCCGATTTTCTTTGAAAGTTATTTGCGGGCGGTGCCTGGTGGTGGTTTGCCCTGGCTGCTTTCTTCTTCCATCTGATTCTCGCGATAATGATCGGCCTGAACCTGTAGCAGGGAGATAATGCAGTCACCGATATCATCGTATTCAAAGACTCCGGTGCCGTATTGCTGGTAACCCTTGTAGAAAAACTGGCAGCGGTAATTCTGCTGGCCGGTTTTGAAGATCACGTAGTTGCAGCCCTGGTAGTGCCAGATCATCGCCGGGCACTCGACGGTTTCACGGTCGCTGGGACTTAAGCGGATATCGGCATCGGCGAATTGCATCTCGATGCCGTTGTCTTTCCCCCAGCGCTCTTTCAGGGTGCTTTCAACGGTCCAGATTTCAGTTTTGGTAAAGTCAGGTACGCTTGTTGGCATGTGAGGCTATCTTGTGTAAAGCTTTAAAGCGTTGAAGAATATATGAATTGCTACAGAAATACTATGCATGCAGCACCTCGTATGTCGGGTGCTGCATGCGATGGGCTTTTATGGACGCGTAACCAGTGCGGTTCCGCTTGCGCTGTCTCCGGCGGCATTTTGCAGGTAAAAACTTGTTATAGCACCCTCAGCTGAGGAGCCTACAAATGCCGCGCTGGCGGTGCCACTACAGGTACCACCAATACAGCCTGCACTATTAGTCAGTGTAAAACCGCGATCGAGAGCCTGGAAAGGTATATTACTGGCCGTGCCCTCTAATACGGTAACGCTCTGGCTAGCATTAGCAGTAAAACTGGTGACCGTAGCAGTATCGAAATTCACACTCATATTCACGAAGCCGCCATCTTTAGGCAGATTGTTTACCTGGGCATTGAAAGTGCCATTTACCGTGGTATAGCTTGCCGTTCCTGATAAACCTCCAAGTTGAGATGGGGTAGTAAGATTATTGCTTTGTATGAACATAATTTCATTGATGCCATCGGTGCTGTTGTTTCTACGTAGTGTTCCTGTGTCCCAGCGGCCCCAGCTAATGGTTGTGTTTGGAACGCTCACCGTATCATTACCCGTTCCAGATAAAGTGGCTTGTGATGGGTTAACTGTTATCCGACGATATTGTTGTATACCCTGAGGATCCACATACTGATCAGCTCCAACAACCGGGCTGCCGTTAAATACATAAATGTTGTCGATGCTTCCTGGGTGTGTCATCACTGGCACAGAATCACCGCCTGTTGCAAATGTATTCTCAAATGCAAAAAGGGCAGCAAAATTATCCGGCGTGGTATTAAGTTGCATCGGGGTTAACAATGCACTGCCACTAATACCCTGCTGGAAAATATCCGTCATGGAGTATGAGGTCATGGCTCCGCCTGCTGCGTTACCAACAAACATAATACTTGCCTGACCGATACACTGGGTGCCATGACAGGGGCCACTAATATCGAAGTTATTGCCGAGCTGATTGAAACCCACCGGGTTTTGAAGTTGGGCAAACCAGTCGATATCATCCACCAGAGCTTTAACGGAATAACCTAATAATTGGTAGTTTACGAAATCGACATCAAGCAGAATATCGGGAGCGTTGAGGGCCTGAACGCCAAGATGATTCGTTGGGAATGTACCGCCTGCGAAACGATAAAGCTGAATACGGCTACGCAACCCCCCCAGATTAAACAGGTTAGCCAGCGGTGTCAGGTTGGGGCTGTAGATATAGTGCAGGTTCTGATCGTGAAAAATCGGCTGGCCATTTTCCAGTAGCACGAAAGGCCCGTTCCAGCGTCCCCAGTTCACGCCCAGACCGCCATCGCCTCCCAGATTGGTATAGGTCGCACCGACACCAGTGGGTAAGGTGCGATTGGCTTCGTGCTGTTGCAGTTGGCCAGCAGAATTCACCGACTGTTCATAAATGGCGAATGGCAGGTTCTGTATCACGTTGCCATCAGGCAGGGTAAAGTTTTCGAGGAAGATATTATTGCCATTCACATCGGTGACATAAATCGGTACGCCAGTACCGACTCGACCCGAGGCGTCCAGGTGGGTAAAAGCAATGGCGATACCGGAGCCGTTGGGGGATTTAGGCGGTAAGGGAGGTGCAAAGCTGGAGGTGTTTATGTCGGCCAGCGACAGCAGATTTAGCGGGTCCTGAATATTATTGAACATGGCATTTACCATGCCACCAAACATGCCCCGTAGCTCGCCCGGTGTGCGGCCAGCACGACGGATGCGTTTTTCAGCCTGTTGGCGTAGTTGTTGTGTCTGTTGTGGAGAGATGCTTCCATTTTCGGGAGTGTCTCCGCCGCCCAGTTCGATTATAGGCTCATCGGTAAAAATCGGTGGTGGAAGCAGGGTTTGTACCGGTGCGGCATCGACACTGGCTATATGGAAATATTCGTCATTATTAAAGGTGAAGGTTCCCAGGTCGTTTTCGGTGACAATAGTACCATCGACGACACCACCGTAAAGGCCGTCCGGTAGCTCCGATCCCTGACAGCTACCCGCCGTGCATAGCATCAGGCCATAGTGGGTACCACGGATACCGATGGTGGCATTAGTGGTTTTTACCCTGTAGTTCTGTTTGTTGGTACGTCCAATGGCACCGGTAATGGTACGGAAGCCGCCTCTGAGTAATTCCAGCAGACTGTTCTCGTTGCCATCTTCTCGGCCGGCATAATTATATTCCACCAGCTTTAGCTGGCTGTCGGAGCGCAGTGCTAGCAGGGCACCGTCTTTCATGCGAATCTGTGCGCGGGCACCCTTATCGGTGATTAATGTATCGCCTTTGAAAATATTGGAATGACGCTTTAATGTGCGCACGCTGCCGCGGTTGCTGGCCTGGGTATTGCCCAGATTAATGAGCACCTGGCCGACAATCTCTTCGGGATCTCCCTCATTCACCTGTGCTGGCGTACTGGCAATCGCAGCAGGCGCGACGGGGGAGGGTTTTACCGGTTCTGCTGCGGGTGGAGGGGGCGTTTCGGGTTGTTTAACGGCAAACGCAGGTAACTTGAGGAGTTGCCCCACTTTCAGGTTGCTGGCGCCATTCTGGAAGGCCTGTGGGTTAGTTTGAATTAACTCACGGCGCAGGCGGCTGCGTTGCTTACTGTCATCGGGATACAGCTTGCGCGCAATGCCGTAGACACTGTCACCGGATTGTACCCGCCAGTGTGTGTGATTAACCACTTCTGCGGTACTGGCGCTGCTAAAAAATACACCGCCGATAAGGCCAGCGATGAGTAGTGGTAAGAGGGGGGTAGCTGAACAGGTTTTCATGTGCACACCTCGTAAACGTCGTCCTTAACTAGAAAGAATAGTTGGCATTGATGCTGAGCAGGGTTCGGTCGAAGCTATAAAGCTCAACATTCGAACTGTTGTCGGTGTAGCTGAGGCGGGTATCGAGTCGCCAGCTACGATTGAACAGCCAGAGCAGATTGGCATCGAGACTGCTCAGGTCATCTTCCCGCGTAATGCCTGCAAATAGTGGAAAGGTCTGTTCACCGGCATATTCAGAGGTCTGATAATTGGCGGATAGTTGCAGGGCGATCTTTGGTGTGAAACTGAGAATCGTACCGACTCGCAGGCCGAGGATATCCCGCTCGGTATCCGACAGGGCATTGCTGTTGCTGTCCAGCTCGGCCATTTCCTGTCCAATATTAAATGTTGCAAACAGCACCGGGTTGAGTGCCACGGAAAATGACTGGTTATAGGTGAGGGACAGGGTGGCCAGATCTGAGTCACGGAAGGGTAGCTCCGGGTATTCCAGACTGACATATTGCAGGCCAGTGGTGAGGCTTTGCTGCTGGCTCAGGTTGTAATGCCATTCCAGATTAAGGCCGCTCATATCGCGGTATTTGTCGCCATCCAGATTGTAGCGCTGATAGATAAACTCTCCACGGTAGCGACTCTGCTTAAAGATGCGTGAAATACCGGCCTGCAGAGTGGTGGTCTGCGTGTCGAACTGCTCGAAGTCCTGATTCTGTCGCAGGGTTGCGGTGAGGCCAGCGTTGGCCATCCAGCCCGGTGCAAACGGATGGGCAATATTGCCGGAGGCAACTAGCTCGGTGAAGGTATCATCCTGGCCGACACTGTCGCTGGAGAGTTCTATCACCGTAAGGCTGTCATTGTCGGCACCACTGTTGACATTGCTGTCGCTGCCGAGGCCCACGGAGACAAAGCCACTGGTGGTGGTGCGATAGCGGGCTTCTTTCAGGCGAATCTGATCGAGAAACTGCTGGGTGGTTTCAACAACCCCCTGAGGAGGTCTGGTTGCCAGTACGGTTTCGAACTCTTTACGGGCGCGGGCGTATTCCTCGAGTATGAAATAACCCCGTGCCAGTTCCAGGCGGGCGACCTGATCGTCCGGGAACTGGATCAGCACACGTTCCAGTGCAAACACGCCTTCGCTGGCATGGCCGGTATCGATGGCCGATACCCCGTAGTAGTAATCGAAGTAGGGGTCGCCTTCCATCTCGTTGCGATAACGGCTGGCATATTGATAGGCCTGCTTTCGCTCGTAGCGTTCGAACAGACTTTGTAGCTGCTGCATGTCAAAGCTGGCCGTGCTGGCAAGGGCTGGGGGTAGTGTTGAAATAGCCAGAAACAGCCCGGCTATTAATCGCAATGTGCGAAGTTGTCGTTTTATCATTGTTTTACTCGTTCTTATTCCCTGACCTGAGTATAGAAATTGAGCGCCAAAATAGTAGCGGTGATGCCGGATTTTCTTGTTCCAAAGGTGAAATCCATTAGTGCACGCAGCTTAAATTACGCTGCTTAAGCTGTTTATTCAAGCCAGAACCCTGTAAAATTCGCGGTTTTGACGAGCACGTGAGACTTTCCTCAATGACCGAGCCGGTAGCCGGTTTACATATACAGTCGATCAGCTGTACACGGGGTTACCGTGACCTGTTCACCGATCTCGATTTTAGTCTTGGGGAAGGCCAGGTGTTGCGTGTGGAAGGCCGTAATGGCAGTGGCAAGACCAGCCTGCTACGCATCATGGCGGGCCTTGCCCAGCCATTGCATGGCGAGGTGCTGTGGAACGGGCGTAAAATTTTGCACCCGGAAAACGACTACCTGCAGAATTTGCTGTTTATCGGTCATCGTCACGGTATCAAGATGGAGCTGAGCCCAGTTGAGAACCTGTGTATGGCAAAGGCGCTGCATGGCAGTCGTTCCGAGAATGGCATCGAGGAAGCACTCTACCAGGTGGGGTTGTACGGATTCGAGGAAATACCCTGTGGTAACCTGTCTGCGGGTCAGAAGCGACGTGTGGCGCTGGCCCAGCTGTTTCTGACCCAGGCTAAATGCTGGATTCTGGATGAGCCCTATACCTCGCTTGATGTGGCTGCGGTCGCCATGCTGGAAAAACTGTTTGATGATCACGTTGCCAATGGTGGTATGCTGGTGATCACCTCGCATCAGCCGGTAACCCTTGATGCTGATCAGCAGTTTCGCCTGAACCTGCCGGATACCCGGGTGGAGGCGCTGACATGACACCCTCAACGATGAGTGCGTTTTTCGCCCTGGTGCGGCGTGACCTGATGCTGTCCTATCGGCATCGCAATGAATTACTTAACCCGCTGCTGTTTTTCCTCATTGTGGTTACCCTGTTCCCATTGGGTGTTTCGCCGGAAAAGACATTGTTGCAGACGATGGCGCCGGGGGTGATCTGGGTCGCTGCGCTGCTGGCGGTGATGCTGTCACTGGATAGCCTGTTCAAAGATGATTATGATGACGGCACACTAGAGCAGATGATGCTCAGCCCGCACCCGACTTCGCTGCTGGTGCTGGCAAAAATTATCAGCCACTGGCTGGTGACGGGGCTGCCGATTATTCTGCTGGCACCGCTACTGGGGATTTTTATGTATTTGCCAGCCGAGGGCATAATAACCCTTATGTTAACCTTATTACTGGGCACACCGGTGTTGAGCCTGATTGGTGCTATCGGCATGGCGTTAACACTGGGATTGAACCGTGGCGGCATGCTGTTGTCTCTACTGGTTCTGCCATTGTATATACCGGTGCTGATATTCTCCGCGAATGCGGTGGATGCCAGCCTGGCCGGGCTGGCCGTACGCGGTCAGATGTACTTTCTGGGCGCACTGCTGGTGCTGTCCATAACCCTGGCACCGCTGGCAACGGCTGCTGCACTGAAAATTAGTGTGGAGTAGGCCGAGTGATCAGCACACAGATGTAATGTTTGAGAAAAGATGAAACTACCCGCAATTGTTCATAAATTTTCGTCGCCGAAGAACTTCTATACCATGTCCGGCAAGTTGATACCCTGGTTTACCTGGGGGTTTGGTCTAACCCTGATCGTTGGCCTGTATTATGGTTTCTTCGTGGCACCGCCGGATTACCAGCAGGGTGAGAGTTACCGCATCATGTTCGTGCATGTACCGGCTGCGTGGATGTCGATGTTTATTTACATGGTGATGGCCACCTCCGGTGCCATTGGCCTGATCTGGCGCATTAAAACTGCCGACCTGATGGCCAGTGCCAGTGCCCCTATTGGTGCCGCCTTTACCTTCCTTGCGCTGGTGACGGGTTCCCTGTGGGGCAAGCCCATGTGGGGTACCTACTGGGTGTGGGATGCACGCCTGACCTCTGAGCTGATCCTGCTGTTCCTGTATCTGGGTTTTATTGCGCTGCAGGCATCGATTGAAGATCCCCGTAATGCGGCCCGTGCCGGTGCCGTACTGGCGATTGTTGGTGTGGTGAATATTCCGATTATCCATTACTCGGTGGAGTGGTGGAGTACCCTGCACCAGGGCGCCACGGTGACCAAGTTCGACAAGCCGTCAATCCACATTACCATGCTGATCCCGCTGCTGACGATGGCGGTATCCTTTAAACTGTATTACGCCGCCTCGGTGCTGATGCGGGCGCGGGCGGAAATCCTGCGCCGTGAACAGAACAGCCGCTGGGTTAAGGAGGTCGTTGAAAATGACAGCATCTGAGTTTTTCCATATGGGCGGCTACGCCGTGTATGTCTGGTCTTCCTATGGAATTTCCTTTGTGGTGCTGCTGTGGATTTTCCTCAGCCCCATCTTCGGCCGTAAGCAGATTATCCGCGAGCTGCGCATGAAATACCGCCAGCAGGAACGGCAGCAGGAAGCCGCAAGCGGCACGGGGGAATCACCGGGCAAAAACCATGACACCGGTAGGGCCTAGTGAATTGCGGATATTGATAAAGTAACCAGATTAAGTGAAGACAAGAGAATGACCATGACAGCTCGCCAGAAACGAATGACATTTGTCGCCCTGCTGATAGCCGGTGTAGGCCTGTTCATCGGCCTCATTATGCAGGCCCTGAACGAGAACATTAACCACTTCTACAGTCCCACGGAAATTCATGAGGGCAAGGCACCAAAAGATCACAACTTCCGAATTGGTGGCCTGGTGGTGACTGGCAGTGTGGCCCGCGACACCGAGAGTCTGAAGATTGCCTTCGACCTGACCGATGGTGCGAAAAACTTTACCGTGAATTATGAGGGCATCCTGCCCGACCTGTTCCGGGAAGGGCAGGGTATTGTCGCCACCGGTAAGATCGAAAATGGCGTATTCGTAGCGGAAGAAGTGCTGGCCAAGCACGATGAAAACTATATGCCACCAGAAGTGGCTGAAGCCCTGGAGAAATCCGGAAAACTCAAGGAAGCCAGTGAAGCTGGTCATCCAGCCAGTGTACCCGTGGGTGCGCCACCCGTGTGGAAGGATAAACTATGATTCCGGAAATTGGTCATTACGCTCTGATACTCGCACTGGTTCTGGCCATGATCCAGGGCACGATTCCGTTGATTGGTGCACAGCGTCGGCACTCGTCATGGATCGAGGTCGCCTTCCCGGCGGCGCTTGGTCAGACCCTGTTTATTACCATCAGTTTTATCTGCCTGACTTACGCCTTCATTGTCGATGACTTTTCGGTTGGCTATACGGCGCGTCAGTCCAATACCGAACTACCGATGATGTATAAGATCTCCGCGGTGTGGGGCGGCCATGAAGGTTCGCTATTACTGTGGACCTGGTTCCTCGCTATCTGGAGCGCGCTGGTGGTGATTTTCAGTAAATCCATGCCACTGATTATGCGCGGCCGCGTGGTGGCAGTGATGGGCCTGATCAGTATTGGTTTCCTGCTGTTCACCCTGCTGACATCGAATCCATTTGATCGCATTTTCCCTGCACCGCTGGAAGGGCGTAGTCTGAACCCATTATTGCAGGACCCCGGCCTGATTATTCATCCGCCAATGCTATACCTTGGCTACGTGGGCTTTTCGGTGGCCTTTGCCTTTGCCATCGCGGCGATGCTGGGAGGTCGACTGGACAGTGCCTGGGCGCGCTGGTCACGCCCCTGGACCAATATTGCCTGGGTCTTCCTGACCATCGGTATCGCCCTGGGCAGCTGGTGGGCCTATTACGA
>JBFHWF010000035.1:0-22715 GCA_041589175.1 Gammaproteobacteria bacterium
CGAATATCAGCGCAATATCTTTGAGCTGAATATGCGTCGCTATTTCCTCTAATTTCTCCGTAAAGCATTCCGACAACAGAACCACCTTATTGTCGGGATGCTTTACATTGCCATTTCACTGATAATCCCGTATTCTGCGTCTCCCGTGCCTGACCAGATGCCAGATTTACAATTTTTTTCATTTAAATTTCACATAAAATTCATATAGTTACGAATTATTTATCATAATCCATTCGAACGTGGGATATACACGGACAATGGCTTCTCTATAATCTACCTCACAATGTAGGAAACTGGCTCCATTTGCCAGCCAGGGCCATGCTAGAGCCGATGTCTAAAGACAAATCAAGGCCTTACATGGGGGTTTAAACAATCTGGCACAAAGATTGCGAGCCTTATTAGTATTATTTCAGGAAACAAGACGATGAAAAAACTGACTTCAATGATTTTCGCAGCGGCTCTAATGAGCTCACAGGCTGCCACTGCAGATTCGGTATACAGCTGGGGGAGCTGGTCACAGGGCATCAAGCCTGCCGCGGGCCCGGTTGCAAGCGTGACACCACCACCTGCTCAGAAGCCTCAGGTTAACTTCCGTCCGAATGAAGCACCCAACCTGACAAGAACAACGGTTCAGATTCAGCCACCGGCACCAGTACCCGTGCCTGTTGTTACCCCAACCGTAACAATTCCAGTGGTAGCGTCTACTAATGGCGCAGCGACCATCACACCTGGTACTGTGCTGACGCCTCCGCCTGCTCGAACCAGACGATAGTAAAAGCAACTGAACAAAAGTAAATATAAAACGCTTAGTATAAATGCGCACAGGAATGACCATGAAGTATAAACACTTAACATCATTTGCCTTATTAGCCGGGCTAGCCACATCACAGGCTGTTAGTGCAAATACCATCACCATTGGCACATATAGCTTCGATTCAACTGTCGTTGCTGACGAGCTTGTATCGGGTAGCGGTGAAGCCTACAACGGAACAACAGATTATGTTGCCACTGTCGATGGCTGGTACCAGTACGGCACCGAAAATCTTCTGAGTGCACCTAATGATGCTACCGACCAAATGGTAAACACTTATATCGGAACTGAGGATTACTATAACGGCCCACTGTCATTAGAGTTAGGTTTTAGTTCTGCTCTACCTGTTAACAACCAGGGAAGTGACCTTGTGTTTTTCTTCCTCTGGGATCAGACAGATAACCTGGCGACAGTGACCATTAACGGTGTTGATCAGAAGCTAGATGGCTTGTTTACAAATGTTGTCAACAGTGCAGGCGATCAGCAGGTCGCCACTGATGTAGCATGGGCTGGAGGCACGGAAGGTCAAGTTCAGCTAATGTCAGCTGAAATTGATCTATCTAGCTTTGGTTTTGTTGATGGTGCACAACTCACAGATCCATTTATGATTACAATGCAATCGACCAATGCTAACCCAATGGCTCTTGCAATGGTTGCTGCGCTCAATACGACAGACGTATCTGATATTACACCTGTTCCTGTACCAGCAGCGGTATGGCTATTCGCTTCAGGCCTGGGTGTTCTGGCTGCAATGCGTCGACGCAAGTCCTGATACACATCGCAACTCAGTCATAAAAAAAGCCTGCAACTGCAGGCTTTTTTTATATTCGCAAACACACAATTCTAATGTCGTGACTGCGCATCGATCCATTCCATAACCGTTTTCCAGTGCTGCCCATCCATATAAATATTTTTACCCTTAAGCTCGTGTATACCCATACCTTCATCGGTCGCATGCAAATAATTTTGCGTGTCACGTAAACGGGCAACAACCGGAATATTCAGCGTATTTAAAAAGCGCTCCAGTGACTGGAATGCCACGGTATTTTTTTTAACTCGATTCGCAATAATACCGATGGACGTCTGATTCATTCTGACTTTTGCCTGCAGCAACAGATCACGAATAAAGTCGGCTGTGGCAAAAATATCCAGCGGTGACGGCAAAACAGGTATCAGGATGACATCCGCCCCCTTGAGCTGCTCCAGTAACTCTGGCCCCTTGAGCCCGGGTGGCGTATCAATAATCAGGCGTTCAGTTTCAACTGGTAGACGTAACTGCCAGCTCATAGTCACTGCCTGGGCGGCATTTTTATGGGCCACCACACCATATATATTGGGTTTGTCGTCGCTACGCAATTTAAGCCAGCGCATACTCGAACCCTGTGGATCATAATCAAATAACGCCGAGTGCACGCCATGGCTTGCATAGTAACTGGCAAGGTTCGTGGACACCGTGGTCTTGCCACATCCCCCTTTTGTATTGATGACAACAATCCGTTTCATTGCCATCCCATAAACTCATTGATTAACCGGGCCGTAGTGATCCCGTATCCGACTGGCAGCTGCAAATTCATGTCTCCCCGGCCGCAGCCGTTTGTACTTGCGTACCATGATTATAGTGCGTTGTATGGCAGCCTGATCGATGATGGGCAGGTTTAATGCAATATCAATAAACAGGCAGCCTTGTTTCTGCTGTATATCAATAAACTGCATCGGGTCATTCGGCATCTCCTGCTGTTGGCCGCAGTAGTCCAGTGTCATCAGTCGCGCATTCCATACAACCTCCTGCTGCGCAAAGCGCCCAATGAAATGCAGATCAACAGACTCCGCTGGTAAGCTGGTTTCACTTAGATAGTCAACGCCCTGCTGCTTGAGTTTATGCGCTAGCCAGCTAACATCGGATATGCAGTTTTTCGCCACGCGCTAATGACTCCTGAAAATTATTACGCCAGAGACTCTGTATGTAAGGAGAATATACCATGCCAGACAAAAGCCCTCTCGCCGAACAGAAAATTGCTGCCTATGATGCGGACAGTGTCGCTATGAGCCCGACGCAGATCGATGCGGCCATTAAGGACCTGGATGACTGGATACTGAGCGATATCGATGGGATATCCTGCCTGACACGATCCTATAGTTTTAGAAATTTTTCAGCTGCCATGGATTTTGCAATGCAGCTGGGTAATGCCGCTGATGCCGCAGATCATCATCCGAGGCTTGTGATTGAATGGGGGCGTGTTGATGTTTACTGGTGGACCCACCGGGTCGGCGGCCTGTTTATCAATGATTTTATTATGGCGGCGCGCAGTGACGGGCTGTATGGTGGAGCTGACAAACCCGCCTGAGCAAGGCGGGCTCACGCCTTTTCGACTGACGTCTTACCTGGCCTGCGACCCACTCAGTTCCCAGGCATAGGCGCAATCCAGTTCGGCAAGCACACTATTAACACCGGTATTACCATCTTCCAGCAACACCTGCAGTGGTGTGCGATTCTGGAAGCGACGGTGCGGTGCTTTCATCCAGCGAGCACCCATCTGCTCATTCTTCGGGTATGTCGTACGCAGGGCATCAATAATACCCAACAGGCGTACCGCACGAAACTCTACATTTTCGTCATTTGGTAGGGGTGTGTCTTCATGGAAGGCGCGTAGTTTACGAGTACGCGTACCATCGGGCAGGTTCAGCACTTCAACCTGCTGTGCGGCTGACAGGCCCCACTCGTCCAGAGTTACCATAATTTTCTGCGTCAGCAGAATTTGACGCTCTTCGCTCAAATGAAACATGAATTAAACCTCGTTATTCTGCAGCGCCTGGCTGCCAGGCACCTTGCCTGCTGGGGGGAATCCACCGGCTGAACTGGCATGCTGTCACTCCCAGCGAAACAGCCACACACCGATGAATAAAAACACAAAACTCATTAACATAAGCGCCAGCAAGTTGGGCCATACGGCGAGCAGGCCAGCACCATCCAGCATTATAACACGGGCGGCCTCCGTAATGTGAGTCAATGGGAATATTAGCGCAAGCTTCTGAACCCAGGGGTGTAAACCTTCCAGTGAGAACCACACTCCCGAGAGAAACATCATTGGCCAGGTCATTAAATTCAGCAAGCCCCCGGCCATTTCCTCCGATTTCACCCGTGCAGCCACAATCAGGCCCATGCTGATCATCGAAAATGCACCCAGGGTAAACACCAGTAGCAGGTCGAGATAGCTGCCATACATGGCAAAGCCAATTAACCAGTCGCAGCCAATATATACCAGTATCGTGATCGCCATAATCAGCCACAGGCGTGATACGATCTGCGCCGAGAGAAACTCCAGCGCCCCCAGCGGGGTTGCATTCAGGCGCTTGAGAACGCCATTTTTCCTATATCTTACAACCACATAGCCAACACCAAACAGGGCGCTAAACATCATATTCATACCCAGCACACCGGGTATCAGCCAGTCGACATAGCGCACCGCCTCATCCTTTACCTGCTGCTTGTGGTACTCACTGCCGCCGCCGGCCAGCAACATCTTTTCCAGCACATAACCGGAGGGGGAGCTGTCATTCACCCAGTAACGCTGAGCGCTAATATCCAGCAGCATGTCGAGCTGATGGCGCTGCACCTTATGAATCGCCGACTGACGCGCTGCAGCCTCAAGCGGAATAAACTGGGTGTAACGGCTCTGCAGAAACGCCAGTGACTGCTCTTCACCAGCAAGCACACCTACCTTATAACGCTCCATCTGCTCATCACTGAAACCGTAGGCAAAGCCCAGCACGATCATTAGAGGAAAAAGAATATTCCAGCCCAGCGCACTGCGGTCACGGATAAACTCACGATCCCGCGCCCGGAGAACACTCAGGAAGCGCTGCCACCTCATTGTCTAAGCCCCTCACCGGTGAGCTGCAGAAACAGGTCTTCGAGTGTCGGCTCACGAATCTGCATGCCCTGTAGTGACACATTTGCTGCTACCAGCTGATGTACCGCCTGAGTCAGGTCTGCGGTACTTATTTCGACTCCCTGCTTGGTGTGCCTTAGCTGAAGCTCTGTCCCAAGGCCCTGCAGATCTGTCTGTGGCGGCAGGTGAATCACCACATCATTGAAGTAACGGGCCAGCAAGGCCTGCGGTGAACCCTCCGCGATTATCTGGCCATGATCCATGATAATGATGTCATCACAGATGGAATAGGCCTCTTCCATATAGTGCGTACTCATCACAATGGTTTTCTGCTGTGCCTTGATATTATCGATTAGCCGCCAGAAGTTATGGCGAGACTGTGGGTCAAGCCCGGTGGTTGGCTCATCCAGGAAGATAATCTCCGGGTCGTTCACCAGTGCAATTGCCAGCAGCAGTCGCTGCCGCTGTCCGCCACTCAGCTTTGACGCATCACGATGTAGAAACTCACCTAGCGCACAGGCCTCCACCAGCTGTTCGAAATCAGCCCTACCCTGGTAAAAGCGCGCAAACATTTGCAGGGCTTCTTCAACGGTGATGAAGTCCTGTAATGCGGTGCTCTGGAACATAATACCCGCCTGCTGCCGGAACTCAGCCGCCAGCGGATTACCCTTGTAGAGCACCTGTCCCTCGTCCGGCTGGCGGATACCCTCCAGCATCTCGACCGTGGTGGTTTTGCCCGCACCATTCGGCCCCAGCAGCCCCAGGCAGCGCCCCCGCTGCACCTCAAAGCTAATATCATTGACTGCCGTGAGCCCATTGAAGCACTTAACCAGATGCCGTGCGGCGAGCAAAGCTGTCATATCACATCCTGTTTATCAGTATGCCTGTTATTCTAGCGAAGATTGTCACGAATATCCCGGTACTGCACACCCATCTCTATGAATTTTATGCAAAAAAAAGGCGGGGCCGCTTGATCATGTGCCCCGCCAAATATTGCTGGCTTGCACTAGATAGACATACCAGACACCGATAAGTTCCTTGCAATTCAACAGCCTATTAGTCAACTTTCCCGCGATTCATCGTGCTATGATCAGTGTCTCTTAATACGTGGCCAATATGAACGCAAAACTGGATAAACAGGGTTCTACCGCGCCGGATAATGTCAGGGATATTGGCTATAAGCTCAGGGTTCCCATTGCCATTAAACTGGCACTCGCAATTACACTGCTCATCGTGGGCGGTATGACCACACTCGGCTTTATTATTCTGGAAAACCAGAAATCGGTACTTAGCCAGCAGATCCACGATATGGGCTCCGCACTCGCCGCACAGTTTGCCAACAGCGCCAGCGAAATGGTGCTCTCCGATGATAACCTCGGGCTACAGACGCTCGCCAATAACCTGGTCGACCAGCACCATATCGTCGGTGCCATTATTCTCTCTGACAGCCATAAAATACTGGCACGCAATGGACAGGTTCCAGATGTATTGCAGATCAGCCGACAGATCTCCGAACCTCAACAGGTACAGAGTTTTGAGTGGACTAAAAATCCGGGCCTTGAACCGAATATGGTGTGCTTCAGTAGCCCAATACGTTTTAATCAGCTGATTGCCGGGCAGGTGCTAGTCACTTTCAGTAAACAGCAAATGCTGCAGTCCCTGGAGCGTTCACGCTTTGTTATCCTGATGATAACTGCACTGATGACACTCATCGCAATACTGCTGGCCTTCGTCATGAGCCGTCACCTGTCGAAGCCCATTCATAATCTTGTAGATGCCAGCAAGGCCATCGGCGAAGGTAACTACCAGTACCGTTTAAATGAAAGACGTAATGATGAAATTGGCGAGCTTGCCATTGCCTTTAACCAGATGGCCCACGGCCTGTTACAGAAGACTCAGGTCGAGGATGTTTTCTCACGCTATGTTTCCAGTAATGTGGCACGCAAGGTACTGGAAAATCTTGACGAAGTTGAGCTCGGCGGCAAACACGTACGTGCCTCGGTGCTGTTTGCAGATATCGTTGGCTTTACTGCGATTTCTGAAAAAATGCCGCCCGATGAAATTGCCAACCTGCTAAACGAATATTTTTCCTATATCTCCAGTATTGCCCAGCTACATGGCGGACATATTGACAAGTTTATGGGTGACTGCGCAATGGTGGTGTTTGGTGTTCCAGACTTTAACCACGACCATAGCTTCAACGCTGTATCCTGCGCCGTGATGATTCGCGAGGCAGTCACTCTGCTCAACGAAAAACGCATGCAACAGGGAAAGATACCCATCCATTTTAAAACGGGTATCAACACTGGCACTATGATAGCCGGCAATCTGGGTTCGAGCGATCGCATGGAATACACCGTGATTGGTGACCCGGTCAACCTTGCATCACGACTTGCCGGCATCGCAGAAAGCGACCAGATCGTGGTACTGGAAGAATTTTACCATCAGGACACAATACAACCTCGCGTAGAGGCGATAAAACACGACATTATCCGGGTTCGAGGCAAAAGCGCGCCCGTTTCCACCTGGCTAATTAATGATATACAATCGGATTACAGAACCGAAATGCGTAACCAGATCGAGCAGATTCTGAATCAGCCGGTCCAGAACTCTTAAGTATATCGTTGACCATGCATCTTATCCTGCGCTCTACAGTGCTGCTCATTTTCCTGCATCAACTAGGTGGTTGCGCATTAACTCGCCCTGCACCGGACAAACTCAACAGTCAAATTGATGAATGGCTGATAGAGCATCAATACGACAAAATAGAACAGGCACTGGGCCATGCGGATGCCAGCAATCCTGATTTTGATAACCTGATAAAACGCAAACCTGCCATCTACACGGCAAAAAACCAGTACATTGAACAGGTTTCTCAAACCGCACAGGCACATAAAAACAAAAACCAATGGCAGGAAGCTATCAATGCTTACACCCGTGCGCTGGATAAAGTAGACAGTCACCCTCGTCTCAAAAATGAACTAAACATACTCATTAAAGAACGTGACCAAAAAGTACAGTCGCTAAAAAAACAGCTGCATATCAAGAGTGCATATGCACACCTGTCATACGATGAAGTTTATTCGCAATTAAAGCAGCTAATCCCTGAAGATGTTTCTGCTCAGCGAGACATTAACCGCCATGAAAGAAATAAACAGGTACTGGCTTCCAGTCTGGAAGGCTGTGGTGAGCGCGCTTATCGTGAAAAGCAATATCAACTCGCCTACGACTGCTATCATGCTTCTAATAAACTACTTCCCAGCAAACAGAAACAGTACTGGGCTGATAGAATCAAGCAACAGATAAACAACCAGAAAAACTCTGCGCGTTACAGCCAGCTAATGGCTGCTTACCAGCAGGCATACAGTAAAAAAGAATACATTACTGCACGCAGCAATCTGCAGAGAATTCTACACATCAATCCTCAACACAAACAGGCCAGAACTCTGCTAACCGACTTAAGTCGTGAAATTGATGCCATGGTTAATGAGAAAATCAGCTTCGGCAAGGAACTATATAGCCGGAAGAATGTTAAAGATGCACTCGCTATCTGGAAACAGGCCAGAAAATATGCGCCGAATAATACAGAGCTCAAACAGCTAATACAACGTGCGGAGAAAGTGAGTAAAAAAATACAGTTACTGGAAGACAACCAGTAAGCTCAAACTCGGACAGAGTTAAAAAAATACAACCAACTCTAACCTTTGCATAAATTAAATAGCCTGCCAGTCGCGGCCACCTTTAATAGACGTCGTTGGAATCATCAGAATATTACCAAATCGTCTGGAGCTATACACACCCGCCTGAGTGAAAGACTTATGAATATTCGTCTTAAGCAGTATCCTTTCAGGTCTCAGGCCATTACTCTCCTCATACACATCAATATAGTGGTCCAGTGAGTGCAGTAGTTGATTAACATCAAGAGCGTTACCCTCGGTAGCCGCTACTTTTTTACTACCGAATAATTTAGCCAGAACATTCATTACCAACCCCTAATACAGTTACATCGTGCAATCTGAAAATCATATCGAATAAACCATCGATATAGTATTAAAGTGTAATCCTTCAATAGGCGTTGCGTAACCCCCGTTCAGGTGGCTTAACAAAATTTTGCAATTTACAGCCCATCTGCTTACGACACTTTAATACGCACTACATTCATCACTTCCATATCGATGCCTGCTACACTTTCCGTAGCCGGATAATAAGTCAGATTTACACGCTGGCCCTGAAGATTTTTATATTGTTTCTTGCGCTTGTATTTAAAGGGTACTGTATAGCCTTCGATCATCAGGGTATTGATAATCCAGTCACCCGACTCCCGTTGAACATGTGACTGCACTTTCATCATTTCACTGTGGGTAAGATCAGGATGCTTCTCTACCAGTTTTTTTGCGGGTGATTTCATAGTTCTTGAAGATTTGAATTATGCAGCAAGCTATTGTAACAGGCTTATACCCTTTATCTGCTTACATTCTGATGTAATGTGCGACGGACTCCTGTCGAATGAGCTGAGCAACCGACAATATGTGCTCATCTTTCACTAGTTAACTAAAAAGACAGGTAACAGATTAATCCGGCATTCTGATTCTTGAAGAGGGTTCGCTATACATATGTTCCTAAGGCACTCCAGGATGCACTCTGCCTTACGAGGTAGCGGTATAAATGTGCTACACCAGGTTAAAAAACACTCCGTTCTTGCAAGTGAAGACGACTCAAAATTGAGCGTATCGGCAGGCACTCATACCTCATCTTTCCTAAGCGACCTCTCGTCGAGGACACCCGAACTACCCCGTATAAATAAAAAGGCCCCCTGCTTTCACAGGGGGCCTTTTTATTTTGTATGGCGGACCGGACGGGACTCGAACCCGCGACCTCCGGCGTGACAGGCCGGCATTCTAACCAGCTGAACTACCGGTCCGAATTGGTGGGTGATGAGAGATTTGAACTCCCGACATTCGCCTTGTAAGGGCGACGCTCTACCAACTGAGCTAATCACCCTCTGGTAAAGAGGCGGAGATTCTATATTAAGACGCCCTTATTTGCTACTCCTATTTACAAAAAAGTACACCGACCATCTATTCGCCAGGCTCATCACCACTGTAGTTGCGCTGATAGGTGGACTCACCCATACATTCAATATGGCGATCAATCATTGCCTCAAACACCTGTATCAGCTGGCTATAGCCCTGTGGCTTCCCTTCTAATAATCTTAATGCTGTTACCACTGACTCCACCGTAGACAGCTGTCCCTGTGCCGGGGCCTTCCTGATACGGTAATTTGACTGGCGCTGATCGTCAAAACTGACCTTAGGAATCAGCTGAAGCATCGGACACAGCTGGTATATCCGATAAGCCTTACGCCAGCTGGCATCAATCACGATGAGAACCTGGGGTTGACTGGCGGGTAGCCCCTGATCAAGATTGCAGGCCTGCTCACCCGGATATAGCAATGCGATCCGCCCCTGATTCTGCTCAGTAATCAGACGCAGCCCTTCGTGCTCACTGAAGTCTTCACCCACCCAGCAGGTGAGCTGGCTAAGCCCCAGCTTGAGAATGACCCCACTCCCCCTGGCATGACTCACTTCATCCGGGTGCTGTAGCAGGATCACAGAAATTTGATTATCCTGTGGCTTTATATGATCACACAGGCAATTCACCTTTGCACGATGACACCGATAACAAAAGCTGCGCGACATCAGCCACTCCTGTAGATTACCACCTGATTGATGAGTATAACCTGCCTCGGCTCAAGCGTTTCTATAAACGTCATGGCCAGAAGGCACAGGCACCGCGTGGAGAATGTATCTATATCGCAGAATCATCACAACATGGCATTCTTGCCGCAGCCCGACTCCAGCCTGCCGCAGATAACATACGACTCTTGCGCAGTATGTTTGTCGATCCCAGTATCCAGCGCAGAGGTATAGGATCGGCACTACTTCTTGCCATGCAAGCGACGTTATCTCTATACGACTGCTACACTTTCCCCTATACACACCTGGAGTCGTTTTACGCTAACGCAAATTTTCAACGCATTGATCCAGCCGAGGCCCCAGACGTGATTCGATCACGATACCAGCGCTACCTTTCTCAGGGCCGGGATATCCTGATAATGAAGCACATGCCTGCATCGTGATAGAATACATCTCTTTCTTAACGCACGACGAGCAAACATATGTTTAAGGTAAATGAATACTTCGATGGCAAGGTTAAATCACTGGCTTTTCAGGCTGAAAACGACAATGCCACCATTGGTGTTATGGCTGAGGGTGAATATGAGTTTGGTACCAGCAGCATCGAACACATGACACTGATTAGCGGCCAGATGAGCATAAAACTTCCAGGTGAAAATGACTGGCGGGCGATTGCGCTCAATGAAACCTTTATCGTTGAAGCCAATACCAGCTTCCATGTTAAGACCAGCTGCGACACAGCTTACCTCTGCATCTACAAATAACATACTCATAATCATCGATGAAATATAGCGACTTACGGGACTTTATCCAGCAGCTCGAATCGAAGGGTGAACTCAAACGCATACAGCATGAAGTCGACCCTTACCTTGAGATGACCGAAATCTGTGATCGCACCCTTCGCGCAGAGGGACCAGCGCTGTTATTCGAAAATGTCAAAGGCAGCGATGTTCCGGTGCTTGCCAACCTGTTTGGCACACCACGGCGTGTCGCCATGGGCATGGGGGAGGATTCTGTCGACGCACTCCACGAAATTGGCAAGCTGCTGGCCTTTCTCAAAGAACCAGAGCCGCCCAAGGGCATGAAAGATGCCTGGGAAAAACTGCCCATTTTCAAGCAGGTATTGAATATGGCGCCCAAAACAGTGAGCCGTGCCCCTTGCCAGAAACACATCATCGAAAAGGACGATATCGACCTTTCACAAATACCTGTGCAAACCTGCTGGCCAGGTGACGCGGCCCCACTCATTACCTGGGGCCTGGTTATCACCCGTGGGCCGAATAAGGAACGACAGAATCTCGGTATTTACCGTCAACAGGTTATTGGCCGTAATCGTGTCATTATGCGCTGGTTATCACACCGTGGTGGTGCACTCGATTTCAAGGAATGGCAACAGGTCCATCCTGGCGAACCATTTCCAGTAGCGGTTGCTCTCGGCGCTGATCCCGCAACCATACTCGGTGCAGTCACGCCTGTGCCTGATACATTGTCTGAGTATGCCTTTGCCGGTTTGCTCCGTGGTAGTAAAACCGAAGTCACACAATGTAAGCTCAGCGAGCTGCAAGTACCGGCCTCTGCCGAGTATGTGCTGGAAGGTTATATTTACCCAGACGACATGGCTGCGGAAGGCCCCTACGGGGATCACACGGGATACTATAATGAAGTCGAAAACTTTCCCGTATTTACGATCGAAAAAATCACGCATCGTGACAAGCCGATCTATCACAGCACATACACGGGACGACCACCGGATGAGCCAGCGATTCTTGGTGTCGCCTTAAACGAAGTATTTGTACCAATTCTAAAAAAACAGTTTCCGGAAATCGTCGATTTTTACCTACCGCCTGAGGGCTGCTCATACCGACTTGCAGTTGTCAGTATGAAAAAGCAGTATCCCGGTCATGCTAAACGCGTCATGCTGGGTGTATGGTCTTTCCTGCGACAGTTTATGTACACTAAATTTGTTATTGTCGTCGATGACGACGTTAACACACGAGACTGGAATGACGTAATCTGGGCGATGACAACACGTATGGATCCCGCACGCGATACAACGCTTATCGAAAACACACCGATCGATTACCTGGACTTTGCATCTCCCGTTTCCGGACTTGGCTCCAAGATGGGAATGGATGCAACTAACAAGTTACCAGGCGAAACCGATCGCGAATGGGGCCGTCCAATTGTTATGGATGAGGCCGTCAAACAACGCGTCGATGACATCTGGGATCAGCTTGGGATATTTTCTGATGAATAATACCTGCGACTGCGTTTACGAAGTACGCGACAGTAATATTCATGGCAAGGGGCTTTTTGCACTAAGTCTTATTCAGGAAGGCGATGTTATTGGCACCATCCCCTACAATCCAGTTGAAGACGATGGCCCCTATGTACTATGGATTGAAGATGTTGGCATTGAAGTTACCTGCGATCTGAAATATATCAATCACAACAAGAAGCCGAATGCCTGCTATTGTGAAGATCTACAAGTAGTCGCCTTAAGAGACATACAGCCCGGCGAAGAAATCACCCATGACTATGGGGATGACTGGTTCGATTAAAACGACAAATAAAGCCATCGTTTCCACAGGCTTTGAAGCCATATCAACGTGTATATTTTTGCACACTGTTTTGCCAGTCAGAGGGCGTGCTCCCAGTAACAGCTTCACGTAGTTTTGTATTTTTCCCTAACTCATTTTCATACCAGCCTCGATGATTTCTGAGGGGCTCAACAGAGTAGCCCCACCAGCTACCATCGGAATCCTGTGCCAGGTAGTTCACCCACTCAGGCACGTCGACACCCGTAAGATCAGGCTTCAACCAGTTCATCCAGTTCGTCATCCATGTGCATCATCGTCAGCTCAGAAAAGCCACCGATCCATTTTCCATCAATAGTGATCTGTGGAACTGTGCGTGCGCCTTCTGTCTTCTCTGCCATTTCTCGCAGCGCGGCGTGGTCAGTATCAACTCGAGCCTCAATATAAGGGATATTCCACTTGTTAAGTAGGTTTTTTGTTTTGTCACAGATCGGACAGCGACCCGTACTGTAGATTTTTAAACGTGCCATCATTTACTCCTGATTACTGCACGCATTATATCAGAATCTTCGCAAAGCGAGCTTCACCACTTTTACTTTGCACAAACATAGTGCACAATCAATTAATCCATGCGTTCACGAGAAACCCCATGTCTTATAAGGTAACCATACATCCATCCGGCCACCAGTTTGATGTTGACCCTGGTGAACCAATACTTGATGCCGCTATGCGCCACAATATTGATCTTCCCTATGGCTGCCGTGGTGGTGCATGCGGGAGCTGTGCAGGTTACGTCATAAGTGGAGAAGTCTTTTACGACGACGAACCCTTTGCTCTGGACGACGAAATGAAAGCTAACGGACAGGCGCTGTTCTGCATTGGCAAGGCGCAAACTGATCTACACATCAGCATAGAAGAAATTCAGCAGGATGAACGTTTCGATGTTAAAGAATATAACTGCCACGTTAGCTCGAAAAACAAACTCTGCCATGATGTCATCGCACTCAAGATCACACTCGATAATGAGCAGCGCCTGCAATACCATGCCGGTCAGTATATCGAGTTTCTTCTCAAAGACGGTAAAAAGCGCGCATTCTCGATCGCTAATTCTCCACACAGCGATGACGTACTTGAATTACATATCCGACATGTCGATGGCGGCCTGTTCACTGATTTCCTTTTCGAAAAAATGCCCGAGCATGACAGCTTGCGTCTACAGGGGCCACTGGGTCAGTTCTATTTACGCGAAGATCGCAATCGCCCCATCGTTATGGTTGGCGGCGGCACAGGCTTTGGCCCACTCAAGGCAATGATCGAGCATATTGAGTATGTTGGTAATTCTCAGCCAATTCATCTTTTCATGGGTGTACGCGCACGACGCGACCTTTATATGGAAACAATGGTGAGTAACTGGATTAAAAACAACCCTAACTTAACGTTTACACCCGTACTTTCCGAACCGATGGCTGAAGATAAATGGCAGGGTGAAACCGGTTTTGTCCATGAAGTGGTCGCTAGACAATTCCCGGATTTATCTGCATATGATATTTACATGAGCGGCCCACCACCCATGGTAAATGCGGCAGTTGCGCTGTTCAGTAAACAGGGCGCAACCATGGACAGTATGTTCTCAGATGCATTTGAATATTCCAGCGATGCTATAAAAGCAATTGCTGAAAACAAACAAGAGTAGACGATGGATATTAGCAAAACGGATTTGCAAAACTACCTGCACCATGAAATACCCCTGACAAAGCACATGGGACTTAGGGTTGTCGAGTGTAATACTAATCACGTCAGGCTATCAGCACCTCTCGATAAAAACTTTAACCACAAACAAAGCGCTTTTGGTGGCAGCCTGTATTCAGCACTGGTAATGAGTGGCTGGTGCCTGGTTCATCTCCTCCTGAAAAAACACCAGCTTGATGGCCAGATCGTCATTCAGAATAGCCAGACTCATTACGCTCTACCTGTCACCGGAGATATAGAAGCATATTGTCGCATAGAAAATCACGAAGCAGTCGAGCGCTTTATTACGCGCTATCAGAGAAAAAACATTGCTCGTATTTCATTGAACAGCAAGGTTATTTATAAGAATCAACTGGCCGCCAGCTTCAGCGGCCAGTATGTTGTGCATGGTCACGGAAAATAATATTTATATCACTGGATAACTTTTAGTACTGGCGCTGTTGACCTGGTCGATTCAGACTTTGGAAGTAGCAAACCACCACCACTATTTTGTGACTCAACCATTTTTGCCAGACCCTGCTGATATATTTTCTGAGCCTCTTCCGGTTGCTCCATTTTTTCTTCCAGCAATACCGCCAACTGAAGGTAGGCTTCAGAATGATTTGCGATACTAATACTGGTTTCAAAATAGCTTTTGGCCTTTCCCCATAACTCACATCTAAGACTCAGCTTTCCTAGCACCATCAGTAACAGACCATTCCGTGGCTGGTTATGCAGCCAGGTTTCTGCCGTTTCCAGTTGCCGCTTACAGTCTTTACCATTTAGCTCCGAATAAAGATAGGCAAGCTCATCATCCCATTCATCAGACATAAAACCTCTAATAATTGCCTCAGCTTCCGTATCTTTGCTAATTGTTTTCAGGTATGAGGCATAGAGCTTTATAAGACTTGCCTCATTCCTGAGCGACTTTGGCAAGCTTTTCCAGATACGTTCTGTAGAATCACCATCGACTCGCTTGATACTTGAATTCAACATGCCGTGATAGGTTTCAAGCTCAAGCGCATGAAATTGCTCATCGCCCATTGCCTTATGCTTACGCAATTCTTCTAGCATCTGCCCGAGGCTTTCCCAGTCACCCAGTCGCTGATAGGTCTGCGCGAGCAATCTTTTTACATAGCGATGTTTCGGTGCAACACCACTTAAATGATTCAATGTTGCCAGCGCCTGTTCATATTGTTTATGACTTAACTGCAACTCAGCCTGTGTTAAACCAATCGCAATATCAGCTGATGGCGTTGACTCATGCGCCAGTCGCAGATATTCATCACGTCTATCATATGCTCCTAGCTGTTGAGCCGCTCGTGCTGCCATCAGGTAATTTAACAATGCTGTTTCACTTTCACCGACACGCTTGAGAAACATTTTCTCTGCCTGCTCGAAACGTCCTTCTGAAATTTCTATCAGGCCTTTTATCAGTGAGTTTCTGGAACGTTCATGCTGCCTCTGAATATGCCGACTACCAAGATAGGATGGGATATTCATTAGTGTCGAAATAAAGCGAAGCAGGTAGTAAAAAAGATAAAATCCAATCGCAACAAAACCCAGCATGAAAATAAATGAGGTTTCTACCGTGTATTCAGCAAAACTGAAAACAACATAACCAGGCCCCGAATAATATGCTAGTGAACCAATCAGTACCGCCAGCGTTATCGCTATCAGTATTGCAAGAATAAATCGCTTCACTGCACAATCTCCTTCTCTGCTGAATCAGCTTCAAGCGAGGCTTCTGCACTGGCACGTATCATTTCTTTCTGCACCATTTCCCACGCCTTCAATAACTCTGGCAGCTCGGGCGTCAGGTTAACAGCTGCAAATTCATCCAGCCGCTTCTGCATCTCAACTACTCGACTGTCATCACCATCGTAAGATGCACCTAACAACTGCTTAATCTGTGAGATTTCGTAACTGAACTGTTGCTGATCAAATCGTATTACTGCCAGCCGCGCACCTATAAGATGACTAATCAGCTTTTCTTCTGTCTGTCGTTGCTGCTCTGCTGTACTTGCTGCTTTTATGCTTCGCTTGTGTACTTTTATATCACCGATCTGTTTTAAGGTATCCAGAACAGAATCGACAAAGCCTGGCTGCGCTGAATCAGATTGCACATCTTCGACAGGCTGTTCTACAGATTTCTCAGCTGATGTATTTTGTGTATTTTCGAGTTGCTGCTGTACTTCATTTTGTGCAGACACAAAGGGTAGATTGACTGCATGTTTCGCCATCTGGTCCAGTGACAGGGATATGCCGTTAATATCCGCCTGCTTAACAGCACTCAAGTCACCGATATCTTTTGCAAGCTGCTTACGAATATTCAATAAGCGCAGGTCACCCAGTGTCGCAATGCGCTCATCAGCACCCTTAAGTGCTGCAATGGCGCCACGTACATCTCTGGCAATTTCAAGCCGCTGATTTGCCATGCGCAGCAGATAATCAACCTCTGCAATGACCCAGTCACGTTGACTACGATTTAGCGCCTCCATTGCCTGCTGTGTAATCGCCTCATTCTGTGTAATGCGCTCACTCAATTCACTCAGCTGTTGAGAGTGTGTTTCATATTTCCCAAGGTTCTGGCTAATCTTGCTTTCGCTACTTTCGATACCCTGTTTCAGTGACTGTAGACCCTGCTGCTGTTTATCAACAAGTTTCTGCTGTTTCTGTTGTAGATCGTAAAAATAGTAAGCCAGTGCAGCTACTATAATAAGTGTAATTATGGCAAGTAGCAGGCTAATCTTTGCAGCGGCTGATCCAGACTTTGCTTTAGCTTCAACTGGAGTAGAAGCAACTGCCTCAACAGATTCATCCTTTGTATCTTCAGGCTTTGAATCTTGCGGCCTGGTTTCATCATCCTTTGTGTCGACTTCAACGACCTGCGTTTCTTTACTCATTAGCTTTGTTCTTATCCTTATCAGTCTGACAGTAATCTGTCAGAGTCTTTAGCATATCACTATCATGCGCTGATGCTGCATTGTAGACAAGCTTAAAACCCAGTGAATGTGCTAGCGCGAGACACCGCTCAGATGGAACGATCAAAGGCACTTCAAGCATCTGCACCTGACCAGGTGCTTTAAGCATATCATACAGATTCTGTAACGACTCGTTACTGGTTACGGTTATTGCACTGATGTCCCTGGCGGTCCAGTTTTCGCTCAACTCCCTGCACATTTCATTAGCCTCTTTACCAGGGCGTGTCCTGCGATATACATCCATGGAGTTAACGCCTGCACCACGTGAAACAAGCTCCTGCTCCAGTAAACCCCGCCCTCCTTCTCCCTTGATAAGTAGCACCTGACGACCCCTGATCTTCTGCGCTGAAAATACATCCATCGCCAGCAGGGCCTCACTATTAAAACCAGACTCTGGCATCATATTCACTTTAACACCATAGTGCTGCAGTGCATTCGCGGTAGCTTTGCCGACGGCAGCCATACCCAGCTCGAGTGTTGCCAGCTGCTTCTGATTTGCCTTTATCCATGCTTCAGATATGCGAACGGCATTAGCACTGGTAAAAATCACCGCATCGGTACTATCTAGTTTCACCTCATCAAAAGCGCTGTTCTTGATCGCTTCGATCTTCAGTGTCGGAAACGCAAGAACATCGGCACCCCTGGATTTAAGCAACTGTATAAAATCCGCTGCCTGGTGTGAAGGCCGAGTCACCAGCACCCTACAAGCCGCTAGTTCACCTGCCAGCCCGCTCAATCAATCATTCCCATTTCCCGCAGAATAACATCCGCACCATCCTGCAGGAGCTGTTCGGCCAGCTGTGTCCCTAATGCTACGGCATCTTCGCGTGGACCACGTATTTCTCCACGAACCACCTCACTTCCATCCGGGCGCCCTACCAGGCCACGCAGGTAAATGTTATCGCCTTCAAGTGTGGCAAAGCCGGCTATGGGCACCTGGCAGCCTCCATTCAGACGGTGATTCATGGCACGCTCCGCAGTCAGGCGAGTATGGGTATCGTGATGGTTCAAGGGTGCTATCAGGGCTTCGATTCGCGCATCATTCACTCGACACTCGATACCAACGGCCCCCTGCCCCACAGAAGGCAGACTCTGCTCCGGTGGAATACGTGTGCGTATACGCTCTTCGAACTCCAGACGAATCAGGCCGGCACTGGCGAGAATAATGGCATCGAACTGCCCATCGTCGAGCTTCTGCAATCGACTGTTTACATTACCTCGCAGATTTAGCATTTCCGCCTGTGGCATGATTTCCTTAATCTGCAGCTGTCGACGTAAGCTGGATGAACCTATACGGGCATTGGCCGGCAGTGCCTCAATATTTTCATAATGATTAGATACGAAGGCATCGGTAGGGTCTTCGCGCTCCATAATCACAGGCAGATGCAGGCCTTCTGGGAATTCCATCGGCACATCTTTCATGGAGTGCACGGCAATATCAGCTTCACCATCAAGCATGGCCTGTTCCAGCTCTTTAACGAAAAGCCCCTTGCCACCGACTTTTGCCAGGGGTGCGTCAAGGATCTTGTCACCCTTAGAGACCATTTTGACCAGCTCGATCTGCAAACCTTCATGGTGAAGCTTGAGTTGACGCGCCACTTCTTCAGCCTGCCACAGGGCAAGTGGGCTCTTACGGGTTGCGATACGTATGATTTCCGACATGAAGGATTCCAGGCATATGAAAAGCGCTTATTCTAGCCTAGTTTGGCCGCCTAATCAGCCTGGTGTGAGGACGTTACCTGGTGGCAACCAGATTTTTCAGCTTCTTACGGACATGGGGCAGGTGGCGGCGTGAGATTTCGAGACGGTCTTCGATGCCGCCCATGGTAATCACACAATGGCCATCGGAATTTTTTTCCAGCCCGTTCATAAAACGATCAGCAATCAGGGCATTACGGTGGATGCGAGTAAACAGATGCCCAAACTCGCTTTCCAGGGATTTCAGCGACTCTTCTATCAGGCATTCATGGTCGCCGGTACGTAAAGTCACGTACTTATGATCGGCCATAAAGTAGCGGATTTCTTCGATCGGCACCAGTTCCAGACTGCCCCGGGTTTTCACACAGATATGCGTTCTTATCTTGGGTTCTTCATCCACAAACTTGAGCTGCTCAAGCTGGGGTTTGGTAAGGCGAGTTGCGGCATTGAGCGCTTCGGTAAGACGCTCCTGCTTGATTGGCTTTAACAGGTAATCAACCGCATGGGCTTCAAACGCCTGCAGTGCATGCTCGGAAAATGCCGTAGTAAAAATAATCGCGGGGGGCTTGCTCAGGCGATTCATATGGTGCGCGGTTTCAATACCATCCATACCCGGCATGCGGATATCAAGAAGCACCACGTCAGGCTTTAGTTCCTGCGCAAGTTGCAACGCATCTTTGCCATTAGACGCATCTCCACAGGCCTCAAAACCATTGAGGTCCTGTAACAAGCCCATGAGACGCTGCCGTGCCAGCGGTTCATCATCAACAATCAATATATTCATGTTTTAATGGGTATTCCTATGGAAACCGTATACAGGTCGGGTTCTGCATTAATCATAAATTCGGCTTCTTCTCCATACATGAGGGCCAGGCGGGTTTTTATATTTGCCTGTGCCATGTGATTCCCTTTATGACGGCTCATATCCGTATGAGCACTTACCGGATTGCTCACACTTAAGCATAGTCGATTGTTCTCAACTTGCGCCGATATTTTTATTTCGCCACCATCAGGAATCGGCTCTATGCCATGGTATATAGCATTTTCCACCAGTGGTTGCAGGCAAAGGGCCGGAACTTCTACATCCATGACCGAATCTTCCTCTTCGATATCCCAGATGACACGCAGGCGCTGGTCGAGCCGAAGCAGCTCGATATCCACATAACTATCGGTTAGTTCAAGCTCCGCACCCAGGGTGTGACGAGTATCCTCCTGAAGACTGGCACGAAACAGATCCGACAGGTCTTCCACGGCTTTTTCTGCCTTGTTAGCATCCACATGCACCAGGCTGGCGATGGTATTCATACTGTTGAACAGAAAATGTGGGCGAATGCGGGCTTTGAGCGCATGAATTTGCGCGAGACTCTGTGCCTCCAGGTTTTCCCGCCACTGATACTGTACATAAAAGTAGCGCAGCACGACGGCATATATAATGATGCTAATGGCCATACTGCGAAGTACGAAATACGTCTGCTCGTTTGAATCTCCACTGAACAGCCCCACGACTTCACCGATATAGGCCACGAATAAGGCCATACACAGGCTGACAAATGACATCAGCGCAAAGCTGATAACCGAGCCCATGACCATATCCTGCCGGTTAAGCCAGTTTTTTAGCAGACACAGCAGGCTGGCATTAAGCAGTGCCAGCCATTGCGCGTAAAGTGAAATAAAAGCCAGCCGATCCCAGAAACCCTGCCACTCTGAGGGTGCCAGTGCCAGCAGAAATGCCAGCAACTCCACCAGTAAGACCAGCATAAACACACTGGCCACATCGCAGAAATTTGGGATAAAACCCCGTTGTTGGTTCGTATCCTGTTCCATGCCATTTCGTCTTGTTCTGTTCGAAAGACTAACTTACCACTGAAGCTACGCGGTTGACCATTGGATTTGCTATAATCGCCCGCCTGTAGCCACAAATCTGCCGTTATGGGCATACATTCAGCATTTTCAGAGACGATTCAGATCCTATGAGCAATTCCGACCAGAATAAACTTTGGGGTGGCCGCTTTAGCGAGCCCACCGATGCCTTCGTGGAAGCCTTTACCGCCTCCGTGGAATTCGACCAACGCATGTACCGTGAAGATATAGAAGGCTCTCGCGCTCACGCACGCATGTTAACCCACGTCGGTGTCCTCACTCGTGAAGATCTGGACAAACTCCTTAGCGGACTTGACCAGGTCGAGCAGGAAATCCGTGATGGCAAGTTCCAGTGGTCTGTGTCGCGTGAAGATGTACATATGAATATCGAGGCCCGTCTCACCGAGATCGTTGGGGATGCCGGTAAACGCCTGCACACAGGTCGCTCCCGTAATGATCAGGTCGCTACCGATATCCGTCTCTATCTGCGCAACCAGATTCAATTTGCAATCGATGAGATCCGTCGCCTGCAACATGGCCTGCTGGACCTGGCGGAACGAGAAGCCGAAACAATTATGCCCGGCTTCACTCACCTGCAGGTCGCTCAGCCTGTCACCTTTGGCCACCATATGATGGCCTGGTTCGAAAACCTGCAGCGCGATGCCTCTCGACTGGCCGACTGCGCCCAGCGCCTGAATGTTCTGCCACTGGGTGCTGCTGCCCTGGCGGGTACGACCTACCCCATCGATCGTCAGTTCACCGCCCAGCAACTGGACTTCGATGATGTTTGCCGGAATTCACTTGATGCGGTCAGCGATCGCGACTTCGCCATCGAATTCTGTGCCGCCGCCGCCATTATCATGACTCACCTGTCACGCTTCTCGGAGGAGCTGGTGCTCTGGTCGTCAGCGCAGTTCAACTTTATCAACCTGCCTGATCGCTTCTGTACGGGCTCATCGATCATGCCGCAGAAGAAAAATCCGGACGTACCCGAGCTGGTACGGGGAAAGACGGGCCGGGTAAATGGCCATCTGATTTCACTACTCACATTAATGAAGTCCCAGCCACTGGCCTATAACAAGGACAACCAGGAAGACAAAGAGCCACTTTTTGACACGATCGACACACTTTTAGGGTCTTTACGTGCATTTGCCGACATGATGCCAGCAATTGAAACCCGCAAAGACAATATGTACCAGGCAGCCCGACAGGGCTTCTCTACCGCCACAGACCTCGCAGACTACCTCGTTGTGAAAGGCCTGCCTTTCCGAGATGCCCATGAAGTGGTCGGCAAAGCCGTTGCCCTGGGCGTGGCGTCTGGCCGCGACCTGAGTGAGATGAGCCTAGACGAATTACAGGGCTTTTCTGACATTATCGAACAGGATGTATTTGATGTGCTGACACTGGAAGGCTCTGTCGCCGCCAGGAACCATATCGGCGGCACTGCACCAGAGCAGGTGCGCCAGGCAGTTAAAGACGGTCGTGAGCGTATCAAGCAGGATTAACCGCGA
>JBFHWF010000036.1:0-21847 GCA_041589175.1 Gammaproteobacteria bacterium
AAGGATTGTCCAGCAACTGCTCGCGTTGCAGGCTGCTATGATCATACTCGCGTCGGTGTTTATGAAGGTCGCTCATGGTTTAAGTTCGGTTGTTGTTTGGGATTGATTATGGCAAGGATGGGGATGGATTGCTTGATCTGGGTCTATGTTGATTTATTTATCCGCTAATGCACGCAAAAAACGCAAAATTTAGTCAGGGTAATTCCAGGGGCCGATCATAGAGCCCAGACTTCTATCGTAACTACATGGTAGCTTTAGAACATGCTCAATAAATCAGGTGGAACTAACCAACCAGGAAACATAAAAAAATTATATCTGGATTAGGCCTATAAAAAATTTGCGTTTATTGGCGTTCATTTGCGGACAATAGTCTATTCAACCTCCACAGCAAACAGGTCATGTTCACTTGAATCAGTAATTTTTACGTCGATCAGTGTGCCGGCTTCGTATTGCTTGTCGGAGTCGACAAACACCAGGCCGTCGATTTCCGGGGCGTCGGCCTTGCTACGCGCGATAATGCCTTCTTCATCAATCTCATCCACCATCACCTGCATCGTCTGGCCAACTTTTTTCGCCAGTTTGTTGGTGCTGATTTCCGCCTGCAGTGTCATAAAGCGTTCCAGGCGTTCTTCTTTTACATCCTCGGGAATCTGTTCGCCCAGCTGGTTTGCGGTGGCGCCTTCTACCGGTGAGTAGGTGAAGCAACCGACGCGATCCAGATCGGCCTCGACCAGAAAGTCGAGCAGCTGGTTGAAGTCGTCCTCGGTTTCACCGGGGAAGCCGACAATAAAGGTGCTGCGCAGGGTAATGTCCGGGCAGATCTCGCGCCACTGTTTAATGCGGTTGAGCACATTTTCGGAACTCGCCGGGCGCTTCATTGCACGCAGTACGCTGGGGCTGGCGTGCTGGAAGGGGATGTCCAGGTAGGGCAGAATTTTGCCTTCGGCCATTAATGGAATAACCTTGTCGACATGGGGATAGGGATACACATAATGCATACGTATCCAGGCACCAAGTTCTCCCAGATTGCTCGACAGTTCTTCGAAGCGGGTCTTGATGGGACGACCGTTCCAGAAGTCTGTCTGGTATTTCATGTCGACGCCGTAGGCACTGGTATCCTGGGAAATCACCAGTAATTCTTTTACACCACTGTTTACGAGATTTTCCGCTTCGGTCATGACTTCGCCGATGGGGCGACTCACCAGGTCGCCACGCAGCGAGGGAATAATGCAAAAGGTGCAGCGGTGGTTGCAGCCCTCAGATATTTTTAAATAGGCATAATGCTTCGGAGTTAGCTTGATACCGGCCGGGGGTATCAGGCTGGTGTAGGGATCGTGTTCCGGGGGCAGGTGCTGGTGTACCGCTTCGAGGACTTCGTTGGCCGCATGGGGGCCTGTCACCGCGAGTACCTGTGGATAGTTATTCTGCACAATGTCGCCCTTGGCACCCAGGCAGCCGGTGACGATCACCTTGCCGTTCTCATTAAGCGCTTCGCCTATTGCATCGAGGGACTCTTCTACGGCATCATCGATGAAACCGCAGGTATTCACTACCACGATATCGGAGCCTTCGTAGGAGGGACTGATTTCGTAACCCTCGGCACGCAGCCTGGTGATAATCTGCTCCGAGTCGACCAGCGCCTTGGGGCAGCCGAGGCTAATAAAACCGACTTTGTGGTGACTTTGCGGGGTATCTTTCGGGGTGTTCGACGACATGGGGGTAGACACTCAGTTAGACAATCTGATGAAACGCCTATTTTATCCCATTTAGGCATGTCGGTCAGTGTTTATTCAGGCTGTGACCCGTTTAACATTTCCAGCGGGGTGGGCTGGGTAGTATTAATGGACGTTTCCCCCTGCGGAGATTGCAGAGGGGTAAGCAGGATGAAGTATAAGGATAATAAGGAAATAACAAATGACGATTGATTTTGACAGTAATGTCACTGCCTCCCATTGTGTAACGTTTTCGGCTGGCCTTGGCCTGCTTCGTGAGGGCGATGTGGCCCAGGCGCTGTGCTACTTTCGACGAGCCTACCGTGAAGCACCTAAAGCTGACTTTTTTCACAATAAGTATGCCTCCTATTATGGGCTGACACGGGTACTGTGTGATGACACCGGTGGCATCGACCAGTGCCGTCTTTCGGCGCATCGGGAAGCGCTTGATGGCGATGTGTTTCTGAATCTGGCCTATGCAGAGTGGTATATGGGTAACCGACGTCGTGCAGTAGAAGCATTAAACAGAGGGCTAGAACTTGATCCGGGCCATCCAGGCTTACATCGCTTGCAGCAACGGCTGGGTGATCGCCGATTTACGGCCTTTGAGTTTATACCGAGAAACAGTTTTCTTAATCAGGCTTTGGGTAAACTATCCCGCAAGAAGTCGCCACAGCTGGACTGGAATTACTGGCAGCTAATGTAGCGGGTGACGCTAATTAACTTCAACCGTCTTAATCTGTAGATACACCGCTTTACCCGGTGATATATTGAGCGTGTCATAAGCCATGCGTGAAATGCGCACCAGGAAAATATCGCCACTGGCATCAACCTGTAACAGAATACCCGCGCCTTTCTCTGCGACAATACAGCTCACATTACCCGCAATAACATTCAGAATACTGGAATCACAGGGTGGCTCATTGCACAGGCAGATATCGGTTGCCAGAATTCTCAGGCGAATATGCCTGTTCATTTCAAGTATGCCCTGTACTTTTAGACGAGTGCCATGTTGGCTCTCAACGGTTGATAGCTGGTAATCCGTATGTTGTTCAAGCACATTGCACTCGATGATTGCGGCTGCATTTTCTTCACGGGATAACGGTGAATCGGGAGATACCAGAGTTTCATGTAAATCGCCCTTGAAACGAATGCGTCCCTGTTCCATAACCAGCATATAGTCACACAGGCGTGATACCTCTTCCAGGCTGTGACTCACATAAAGCATGGGGATGTTCAGCTCATCATGCAGGCGTTCAAGGAAGGGGAGTATTTCGCGTTTGCGCTGGTTATCCAGTGCTGCCAGCGGCTCATCCATTAGCAGTAATTGCGGGTTTTTTAACAGGGCGCGTGCAATGGCGACGCGCTGTTTCTCACCACCGGAGAGATTGTCCGGCATGCGATTAAGCAGGTGTTCGATATTTAGCAGTTGCAGTAAATGATTACGTTGCAGCAGGGTATTGTCGCTTGTGCCTGCCGGGTTTCGTCTGGCGCCATAGTTAAGGTTGTCTTCAACATTGAGATGACAGAATAATCGACTTTCCTGAAAGATATAGCCGATTTTACGTTGCTGGGTTGGTAGCTGATTTTTCTGATCCAGCCAGTGAGTGTCATTAAATATAATTTCACCCTGCACGTTTTTTTCGAGTCCGGCGATGCAGCGTAACAGCGTGGTTTTACCGGAGCCCGAATGGCCGTAAATGCCAAGTACCCCACTGGAGGGGATGTCGAATTCCGCGGAAATACTGAAACTATCCCGTTGCAGTTGAATGTTGCAGCTGCCAGCAAACTTCATGTGCGTTTCGCCTGTTTATGATTGATGTAATACATCGACAGCATGGAGATAAACGCAAAGCCGAGCAGGATGGCAGAGAGCTTATGGGCTTCTGCATATTCAAGTGTTTCTACGTGATCATAAATGGCGATAGAAATAACGCGTGTTTCGCCCGGAATATTTCCACCTACCATTAACACGACGCCGAATTCACCAAGCGTGTGTGCAAAGCCGAGAACCGTGGCTGTCAGGAAGCCGCGTTTAGCCAGCGGAACGGCAACGGTAAAAAAAGCATCAGTGGCACTGGCGCCGAGTGTGTGAGCCGCTTCCATAATATCTTTACCCACTGACTCGAAAGCAGTTTGCAGGGGTTGCACAACAAATGGAAAGCTATACAGAATCGATGCCACCACCAGCCCGGTAAAAGTGAAGGTGAGCGAGCTACCCGTCATCGATACCCACATCGAGCCCAGTGCACCTTCCGGGCTGAGTAACAGCAACAGGTAAAAACCCATGACTGTAGGGGGGAGTACGATGGGTAATGCCACGATCGCTTCGATCATAGGCTTAATACGTAAACGGGTATTGGCTAGCCACCAGGCGATGGGTGTACCAATGATTAACAGGATCAGTGTGGTCACTGCAGCCAGTTTGAAGGTCAGTATCAGGGGGTCGAGGCCGGTGAATAGTTCCATAAGGGGTATATCCAGGTTCTACCTTACAGTACGCCGTAGCCATTACGGGTAATAATGATTTTCGCCCGTGGACTCTGCATATAGTTAACAAATGCCCTGGAAGCTTCCTTGTCTGCCGAGCGGCTAAGCACGACCATTTTCTGTTTAATCGGTGAGTATAGTGTCTCGGGAATATTCCACAGGCAGGCGTAGTTAATGTTTTTGTTAATTAACAGAGACTGAGCAACAAAGCCCGCAGTGGCGCTACCCGATGAAACGAATTGTAAGGTCTGAGAAATGTTTTCGCCCGAAACCAGTTTATGATGGAGTCTTTGCCATTGCCCGATATTCTGCAGAACATCTTTTGCGGCTGCGCCATAGGGGGCAGTTTTTGGATTGGCGATAGCCAGATGCCGGATACGATCCGACTCAAGTATCGACTCGCAGTCTGTGCCGACCACGAGGTTGGAAATAAATACCAGTTTGCCGAGTGCGTATACCGAAGCGCTGGAAGCATCCGCAAGCCCAAGTTCAATAATGCGATCGGCGCGTTGTTCATCGGCCGATAAAAAAACATCGAAGGGTGCGCCTTTCTGTATCTGTGCGAACAGCTTACCGGTCGATGCGCTACTAATCAGTAAGTTGTGCCCGGTTGATGCTTCGAAATCTGAGGCGAGCTGTTTTATTGTGGTATTAAAATTACTGGCGACCGCGAGCCTTAGCGTTTCGGCATGGCTCTGCATGCTGAAAAGCATGAGTAAAAAAACAGATAGTGATCGCATCAGCTTAAGCATCATAGGAAGGAGTGCAAGACAACTCAGTAATGTGGTGGTGGTTTGTCTTCCGACGGTGAAAGAATATTGGATTCACCGGCAGACTTGAGTTTTTTATTCAGCGTGCGCACCTGTTCGACCAGTTCGTTAATCAACTGATCCTGCTGGTAGATGACCTTGTCCAGCTGGTGGATGTGGTCTTCCTGATGGGTCAGGCGAATTTCCATGTCGATCAGCCGGTTTTCCAGTTCGGATTCGCTCACGAGATTTCATCTCCATGTTTTACCCAGAGTGCAGTCGCTGCAGCCACACCAGCGGGCATGGCAATCAGGTTGATAACAGGGATACTGGTCATCAGCATGACGCCACCACCGAAGCCCAATGACAGGCTGCGTTTGTTTATGGCCTGCTTGTTAATGTCCTTGAAGAACTTGTTATGGTTCGACATGGGGTAGTCGAGGTATTCCAGTGACAGCATCCAGGCGCCGAACAGGATCCAGACAAAAGGTGCTGCAACATTCAACACGGGGATGAGGGTGAGAATAAACAGCAGTATCCACCATTTGAAGAAATAGAACAGTTTACCCAGCTCCGAGCCGATGGTGCGACGAATCAGTTCACCGGTAGGGAAGGCCGGGCCGTCATCGATGGGCTGGTCGCGTAACAGGTTTTCAACCTTGGTTGCCAGCAGGCTATTGAAGGGGGCAGCGATCAGGTTGGCGACAAAGGTGAAGGTGTAGAAAATCACCAGTAATACCATGGCTGCGAACAAGGGCCAGAGCACCCAGGTGATGGCCGATTCAAACCACCCATATATCGTGTCCAGCCAGCTGAGCCAGCCAGGTAGATCTGGCAGGTTTGGCATCAGGTCGCTCATCCATTCATCAAATTTTGCAAACAGGTACCAGGTGGCGCCACCGAATAGCACCAGGTTAATACCCAGCGGGATCGCCACGAAGCGACGAATGCCCGGTTTGCTAATGAGCTTCAGGCCCTGAAAAATATGGCCGAAGCCTCTAACTAAATTGCCAATCATGACTTAAGCCCCTGTCTGTAATTCTGCTAAATAGCCCTGCATAGCCAGTAGTGCGCTGCCGTAACAGGCATCGCTGTGAGCAGCGGTGTTTACGTTTACACCCAGCTGTTGCTGACGTATCTGTGCCCAGGCGGTATTTTTACTGCCACCGCCCGCAGTTTCAACCTGTGAAGGGTACGGTGCACCCAGTTGTTGCAGTTTTTTATAGCCATCGTGTTCGATACGTGCCATGCCTTCGAGCATGGCCTGAAACTGTTCGAGCGGGTTCTTCGCCGGCGGTTCCATGCGCGGTAGCAGAAACGGGTCATTCACTGGGAAGCGTTCGCCCGGTTCGGCTAGCGGGTAATAATCCAGCCCGGTGGGTTTGCCCGGTTCAAGTTGCGGCGTGAGTTCATCCAGCTGCGACTGACTGAAGAATTTTTTAAGCACAGCGCCGCCACTGTTGGAGGCACCGCCGGCCAGCCAGTAATCGCCGTAGCGATGACTATAAATGCCATACTCGGCAGCCGACACCGGTTGTGGTGATATGACTTTCAATACCAGCGTACTACCCAGCGAGGTAACCGCATCACCCGGCTGGTTAGCGCCGGTGGCGATAAAGGCGGCGATGCTGTCGGTGGTCCCGGCAATAATCTTGCAGTTCGGGTTTAACTCGGCCTGTGCAAACAGGCCTTCACGGACTTTCCCCATGTGTTTGCCAGGTGGGATCACCTCGGGCAGCTTGTGCATGTCGATACCACATTCGGCGATCCAGTTCGGCCAGCAGCGCTCGACCGGGTCGTAGCCACTCTTGAGTGCATTGTTTTCATCGCTGATATCAAAGCGGCCACTCAGCATACCCGCTAGCCAGTCCGCCTGATGGCAGAAATGGACAGCATCCGGGTATTGCTGCTGCAGATACATCAGCTTTGCCAGTCCGGAGGTATTACCATGGGCGGCACAATCTGCCGGGGCAATGTTAGCGATTGTCTCGGCCTGGATGGTACAGCTGGCATCGTTATACATCAGGGCTGAGCCCAGTGGATTGCCAGTTTCATCACAGGCGAGTAGCGTGCCTGAGGTGCCATTCACCGAGATGCTCGCCACCTCGGCGGCATCGATATGTTGAAACAGTCGGCTTAGTACATCCTGCACAGCACTCCACCAGAGAGTGGCATCCTGTCTGACTGCGCTGCCCTTGCGTTTCGGCGCGGTTAACTCGGCAACGCAGAGATGCAGTACCTGGCGATCTTCGTTGATCGCGCAGGCACGCACGCCGGAGGTGCCGAGGTCGATACCGATAAACAACGGGTGCTGAGGCATGGATGAAGCCGTTTTAAGCCAGGTTGACAGGCTCAGGTGGGGTCCAGCCGTCGGCACGGTGCTCAGCGACGACCGTGGTGTAGACACCGCCGCGCACGTTGAACTCGGCGGTAACCCGCATAAAGCGGGGCTCGGTGGCATTTACCAGGTCGGTGAGGATCTGGTTGGTGACGTCTTCATGGAAGGCGCCTTCGTCACGGAACGACCAGATGTACAGCTTGAAGGACTTTAACTCTACGCATTTTTTATCTGCGATGTATTCCAGGTTGATGGTGGCGAAGTCCGGCTGGCCAGTCTTTGGGCACAGGCAGGTGAATTCCGGGGTGTCGATGCGGATGACGTAATCACGCTCCGGGCGCGGATTGTCGAAGGTTTCCAGTTGTTTTGATGGTTGAGTGGACATGAGTACCTCGTGTAGATTACAAAACAGCCCAGCCACCAGGGCGAATCCACGGCAGGTGGATACGGATAAGCGGCAGATACGCTGAAATGCCGCCAGCTGGGGGTTTGAGCAAAACTGCACCTGGCCGAGACAGGAATATTCTCAACATTGTGCAAAATTGGGCGGCATTATAACGCGAAATTGATATACTAGGCCGCTGCTAAATTGCGTGTTATAAAAACGCGTCATGTATTGCACCTGCATGGGCTGTCCAGCTTGACTGGATGTGGGTTAAAAAATGAATAAAAACACCCAACGCTAAGGCCTTTCGGCCATACAGCTCCGTCATTGCAGTGTGGCACCGGCAACGCGTCCGGGCAGACAGTTATTCACAAAGGTATAAGCAAGAACACCGAGGACGGTGTCGGCAACAGGGTTATTTGAGTCAAATGCGTTTAAGCAAAATCAAACTGGCGGGTTTCAAATCGTTCGTTGATCCCACCACCATCGACTTTCCTTCCAACCTGAACGGTATCGTCGGGCCGAATGGCTGTGGCAAGTCCAATACCATCGACGCAGTGCGTTGGGTAATGGGTGAGTCATCGGCCAAGCATCTGCGTGGTGCTTCCATGGATGACGTTATTTTCAGTGGTTCATCCTCCCGCAAGCCGGTGAGTCAGGCCTCGGTGGAGCTGGTGTTCGACAACAGCGCCGGTAAGCTGGAAGGTCCCTACGCCAAGTACAACGAGATCTCGGCCAAGCGCCTGGTAACCCGTGATGGGCAGTCGAAATACTTCCTCAATGGCACCAAGTGTCGCCGCCGCGATATCGCCGACCTGTTCCTGGGGACCGGTCTGGGCCCGCGGAGTTACGCGATTATTGAACAGGGCATGATCTCGCGCCTGATCGAAGCCAAACCGGAAGAACTGCGCGTATTCCTGGAAGAGGCCGCGGGCATCTCCAAGTACAAGGAGCGCCGCCGCGAAACCGAGAACCGTATTCGCCACACCCGGGAAAACCTCGAGCGCCTCGACGACCTGCGCGAGGAAATCGACAAGCAGCTGGCACACCTGCAACGTCAGTCGCGTACGGCAGAAAAATATAAAGAATTAAAGGTGGAAGAGCGTCGCCTCAAGGCCGAACACCTGGCCCTGCGCTGGCAGGAGCTACACGGGGAAATGGAAAACCGCGAGAAGGCCATCGAAGAACAGGAAACCCGCCTGCAGGAAGTCATCGCCGAGCAGCGCTCCGTGGAATCAGAGCTGGAAACCCTGCGTGAGCAGCGTGTCGAGTCGAACGAATCTCTGAATGCAGTGCAGGCGCGTTACTATAGCCTGGGCTCCGAGATTTCCCGTATTGAGCAGACGATTCACCACGAAAAGGAAATGCTGCAACGTCAGCAGAATGACCTCAACGAACTGGAACGCGCGCTGCAGGAAGTGGAACAGACATTACAGTCGGATCGTGAGCAGCTGGAAGAAATCGACATGATGCTGGGTGAGTCTGAGCCTCAGCTGGAAATGCAGCGAGAATCCCAGCAGGTGATCAATGATCAGCTACACGAGGCCGAGCAGGCGATGCAGGAATGGCAGGCGGCCTGGGACAGTTTTAATCAGCGAGCGGCGGAACCCTCACAGACCGCGCAGGTGGAAAAGACCCGCATGGAGCAGCTGGAAAAGCATGTGAACCAGCTGATGCAGCGTCTGCAAAAAGTTGACGAAGAAAAGCGCAAAGTGGTCGGCGACGACCTGGAAATCGAGCTGGAAGCCCTGCGTGAGCAGAGTGAAACTGGCGAAATGAAAAAGGCCGAGCTGGAAGAGAAGGTCGCTGAGGTACTTGAAAATATTCGTAATGCCCGCGAGCTAACCACCCAGTTCAATCGAGACGAAGACGAATTACGTCGCCAGCTGCACGATACTCGCGGCAAGCTGGCATCACTGGAAGCCCTGCAACAGGCAGCTCTGGGTAAGAGTGGCAACGCAGTAGCGGGGTGGCTGGAAAAACAGGGGCTGTCTGGCAACTCACGACTGGCGGAAAATATTGAAGTTGAAGCGGGCTGGGAGAAGGCCGTGGAGACTGTCCTCGGTGGCCATCTGGAAGCGGTCTGTGTGGATGGCATGGACAGTGTCGCCCAGCGGCTGAGTGAATTTAGTGAAGGGCATCTTAATCTGTTCGATACGGGGGCTGGTGGAGCAACATCCGCTGCCGCAGATTCACTGGCCAGCAAGATTACATCCTCGGTATCACTCGACGGCCTGGTTGATGGAGTTAAGGTCGCAAATGATCTAAACCAGGCGCTGGCGATGCGTGCATCACTGTCCACGGGTGAATCCGTGATTACCGCCGATGGTATCTGGCTGGGCAAGGCCTGGCTGCGCGTGGCCCGTGATCAGGACGAGAAGTCCGGTGTGCTGGCCCGTGAGCAGGAAATTAAAGATTTACAGCAGCAGCTGGAAGAGCTGGATATGCAGGCGGAAGAGCTGGAAGTCAAAATTCAGGACAACCGCGCTCAGCTGCAGAATCTGGAGCAGCAGCGTGAGCAATGGCAGGCCGAACTTAACCAGACCCATAGTCATTGTGCGCAGATACAGGCACAGCTGACCTCGGGGCAGGCCAGGCTGGAACAGCTGTTAAGTCGCAACCAGAACCTGCAGGAAGAATCGGTCGAATTAACAAAAAATATTGAGCGCCAGCAGGATGAAATGGAAATGGCACGTCGCAAGCGCAACGAGGCCATGACCCAGATGGAAGACCTGTCACGGGAACGAGACGAGTTAAGCGGCCGCCGTGAGAGTTTGCAGAATCAGTTGCACGAGGCGCGCACAAAAGCGCAGACCGAGCGTGAGTCGGTGCATGAGTTAGCGATCCAGATCGAATCGCGTCGCACCCTGAAGCGTAATCTTGAGCAGAATATCGAACGTATGACGCGTCAGCTGGAACAACAGCAGTCACGTCGCACAGAATTACAGCAGAGTCTGGCATCGGTCACCGATGGTGATAACCGTGCTGAAGAACTTGAAACGCTGCTGGAAGAACGCCTGCAGGTAGAAGAGCAGCTGACCGAGGCACGTCGTTCGGTGGAAAGTATTGATAACCAGTTGCGCCAGCTTGAACAGAAACGTAGCGAGTTTGAACAGAAGTCACAGATGATCCGCTCCAGCCTGGAACAGGCGCGACTGAACTCTTCTGAAGTGCGAGTACGCAGCCAGACGGTTCAGGAGCAGCTGGCTGAAACAGAGTTCAAGGCGGAAGAATTACTGGAAGAGCTGGGTGAACATGCACGCATCGATGAATGGGCGCGTAAGGTGGAAGAAATCGCCGCCCGAATTGCGCGTCTTGGCCCAATCAACCTGGCAGCGATCGATGAATACAAGGAGCAGGGTAAGCGTAAGGAATACCTCGACTCCCAGCACAATGACGTTACTGAAGCACTGGAAACGCTCGAAAAGGCCATCGCCAAGATCGACAAGGAAACCCGTGCCCGCTTCAAGGATACCTATGAACATGTAAACTCGCGTATCCAGGAAATGTTCCCCCGCCTGTTCGGTGGTGGTCAGGCCTACCTGGAAATGACCGGCGACGATCTGCTGGATACCGGCGTGGTCGTTATGGCACGACCACCGGGTAAGCGGATCAGCCATATCCACCTGATGTCGGGTGGTGAGAAAGCGCTGACCGCAGTGGCACTGGTATTCGCTATCTTCGAACTGAATCCGGCACCGTTCTGTATGCTGGACGAGGTTGATGCACCACTCGACGAAGCCAACGTCGGACGTTTCTGTTCACTGGTGAAACAGATGTCGAAGACGGTGCAGTTTATCTTTATTACCCACCACAAGATCACCATGGAAATGGCCGAGAAAATGAATGGTGTCACCATGCGTGAAGCGGGTGTATCACGACTGGTATCTGTGGATATCGAGGAAGCGGCGAAAATGGTGGAATCAGCCTGATGGATGAGCTGCGCTGGATATTACTGGGTGCTGCGGTTGTCATTATTATTGGCATTTATGTTTTCAGTCGTAACCGTAAACGTGACAATGTTTATGCGGACAGCTCGCTGGATGAAGACGTTCCATCATTCAGTGCAAAAGATGGCCAGGATGATGGCTGGGTCGATGGCGTTGGTCCGGTGCGTGTTGTTGAAAGTACATCGATTGATAAGGCAGCTGAACATCTTGATACGGTTATCGAACAGAATCGTGTCAGCCAGTCTGAAAGTGAAGCAGACTCGGCCGAAACAATTGAACCGCAGCCACTGGATCCAGAAGAAGACGAATACGAAGATCAGGAAGTTGAAGCCTCTGCAACCGAGAGTACAGAATCAAACGCTGCACAACAGGATGTTGCAATTGATGATGTAATCGCGGTATATGTACTGGGAAGTTCAGAAGAGCCGCTGATTCGAGGTGAAAAAATTCTGAGTGCCAGTTATGCCATGAACCTGCAGCATGGTGATATGAAAATTTTTCATCGTTACGCAGATGATGATAGCGCTAAAATTCTGTTTAGCATGGCGAATATTCAGGAGCCGGGCTGGTTTGATATTGAGAATATAAACCAGCTGGAAACGAAAGGCTTAAGTTTTTTTATGCAGGCAAACCTGGTTGACGAGCCTTCGAAAGTGCTTGATGACATGCTGATCTGTGCCCATGGCATAGCGACGATGCTGGGCGCGAGTCTGTGTAATCCGCATCGCCAGTTACTCGATGAAGCGTATACAAATATGCTCAGGGAAAAAGTGCGTCGCCTGAGTGAACTTAAACCCCAGTCAATTTAATACACACACAGCATCAGTGTGTTCGTATAATCAGAAACATGTCAGATAAGCAACAGGCAGAAAAACGAATTCTCGATCTGCGCTCGCAGTTAAATCATCATAGTTACCAGTATTATGTTCTGGATGATCCACATATTCCCGATGTGGAATATGATCGACTGTTTCGGGAATTGCAGTCGCTGGAACAGGAGTGGCCCGAGCTGGTCACGGATGATTCACCTACGCAACGCGTGGGCGATGTTCCCCTGTCTGTTTTCGAGCAGGTAAAACACGAAGTACCCATGCTATCCCTCGATAATGTGTTTAACGAGGCGGAACTGGGGGATTTCAATCGACGAATCCAGCAGCGGCTGGATAGTGATGAAGTCATCGTATTTGCTGCTGAACCCAAGCTGGATGGTCTTGCCGTTAGCTTGCTTTATGAAAATGGTCGGCTAGTCCGTGCAGGCACGCGCGGCGATGGTACGACCGGTGAGAATATTACGCAGAATATACGCACCATTCCCTCCATACCTTTATGCCTGCTGGGTGATGATATTCCGCCGATGCTAGAGGTGCGAGGGGAAGTGTTTATGCCGAAGGCAGGTTTCGAGGCGTTAAACCAGCAGGCTATCGAGAAAGGTGAAAAAGTTTTTGCTAATCCACGTAATGCAGCGGCAGGAAGTTTGCGTCAGTTAGACTCTCGCATCACAGCGCAGCGCCCACTGGCAATGTATTGTTATGCGGTGGGAAGAGTCGACGGTCATCAACAGTTCAAGCGGCACAGTGAATTATTGCAGCAGTTACAGCGCTGGGGTCTGCCAGTATGTAAAGAGCGAGAGATTGTTGAGGGTGTTGAAGGCTGCCTGGCTTATTACCAGCGTATGGCTGAACAGCGCGATGCGCTGCCCTATGAGATCGATGGTATCGTATATAAAGTCGATCAGTTGCGACTGCAACAGGAACTGGGCTTTGTCGCGCGAGCCCCACGCTGGGCAATTGCCCACAAGTTTCCGGCGCAGGAAGAAATCACGCGAGTGAATGCAATCGAGTTTCAGGTGGGGCGTACGGGTGCATTGACACCGGTGGCTCGACTCGAACCCGTGTTTGTAGGTGGTGTTACGGTCAGTAATGCAACCCTGCATAATATGGATGAGGTAATGCGTAAAGATGTGCGCGTCGGTGATAGCGTGGTTATACGCCGTGCCGGAGATGTGATACCGGAGGTCGTACGCGTTGTTCCCGGTAGTCGCAAGGGCAAGGTTAATAAAGTTAAGCTACCTGAGCATTGTCCGGTCTGTGGTTCAGAGGTTGAGCAGGAAGAAGGTGAGGCGGTTGCACGTTGCAGTGGTGGATTGTTCTGCGGTGCTCAACGTAAGGAATCAATAAAACATTATGCGTCTCGTAAGGCGATGGATATTGATGGTCTTGGCGACAAGCTGGTCGAGCAACTGGTGGATGCCGGTTTAATTGAGCATGTCAATGATCTTTATTCACTTGATCGCGAAGGGCTGGTGAAACTGGAACGCATGGGTGAAAAGTCGGCAGATAATTTACTGGTGGCACTGGACAAATCCCGGCATACGACTCTGCCCCGATTTATTTATTCGTTAGGTATCCGCGAAGTAGGAGAAGCGACAGCGCAGAACCTGGCTCAACACTATGCAGATTTTGATGCACTACGATCAGCGGATGAAGAAAGTTTGCAGACAGTAGAAGATGTCGGCCCCATCGTAGCGGCCCATATTGTTCGATTCTTTAAGCAGCCACACAATATCGAAGTGATTGATCGTCTGCTTGCTGCAGGTGTTCACTGGGATGCGCCTGAAAAAACAGCCGCCGTTGAGCAAACGCTCGAAGGAAAGACGTTTGTACTAACAGGTACGTTAATGCGCATGACCCGAGATGAAGCGAAGAAAGCATTACAGGCGAGGGGTGCAAAAGTAACGGGTAGCGTATCGAAAAAAACCAGCTATGTTGTGGTTGGCGATAACCCGGGCTCCAAGGCGAGCAAGGCGGAGCAGCTCGGTGTGGAAATCCTCGATGAGGATGCCTTGCTTGCGCTGATATCCTGATTGCAACAAGTTTTACAGAGAAGCGTAATGCTTATCTGTTTTACTATTGCTGGCCGAGGACTTTAACAGTGCCGAGAAGTTGTTCTCACTCAGTGGCTTTGACATATGATAGCCCTGAGCGGCATCACATCCCATGGTTTTGAGGATATCCCAGCATTGCTGGTTTTCTACGCCTTCTGCGACCACTGACAGTCCAAGATTGTGGCTAAGCTCGATCGTTGAGTGAACGATTAACCTGTCGCTTTCATCGTGTAACATATCCATAACGAAAGACTTATCAATTTTAAGCTCGCTAACGGGCAGTAGCTTCAGATAGGTAAGCGATGAAAAACCGGTGCCGAAATCATCTACCGACAGTCGAATGCCTAGCTTGTGTAACTTATTCAATACCTGTATAGATTTTTCGGGGTTCGTCATCATAGCGCTTTCCGTGATTTCGAAGCACAGGCGTGAGCTGGGCAGGTTGTACTCAACCAGCCAGTGATTAATTTTTGAAAGCAGCTCAGGATCACGCAGATTATGTACGGAAAGGTTAATTGATATTGTACAGTCGGGGTGTTCTTGTGTGTGTGTGCTACAGAACTGGATGGCGTTTTCAATTACCCAGTGACTGAGTTCGTTGATCAGGCCCATTTCTTCGGCAAGGTCAACGATGGTTTCCGGTGAAATAGGACCAGACTCGGGATGTTGCCAGCGGAGCAGGGCTTCTGCACCGATAATCTGCTGGTTAAGCATGTCGTATTTTGGCTGGAAATGTAACTTAAGCTGATTATTTTCGATAGCTGTTTTCAGGTCTGTACTCAATGACAGTCGGCCAACAGAATGGCTGTCTTCCACCGCGCTGTAATAGTGGAAACCAGATTTCTCGCGTTTGGAAATGTACATCGCCACATCGGCATGCTGCATGAGGGTATGGCTATCCTTACCATCGGCAGGGAATTCCGCAATACCAATACTGGCACTGATCTGCAGTTCATAATCATTTACGCTGAAAGGTTTTTCCAGGCTGCGACCAATACTGTTGGCAACTATACTGGCCTGTTTACGGTTAGTGTTGGGTAGCAGTACGGCAAATTCATCACCGCCAAGACGAGCAACCGTATCTACACTACGGAGTATATTGCTGATTCGTTCACCAACCTGCACCAGTAAATTATCGCCAATATGATGCCCCAGGGTATCGTTAATTTCCTTGAAGCGATTGAGGTCCAGCATCATAAAAATCAGATTCTGTTTCTCTCTTGAGCTGATGAGTAGATGGTAGTCCAGCCGTTGATGTAACAGTGTGCGATTAGGTAAGCTGGTTAGTGCATCGTGCATCGCCTGGTATTCCAGTTCATCCTGACGTTTAAAAACCTGATGACTCATTTCACTGAAGGCATCAATCAGATCCTGGGTTTCACGAGTGCGAGTTATATTTGGCATATGGAAGCCACTGTGGTGGTAGGCTTCATCTTTCATGGTACTGGCAATGCTGGCTATTGGCCTGATAATGAAATGCTGGAGCAGCTTGATAGAGATGATGATATAGATCAGGAAGAGCAGAATAATACCGATAAGGATGTAGTTCTGTTTTGTGCTGGCAGTGGTTTTATTTTCCAGCACACTCTGGTATTTGATCTTAACCCTGTGATCGATAACTTTCAGGTGGTTATTGATAGCATCGATAAGCGGAATAATGGTGCGAATTAACAGTTTGTTGTCCTGACGCCATTCTTCTGATGTGTTAATCGAAGTGATTTTCTTGAGAGCTGTTTCCCATTGATTGACTAGCCGGGGTAGTTGCTGAATGAGCTCACTTCCCTGGAAGTCAAAGCTGCCCTGATTATTCAGTGTATTTAACTTGTTAATGATTTTTCTGAAGTGTTCGAGGTGTGCGTGAACACTATTGATCTGTGCATTTACGAATTCTGAATCCAGGCTCCCGATGCGATTCATTAGATAAAGTCGATATTCCGAAATGGTATGTAACCAGCTTGCCTGTGCTTCATTCAGTAATGCATATTCATGGTTATTGAATAAGCGGCTAGGGTTTTCCATATACTCCATAAGTGTCAGGTTTATGGCTGTTAGTATCTCTTCACTCAGGGGGTTCATTTCGGAATCGGAAATGTTTAGTGCTGGATATTGCTGTCCAATACTCATTCGAATTTTAAATAATGTATGTGATTCCTTATCGAGACGTATCAGCATCTGTGATAATTCGCTCGTCATTGATTCCAGCTGTAGCTGCCGATACAGGGGGTCGCGTTGAATAAGGTTGAGTTTTGTTTGTGCGTGTTGGAGATTTTTATCAAGTTCCTGCCGGTGTGCGGCGGGTGCTGGGTCGAGCATGAATGCCTGTATGGTATTATAGGCGCGATTGGTGCTGTCTCGAATCTCAGTGGTGAGGTCCAGTACCCTGGAAGTTGCATCAGCTTCTGCCGTCAGCTCACTTGATGTGCTTATAATATTGATATAACCCAGAGTTGCAGTGACAAGTACCAGGCAACCAAGTAGCAGCGCCACAAATATATATTGTGACTGCAGGCTCCTGATAGCGGGCTTCTTCCTGAATGTAGATGTGTGCTGCTCTGGGTTCACGTGTGCAGATGCTGAGGCGTCGGTCTGGCATGCCTGTCAGCAATTCTTAAGTATACTTGTTATTATTCTGTTTCCACTTGGCTGGCCGAGGTGGTTTCAACTCGGCTGAGCCAGCTATGCCACTTTAACACTAGACTAACAGGCACCGCAATGCCAATAATAGGCCAGGATTAAAATCAAAATCGTCCGATTATCGGGCTTCGGAATCGGTCATGGTACTTCTGGAGGCTATAGGTGTATGAATTATTAAAATACAGCCATGTATTTTTTGTGGGAATGTCGATATCGGGTTTTTTGCTAAGAGGTATCTGGATGATTAAGGGTTCATCGTGGATGCAGCATCGGCTTACACGGCTGTTGCCGCATTTGAATGATACCTTACTCCTGCTAAGCGCAGTACTGATGTTAATGATGGGTCCCTGGTCGTTAATGCAGCATGGCTGGTTACAGGCCAAATTAATTGCATTACTGGTATATATAGCACTCGGCATGCTGGCATTTCGTTATTCTCATGTCATGGCGATACGGATTTCTGCCTGGTTACTCGCGGTGCTGGTATTTGTTTTTATGGTGAGTGTTGCCATTAGCAAGTCTGCGCAGGGCTTTCTTATATATCCTGGTTAGCAAGCGTAGGGCTGGATGTGATCCAGCGGTCCAGTACCTGCTCCATATCACTGACCTTGAGGGGTTTGCAGAGGAAGTCATCGACCCCAACCTGAAGGCATTGCCGTCGATCGTCATCTCCGGTGTTTGCGGTGAGTGCAATAATTATCTGGTGTGAATTACTGGTTTCCTGCTCTCGTATCAGGCGTGTAGCTTCCAGCCCGTTTAGAACAGGCATCTGTAGATCCATAAAAATCAGGTCGAATTTGCCCTTTTTATACAGCTCAAAGGCTTCCTGGCCGTTATTGGCCTGCTCATATGTGAGTCCGAATCTGTCGCATACTTTTCGACTAACTACCTGGTTGACCGGGTTGTCATCCACAAGAAGTACATGACCATGATAGCGTTTCGTTGTACTGGTTGTGGTCTGGAGTGGCTGGTCATTCTCAATAATATGACTGGTCATAAACTGAATAGCGAAAGTAAATTCAGCGCCTTCGTCGAGTCGAGATTTTACATGCATCGAGCCGCCCATTTTTCTGACCAGGCTCTGGCATATAGACAGGCCAATGCCTATACCGCCAAACTCTCGAGTCATAGACGTATCGACTTGTGAGAATGCACCAAAAAGTTTGTTAATATTTTTTGCTGATATACCTATACCGGTGTCTTTTACACTGAACTGCAGGCTTAGAAAGTCTTCTGTAATTTCAAGTGGCTTAACGGAAATATTAATTTCGCCTTTATGGGTAAACTTGATGGCATTATCTATTAGATTATCAAGAATCTGAGTGAGTCGTTGTGGATCTCCCTTAAGCCAGCGCAGGCTGGTTTCGTAACGGTAATTGAGTTTTAATCCTTTCTTTTCAGCCTCGCTTCGATGGTTGTCGATACAATCCTCTACGCATTCATATAAATTAAAATCAATTTGACTGATTTTGACTTTATCTGAGTCAATGCGTGAGTAATCGAGTATATTGTTGATCAGTTTTAGGAGTTTATTGGCTGACAACTGTGCCATGCTAATATATTCAATATAGCTTTCAGGTATTTTACTTTTATCGATAAGTTGTAAAAGCCCAATAACTCCATTCATGGGAGTGCGAAGTTCGTGGCTCATATTAGACATGAAGTCGGCTTTTGCCTGGGCGTGCTCCAGTGAGGTCTGGTGTGCCCGCAAAATGGCTGCATCGGCTTCTTTTCGTTTACCGATATCATTAAAGATGATAACGGCACCATGAATCTGTTTGTCTTTGATGATAGGTGAGCAGGTGAATTCGACCTGAATATGAGAGTTGTCTCTGCCGGGGAACTCGGTGTCTTCGACATGTAGAACCTGAGCATTTTCGATGCATTTGCATATGTTCTTTATCAGTTCGGGTTTTTGCCTGAATATATCGTTGATTGCAATACCCGTCATTGATTCCGGTTTGTCGTAAGCGAGCATATAAGCAGCCGCTGGATTTGCAAAACTTATCTGGCAGTTTTCATCGATACCAAAAATACCTTCAATTGCAGACGTTAGCAAAAGCCGACTGTGCTCCTCGGCCAGTTCGAGTTTATGCATCGCCTGTTGATGATTTTTCTCTGCTACGGACAGTTTGTTAGACATTGTGTTGAATGCACTGATGGTGTGTGCAATTTCATCATTACCCTGTACGTTCAGGCGTACATCCAGTTTGCCTTCACCAATACTTTCCGCAGCGGCTTTCAGTTTTATTAATCGTCGAGTCAACCAGTTGCCAAGCAGGAATGAAAAAAGAATCATCAGCGCTATTTCAACTGCTGCAACCGTGAAGCCATAATTCTGTATAAGCTGTATATCATGTTGCTGATTTTCGATTGATAAACCCAGTTGAATAATTCCCAGGGTAGAACCGGCAATGCTTATGGATGTCTGTATATCGTATATGCCGTCCGTAATAGCCTGCTTGAGCGAGCCGTCTGCCTTGAATGCCCTGGTCTGATCTTCTTCAGAGCCGACATAGGTCATTGTTTGCCTATTCGCATCGATAATATGCACATAGACGATGCCTGGATTGAGTAGTAATTCTGCTGCAGCATCGTCCAGTGTTGCAAGATCACTTGCCAGGATGGCATCACGGGTTGTGGCCGCGAACATATTGATGGTGGTATTTGCGCGTTCCTGTATTTCCCTGTCCTGTGCGTTTTCCACGAATCTCATCATCATTATGATGAGAAAAACAAAGAAGGCGGTTTGAATCAGGGCGATCCCAATGACTGTTTTTAATCGGAAAGACATGTCACTTCACCCCGGTTTTTAACTGGCGCACATCATTCCAGTCACTATCATTTGCGGCATCGAGGGATGTAAAGCCAATGCGTTTAAGCAGCTGTTGTCCTTCTGCGGATGCTTTCAGGTCGATAAAGGCCTGCTGAATGGCCTCACGATGTTGGGCAGGAATGCGCTGGTGTGCTGCGATAGCATGGGGTGTGTAGGGGCGCGATGTCCATAAAACTCGCAGCTCTTCACGAACTGGCTCAGGCATATTGTTTAATGTCCGTATAACCCCACCACCTGCTACAAAACGTTGTTGATGTACATTGCGGTAGACGGAATCATGGGAAGCGACATAACTGGGCGTAAAGTCTATGCTGAGTGAGCGGAGCTCTGCCTGGGTAAGAATACTGGCTGCAAATGCATTAGGGGATGGAAATGCCAGGTTTGTACCCTGTAACTCATTAAGTGTTTTCAGCGGACTGTTGTGGTGGACTACGATAATGCCACGAATCTGTTTTCCCGGGTCTTTGAGTATTGCCTGGTATCCGGACTGTTTCTGGTAAATGACATAATGTAACGGATTCATATAGGCAAAATCATATCGCTCATCGCTAAGGTTATGCTCAAAGGTAGGAATATTCTTTGCTGTTTTGAAAACCAGTTTGTGCCCAGATCGTTCGCTAATAAATTTCAGTATTGGAACCCAGTGGCGTGCCGTTTTGCTGGCAGATTGCTGGGGCACGATGCCGAAATCATAGGTCTCCGCGCTGCAGGTAAAAGACAGCAGGAAGGCAATAAGCGCGAGTGATAGACGTTCAGGCGTTAGGATCATCTGCATCCTTTACTGCGTGTTGTATGAGCCCTGAGTAGTATCAGTATAGTCTATCGATGAGTGGGCTGGATGCCCGTTTTAAGGCCTGCTTAAGATCAGTCTGTAGTCTGTGTATTCTGTCGCCACATCTGGCGTCGGCACAAACCGCTCATGTCACAGTAAAGGCAGGTGTTGCTATCACCCCAGGCAGGTAGTGGGCTCGACTGGTGTAGAGCATCTATCAGTTCACTCAGGCGTTGCATGGTCTGTTGTGTGCAGCTTTCGAGCTCTTCCTCTTCGAGACAGGTTGCCGTTCGCGTGGTGCCCTGGTCAAGTTTGAGGTAGATCACCTGGTTAACCTGTTGGTGAAGCGCGGCGTAGCTGGTGAGCTGAATGTCTTCCCCGCTCAGGGCGGTTTCTCTGCTGGCTGGCGAGCCAGTTTTATAGTCAACGATCGAATAGCCATCATTATTCTGGTCAACTCGGTCGAGTCGCCCGTTTATTCGGGCTCTGTCACTGATGCGGGCTTCAGTCTTCAGTTCGGTACGATGAATTGTCCAGTTTGCATTACGCTGAATCTGCCAGTCGATATAACTCTCGGTGGTCGAGAGCCAGCGCTGAAGCCAGGCGCGTTGCTGTATGCTGTCTTCGGTATGTTGCATAAACACTTTTTCGGAAAGCCTGTTCAGGTGCTGCAGAGCCTGTTCGCGGTTTGTATCAGTAAGGCGCTCAGTAAAGGGTTCTGGTAAACCTTCAACGGTTTGATGAAAAGCCTGCAAAATAAGGTGCACCTTTTCACCGTAATCACTTTTCATTAATTCGGTGGTAATCTGTTCGAGCGTTTTTAGCTGCAGGCCATCGGCCGCAAAAAACCGGTATGGGCAGTCGATCAGGCGCTGGTGTCGGCTAGCCGAGTAATCATGTGGAATAAGTGCGGCGAGCAATTGTGGGTCAGGGCGATGACTGGTTTCAATCTTAGCCAGTAGTTCTGCTTGATGCCGGGTGACCGTGCTGTGTGGGATTAATGCCAGCAACTCCTGGTTATGCAGGCGTAGGTTAAATCCCTGTTCGGCGATGTTCTGAATCGACTGCACCCAGGGCGATGCAGCAAGCCACTCACC